>CAZJGK010000075.1:0-15606 GCA_964545545.1 uncultured Fibrobacteraceae bacterium | reverse complement strand
TCATGCCCGCCAGGTGCTGGATGGCGCCGCTGATGCCGCAGGCGATGTAGAGGTTCGGCCCGACGGTCTTACCCGTTTGCCCCACCTGATGGGAATAGTCCACCCAGCCCGCGTCGACGATGGCGCGGCTGGCGCCGGTTGCGGCGCCCAGGGCGTCGGCCAGCTTCTCGATCAGGGCGTAGTTCTCGGGACCCTTGATGCCGCGGCCGCCGGAGACCACGATCTCGGCCTCGGTCAATTCCACCCGGCCGCCCGCCGAGGCCTCGATCGAGGCGACCACGGCCTGGGGCTCGACACCCGACAGGTCGGGGGCGAAGGTCTCGGCTGTGCCGGGGCCGGCATTTTCCGCCAGCACGAAGGCGTTGGGCCGGATGCCGATGACGGCCATGTCGGTGTGCGGTTCGACTTCGATGTAGCACTTGCCGGCGTAGATGGGCCGGCGCACGGTCCAGCCGCCGGCGTAGACCAGGCCCACCGCATCGCTGATGCAGGCGCAGTCCAGCTTGGCGGCCACCTTGGGCCCCAGATCCTTGCCCATGGCCGTGGACCCCAGCAGCAGGATGTCGGGCTTATGCGCGGTGCAGAATTGGGCGACGGCTGCGCCCCACTGGTTGCTGTTGTAGATGTTGAAGGCATCGCCCGTGACGTTGAACACCTTGTCGGCGCCATACTTGGCCGCCTCGGCGGATGCATCGGCGCCCAGACAAAGGCCCCAGACCTCGCCACCGGCTGCGGCCGCCAGACGCTTGGCTTCGCTCAACATCTGCCAGGCGACCTTCTTGAAATTCCCGTCCCGTTGCTCGATGAAAACGGCAATGTTCGGCATGACTTGCTCCATTCTATGTTGACCGACCGGGGCCGGCAAGTTGGCTCAGATGACCTTGGCTTCCTCGTTCAACAGGCGCGCCAGTTCGCGGGCGGCGGCGGCCGGATCCTCGGCCTCGACCAGCTTGCACTCGCCTCTGGCAGCCGGCGGGAAGTACATCTTGATCGTCGCCTTGGCGGCGGGGACTTCCAGGCCCAGGTCCGCGCAGGTCAGCTTCTCGATGGGCTTCATGTTCGCCTTCATAATGTTGGGCAGACTCGGCAGGCGGGGTTCGTTCAAACCCTTCTGGCAGGTCAGCACGGCGGGCATGGCGGCGGTGACGATCTCCTTGCCGCCCTCGATCTCCCGGTGGGCGGTCAGGGTGCCGCCGTCGCCCAGTTCCAGGGCGGTGATGGTCGAGACATGGGGCAGCCCCAGCTTCTCGGCCACCATGATGCCGATCTGGCCGCTGTCGTCGTCGATGGCCTTGATGCCGAATAGGATCAGATCGTAGCTGTCTTTCTGCAGCACGGCGGTGAGCACCGCGGCCAGGCCGGATTGGTCGGTGGTCTTCAAGGCCGGATCGTCGATCAGGATAGCCTTGTCGCAACCGACGGCCAGGCAGTCCTTCTTGATGGTTTCCTTGACGGTTTCGGGGCCCACGGTGATGGCCGTGATTTCCACGTCGGTTCCGGCTTCCTTGATCTTGACGGCCTCTTCGACGGCATAGGCGTCGTATGGGTTGAGCACTCTGGTGAAACCTGACTGGTCCAGTTCCGTAGAGGGGGCGCCCAATTTGATCCGGGTTTCCGAATCGGGAACCTGTTTGACACAGACGGCAATCTTCATGATCACTCCCTGGGGTCTGAATGCCTCGGCGGCATGGTGGTTGCGGTATACAGGAATATCGAATTCTAATCTAAAAGACGCCGCAGGTTCCGTCAATAAGGGGGATATCCTCCCGCCGGGCAGGATGTCACTTGGCAATGGTAGGTGATTGTTACCATATTGACGGGAATATTCTTCTGAGCCGCTGCAACCCGAAAGGTCTTTATTCATGTCCGGAACATTGCGCGTGTTGAAATCCCTGCGAGGCCGCAGGGTGTTGTTTCCCCTGGTGATGGTTTTGCTTTTTGTCCTGACGACCGGGTGCAACAAGGGAACAACGACCGGATCGTCGACCCAGGTCCAGGGCAAGGGAAACAACCCGGAGGCCAATGGCCGCCTGGATCAGCCTCCGATTCCGGTGGCCGTTGCCGCGGCGATGCGGGGCCCCATTGCGACCTATTTTCATGCCACGGCGACCCTCGAGGCGAATAAACAGGCTCAGGTGCTGGCCCGGGTCGGCGGCCTGGTTGATGCGTTGCTCTGCGAGGAAGGGGACGAGGTCCAGGCGGGACAGGTCCTGCTCAAGATCCAGAACCGGGAGTATCTGCTCAAGCTGCAGCAGGCCCAGGCCCAAACCGCCAATCTGAAGGCGAAGTTCGAGCGCCTGCAGGCCATGCTGGAACAGCAGATGGTGACCCAGGAGGAGTTCGAGGCTGCGCGCAGCGATCTGGCCAGCGCCCAGGCCGAGGAGGGTCTGGCCGACATGAATCTGTCCTACACTTCGGTCAAGGCGCCGTTTGCCGGCCGGATTACCCAACGCCTGGTGGATGTGGGTCAGAACCTTGCGGTGGGGACCCCGCTGGTTGTGCTGGCGGATTTCCATCCCCTGTTGGCCAAGGTCCATGTGCCCAGCCGCGAGTTCCACAAGCTCCAGCGCGACCAGGAAGTCGCGCTGACCCTGGACAGCAACAACACCGTCATCAAAGGCCGCATCAAGTTGATCAGCCCGGTGATCGACCCCGCCAGCGGGACGATCAAGCTGACCATCGAAGTGCCCGAGTATCCCGCCGGCACGCGGCCCGGGGATTTTGCCGAGGTGCGTATCGTGACCGAGTTGAGGCCGCAGGCGCTGCTGGTTCCCCGCGCGGCGGTGCTGACCGACCAGGGGGAGACGGTGGTCTATCTGGTGACGGACCCGCCCGGCAAGGACGGCTCCGACCAGGTTGCGCAGGTTGCCGAGCGCCGGGTGGTGGAGGTTGGTTTCACCGACGATGATCACGCGGAGATCCTGGCGGGCCTGCAACCAGGCGAGAACGTGGTGGTTCGGGGTCAGCGCTCCTTGAAACACGGCTCGCCGGTGAAGGTTCTGGACGATAAACCCGTTGCGGCGGAGTCGTGATGCGGGGGTTGATCGAAACCGCTGTCCGCCGCCGGGTGACCGTGGTCATGGCTGCGCTGGCCGTGATCGCGTTCGGCTTCGTGGCCTATAATCGCCTTTCCCTGGAGCTCTTCCCGGACATTTCCTATCCCTCCCTGACGGTGCAGACCGACTTTCCGGACACGGCTCCCCAGGAGGTGGAAAATCTGATCACCAAACCCATCGAAGAAGCGGTGGGCGTGTTGCGGGGGCTGCAGACCATTCACTCCGTGTCCCGGGCGGGAGTATCGGAGGTGACCCTGGAATTTGCCTGGGGCACCGATATGGATCTGTTGTCCATGGAAGTGCGGGAGAAACTCGATCGCCTGGTGCTGCCGGCCGAGGCGGTCAATCCGGTCGTGTTGCGGTTCGACCCGAGCCTTGATCCCATCATGCGCCTGGCCCTGTCGGGACCCCAGGGCCTGACCGAACTGCGCCGGCTGGCCGACCGGCAACTCAAACAGAATTTCGAGACCCTCAAGGGGGTGGCCTCTGCCCAGGTCAAGGGGGGACTCGAAGAAGAGATCGAGATCGAAGTGGATCAGAGCCGTCTGGCCGCCCTGCATATCAGCCTGGACGAGGTTCGCCAGGCGGTGGGTGTGGGCAACATCAACCTGCCGGGCGGGGCCCTGCGGGGCAGTGACAGCCAGTTTCTGATCCGCACCGTCAACGAATTCGACAATGTGGATGAGATCGGCAATCTCATCATTCGCCGCCAGGGCGGCGCTTCGGTGCGGCTCAAGGAAGTGGCCGACGTGCGCCGGGGCCACAAGGAACGGGACGAGATCACCCGCGTCAACGGTGCGGAGTCGGTGGAGATCTCCATCTTCAAGGAGGGCGACGCCAACACCGTGACCGTGGCCAAGGGACTCCAGGAGCGGTTGGCCACCTGGCGTGACGGCAAGCTGCCGCCTGGGGCAACCTTGACGGTGCTTTTTGACCAATCCCGGTTCATTGCCCAGGCCGTGAAGGAAGTGCGCAACGCGGCCCTGATCGGGGGGGTTCTCGCGGTCCTGGTGCTGTTGCTTTTCCTGAAGAACCTGCGCAGCACCCTGATCATCGCCACGAGCATTCCGCTGTCGGTGATCGCCACTTTCATCGCCATGTACCGCCTGGACATCAGTCTGAACATCATGTCCCTGGGCGGGCTAACGCTCGGGATCGGCATGCTGGTGGACAACTCCATCGTGGTGCTGGAGTCCATCCACCGCAGGCGACAGGAAGGCGCGACCCTGTTCACGGCCGCCGTCGCAGGCACCAGCGAGGTCGGCCCAGCCGTCGTCGCTTCCACCCTGACCACCGTGGCCGTGTTCCTGCCCATCGTTTTTGTCGAGGGCGTTGCCGGTCAGTTGTTCAAGGATCAGGCCCTGACGGTGACGTTCAGCCTGCTGGCGTCCTTGGCCGTGGCGGTCACGCTTATTCCCATGCTGAGCGCCCTGGGCGAGCGGTTGCCGAAATCCGACGAACATCCCGAGTGTTCGTCGTCCCTGGTCGCCAGCTCCAAGCCGGAAGCCGAAATGACCCTGGGCTGGTTCTCCCGCTTGTACGACCACCTGGTGCGGGGAGCCCTGAGCAAGCCCGGCCTGACCTTGGCGGTGGGCTTTCTGCTGTTTTTCACGGCCCTGTGGGCGACCCGCTTTCTGGACAGCGAGTTGATTCCCGAGTTGGCCGAGGGTGAGTTCTTCTTCGAAGTGGACATGCCCGAGGGTACCTCCCTGGCCGGCACCGACCGCATGCTTCAGATCATGGAAAATGAGGCCAAGGCGGATCCGGATATTGACCGCTTCTATTCCACCGTGGGCAGCCGTCTGGTTTCCGGGGGCGTCACGCTGAACACCAAGGCCGAGAACCTGGGCCAGCTGAATGTCGTCCTGAAGAAACGTTCCTCCGATGCGGCCGAGGCGGCGGTGGCCGATCGGCTGCGGGCCTCCTTCGTCGACCTGCCCGACCTTGAAACCCGTTTTGGCAAACCGTCCTACTTCAGCATGAAGACCCCCGTGGAAGTTGTCATTTTCGGTGAGGATCTGGGCCAGCTACGGGACTACTCGCTGCGTGTGGCCCATGATCTGGAAGCCGTGCCGGGGCTGGTCGATGTGCACTCCTCGCTCGAGGCGGGCAATCCCGAACTGCAAGTCGTGTTCGACCGTGACCGGCTGGCTTCCCTGGGTCTGGATATGGGTGTGTTGTCGCAGACGCTGCGCAACCGCGTCCAGGGCGTGGTGCCCACGCGGTTCAAGGAACAGGATCGTCAAATCGACATCCGCATCCGCAACAAGGAAGATGAGCGCAGCAGCGTCTCGGATATCCGCAACCTGATTCTGCCCGGGCCGGACGGCAACCCCATTCGGCTGCTGTCGGTGGCCGATGTCAGCGAGGCGCGGGGACCTGCCGAGATTCACCGCCTGCAGCAGCAACGAGCCGCGGTGGTCACGGCGAATCTGGAAGGCCGCGGGCTGGGCGGCGCGGTGACCGACGTGAAGACGGCGTTGCGGCAGGATCCTCCTCCGGTGGGACTGACCACGGAGCTGGGCGGCCAGAACAAGGAAATGCAGGTCAGTTTCCGCAGCCTGCAGTTCGCCATCGCCCTGGCCATCTTCCTGGTATACCTGGTGATGGCCGCCACCTTCGAATCCTTTTTGCACCCCTTGCTGGTGATGTTCACCATTCCCCTGGCGCTGGTCGGGGTCGTCGGAGGGCTGCTGGCCACCGGCACACCCATTTCCGTCATTGTGCTGATCGGGGTGATCATGCTGGTGGGCATCGTGGTCAACAACGCCATTGTGCTCATCGATACCATCAACCGGTTGCGGCGGGGAGGGATGGCCAAGGGTGAGGCCGTGATCAGGGGGGGGCATATCCGCCTGCGGCCCATTCTGATGACCACCCTGACGACCATCCTGGGTTTGCTGCCCATGGCGCTTTCGTGGGGCGAGGGCGCGGAGTTGCGTTCGCCGCTGGCGATCACGGTGGCTGCGGGCCTGGCCTTGAGCACGTTGTTGACCCTGGTCGTGATACCGGCTGCCTACATGGTGGTGCCGTCGCGGATCAATCCTGAGGTGCCGGACGAAAGGCTGCCGGGATGACCCTGCCCGAAATTGCCATTCGGCGCCCGGTGACGACCCTGATGATCATCATCTCCCTGGTGGTGCTCGGGGTGGTGGCCATGCTGAGATTGCCTCTGGCATTCATGCCGGACATCCAGCAGCCCGAGCTCTTCGTCCAGCTGCCGTACGAGAATGCGTCGCCCGAGCAGGTCGAGCGCATGGTCGTGCGGCCGGTCGAGGATGCGCTGGGATCGCTCAAGGGCCTCAAGAGCATGTGGTCGCGCTGCGGCAGTGACGGCGGGAACATTCGCCTGGGCTTCGATTGGTCCACGGACATGCACCTGGCGCGGGTGGAAATCTGGGAACAGATCGACCGCATCCGCTCCGAATTGCCCGACGACATGGGGGACATCCAGGTCAGCACGGACTGGGGTTCGCGCGACGCGGACATGCCGATTCTCGAAGGCCGGCTCAGCTCGACCCTGGATTTGAGCAAGAGCTACGACCTGCTGGACCGCAAGATCATCAAGCCGCTGGAGAGGGTGCCCGGCGTGGCCCAGGTTCGCCTGGACGGGGTCAACCCGCGCGAGGTCCGGATCAACCTGCGCATCGCCGATCTCAACCGCCACAACATGGATGTGCGCGAGGTGTGGCGTGTGCTGCGGTCGGGAAACTTC
This sequence comes from uncultured Fibrobacteraceae bacterium, assembly GCA_964545545.1. Taxonomy (GTDB): domain Bacteria; phylum Krumholzibacteriota; class Krumholzibacteriia; order LZORAL124-64-63; family LZORAL124-64-63; genus JAHJTW01. The sequence continues at coordinate 8,835 of CAZJGK010000075.1, read as the reverse complement.
GACCAGACGCTGGGATACATCACCGCCGGGCCGACCCGCTATGTGGTGCGCACCGTGGGCACCCTGTCCAGCGTCCAGGAGATTGCGGCTCTGCCCTTGCGTGCTGACGGGCTGCGTCTGTCCGATGTGGCCGATGTGGTCTACGCGGAACCCCCCCTGGAGTACGGCCGCCACCTGGACGGCCACTTCGCCGTGGGGGTGACCGTTTCCCAGGAGTCCCAGGCCAACACCGTCGAGGTCTGTGACGCGCTGGAAAAGGCTATTGCCGCCATGGACAAGGATCCCGAAATGGAGGGCGTCGACTTCCTGATCTGGTTCAGCCAGGGGCGTGAGATTCGCAAGACCCTGCGTGACCTGACCTTCACCGGCATTTTCGGGGCCCTGCTGGCCTCGGTGGTCCTGTTCGTGTTTCTGAGGCGGTTTTCCACCACGTTGGTTGCCGTGCTGTGCATCCCCTTCAGCCTGATCGTCACCTGCGGCATAATCTGGAGCCAGGGCCAGAACCTGAACACCTTGACGCTCCTGGGCCTCATCGTGGGCATAGGTATGCTGGTGGACAATGCGGTGGTGGTGATGGAAAACATTTTCCGTTACCGGGAACAGGGGATGGAACTGAAAGAGGCCGCCCTGCGCGGTTCAAGCGAGGTGACCACCGCCGTGGTCGCGGCCACCCTCACTTCGGTGATCGTCTTTCTCCCGCTGATCTTCAACAAGCCCAGCGAAATGAATATTTATCTGAAGGTGCTGGGGATCACCGTCTGCCTGACCCTGCTGGCCTCGCTGTTCATCAGCCAGACTTTGATTCCCCTGGCGACTTCACGCTACATTCGCTCGCGTCCACGTGCCAAGGCCGCCTGGATGGTCTGGCTGGAGACCAGGTACCAGCATGTTCTGGGCTTCGGTTTGCGGCACCGCTGGTTGGCGGTGGTGACGGGGTTGGTCGTGGTTGTTTCCACCATTTTTCCCTTCCGCCATGTGGACATGAATTTCGACACCAACCAGACCGAGCTGTTTGTCCAGCTGCGTTACAATTTCAGCGAGGATTTGCCTCTCGAAGCCAAGGAGAAAATCGTCAGCCGGGTTGAGGAAGCCATCCAACCCCACCGGGACGAATTGCTCGCCAAGTCCGTTTACAGCTTCTGGAGCGATCATTTTACCCTGACCAGGATCTATCTCCAAGATGGCCAGGCCAACGACGCGAACATCGCCATGGTGCGCCGAAAACTGCCCGGTTTGCTGCCGGAAATACCCGGCGTGCGCCTGGAGGTCCAGGAGAACCGACAGGACTGGCGCCGCAGCGGGGGCGGCCACCGCGTGGCTTTTCAACTGGTGGGCGAAGACACGGGTGTCCTGCTGGATCTGGCCGCCCAGGCGATCCAACGCCTGGAGGCCATTCCCGGTTTGTCCAATGTCGACACCCGGCATCAGGAGGCGCAACAGGAGCTGCACATCCAGCCCGATCGCGACCTGATCTCCCGTTACGACGTGCAGCCCGGCCAGGTGGGCGAGGTGGTGGGCCTGACCTATCGCGGCCGCCGGCTGCAGCGTTTTCGCACGGCCGACGGCGAGCGCGAGATGCGCCTGACCCTGGATGAGAAAATGACCGAGAGCCTTGACCAGCTGCACAACCTCCCCCTGCAGGCGACCAACGGACAGGAGGTCCCCTTGTCGTCGGTGGCCAGGTTTGTCTCCTTGCCCGGCCGCGAGGTCATCCAGCGGGACAACCGGCTGACCAGCGTGTGGGTCAGTGCGCGCTACCGCGACGGCACCCGCGACGACTACATTCCCAAGGTCAAAGCGGCTCTGGACGAGATGGATTTCCCCTACGGTTACTCCTGGACTTTCGGCGCGTGGCAGGCCCAACAGAAAGAACAGTCCAAGGAATTTTTGACCAACCTGATGCTGGCCCTGTTGCTGGTTTTTGCGGTCATGGCGGGGCTGTTCGAGTCGGTGCGCCAGGCCCTGGCCTTGATGATCTCCCTGCCGTTCGCCCTGGCGGGCGCGGCGTGGACGCTCTATGCCACGGGGACCGATTTTGACCAGCCGGCGGCCATCGGACTGCTGTTGCTGATCGGGATCGTGGTGAACAACGGCATCGTCATGCTCGAGCATATCAACCGCTACCGGCGGGGCGGCATGCCGCGAACCGAGGCCATGCTCAGGGGCGGACGGGAACGCCTACGGCCCATTCTCATGACCGCGCTGACCACTCTCCTGGGGCTGGTGCCCATCGTGATCCAGAAACCGTCCCTGGGGGGCGTCTACTACTACTCCATGGCCCTGGTGATCATGGGCGGCCTGCTGGTCAGTACTTTTTTGACTTCCCTGTTGCTGCCGACCATGGCAGCCTTGTTCGAGGATAGCTTTGCCCTGCTGGGCCGTGGCCTGTTGCGCCTGGTCCATCCCTTGAAGAGGATGTTGAGTTCCTGATGACGGAATTGGTGGAACGGTTGCGGGCTGAGCTGGGCCCGGCCGGCCTGCTCACCGACGCCGCTTCCGGTTGCGTCTATGCCCGTGATGCTTCCCACTTCGAACTGGGTCTTCCCGCCGCCGTCGCCCTGCCCCGCAACGTGGAGCAGGTGCAGCGCGTGCTGGCTCTGTGTTCCCGGGCCGGCGTACCGGTGGTCTGCCGGGGGACGGGCACGGGTTTGAGCGGCGGTGCCTTGCCGGTCGACGGTTGCGTGGTGCTGACCACGAGTCGCATGCGGAACCTTGGCGTGGTGGATGAGGTCGGTCGGTGTATCCAGGTGGAACCCGGAGTGCTGAACGAGGCCGTCAGCCGCCGCGCCCGACCTGCAGGCCTGGAGTTCGCCCCCGATCCGTCCAGCCAGGCGGCTTCGACCATCGGCGGCAACATAGCCGAGAATGCAGGCGGCCCCCATTGCCTGCGTTTCGGCGTGACGTTGAGCCATTTGCGGCGTTTGCAGTGGTGTGATGCGGAGGGACGCCCGTGGACGACCGGTCGGGGTTTGGGTGTCGAGCGGGGAATCGACCTTGTCTCCCTGCTGTGCGGCAGCGAGGGGACTTTGGGTGTGGTCACGGGCGCCGACCTGGCCCTGATTCCCGCGGGTGCGGCGACCCGGACTCTGCTGGGGGTTTTCCCGCTCCTGGATGACGCGGTGGGGGTCGTGGCGACCCTGATGCAGTCGGGACTTTTGCCGGTGGCCGTGGAGATCGTGGATCAAACCATGTTGCGTGCGGTGGAGGAAGCCTTTGCCTTCGGATTCCCGACCGATGTCCAGGCCGCCATGATCGTGGAGTTTTCCGGGCCGGAGGCTGCGGTCGAGGCGGACGCTGCCGCTGCACGGAATATTCTGGCTGCGGGCGGCGCACGCGAGGTAACCCTGGCGGCCGATGAACAGGAGCGCGTCGCGCTGTGGCGCTGCCGCAAGAAGGCCTTCGGCGCCGTCGGCAGGCTGGCGCCCAACTATGTCACCATGGATGTGGTCGTGCCTCTGGGCCGGTTGCCGCAACTGGTCCGCGATATCCAGGACATCAAGACGCGCTTCTCGGTGGAAATCGCCACCACCTTCCACGCCGGGGACGGCAACCTGCACCCGGGCATCCATTACGACGATCGGGATCCGGAACTCACCCGGCGGGCCCATGCCGCGGCCGACGCCATCGTGGTCCGTGCCCTGGAACTGGGCGGCAGTTGCACCGGTGAACATGGTGTGGGCATCGAGAAGCTTCACCTGCTGCCGTTGATGCTTGATCGGGTAACGGCCTCGCTGCAGGCCGGACTCAAGCAGGTGTTCGACCCTGCGGGCATTCTCAATCCGGGCAAGATGCTGACCCCTCCGGATGCGGATTATGCGCCGGTCAAACCGGTACCCGCACAACTGACGGTCGACTGGGAGAGTCTGACGGTGACCGGCCCGGTGGGCATGCCGCTGGCTGAGATGCAGTCCGCGCTCGGGGAGCGCGGCCTCTGGGTGCCGGTGGGCGCGTGGCTGAAGGCAGCCGACGGCACCCTGGGTCTGGGCCGCGCCGGCACGGTCGGGGATCTGGTGCGGAACCTGTTGCCCGGTCCCGGCCTGGGGGCCTGGGGCTCGGTCCGCGACGTGGTCCTGGAACTCTGGGCCGAGACGGGGGACGGCCGGGTTTTTCACACCGGTGCGCCGGTCTACAAGAACGTGGCGGGGTACTCGCTGGCCCAGGCGTTGTGCGGCTCCGGGGATGTTTTCGTGCGCGCTCTGGCCGTGACCTTCAAGGTGCGCCCTTTGCCGCCGTCGCTGGGGGTGTGGGTATGCGAACTGCAGGATGACATCGGTCGCTTGCTTGAAGTCCTGGCGTCCCATCAGGGAGCGTTTCCGGGCGCGGTAGTGCTGGCCGATCCCGCCGGCGAAGGCCATGCGGGGAGCTTGACGGTGCTGGCCCCGGGCCGCGATGTGGTCTGGGATCTGGGGGAATTGAACCGTCGTTTGGAGGGCACGGCAGGTGTGAAGCGGCACCAGGTGCTGCCTTTTGTCGATAGCCTGGCGGATCTGGATTTGCCGGCCTGGGCGGTCGCCAGTGAAACGTGGACCATGTTGGCGCCGATCCCTGGCCTGGTCCCAGGGCTTTCTAGCCGCATGGTGTGGCAATTGACCCCGCGGGTGTGCTGGACGCCGGAGGCGCGGGAGTCGGATGAACACGGGTTTGCCGACGTCGTGTGCCGGCAGGGTGCGTGGACCGGGTTGCCGGCTCCGGCCGAGGCCGTGCCCTTGGATGTGTTGCGCGGGTTGAAGACTCTTTTTGATCCCCGCGATGACTTGCCCCGACCCGGTTGGTTGCAAGCATGACCCGGCGACCGGATCCCCGGGAGTTGGCGTCGCTGTTGCGCAGCTGCGTGCAGTGCGGCCTGTGCCTGCCGACTTGCGCCACCTGGAACGCCACCGGCAACGAGGTGCTGTCACCCCGCGGCCGGTTGGTGCTCATGCAGCGCCTGTTGGCCGCCGGGGAAAAGACTCCCGGGCCTGAAACGCTGCAATCCTTCGACCTCTGCATCGGTTGCCGGGCCTGTGAAACCGCCTGTCCCAGCGGCGTTCCCTTCAGTCTGTTCGAGCATGGCCGGGAGTTGGCCCGGAAGTTCCATGGCTCGGGGACCCTGTCCACGGAACAGCCGGAGGTTCCCGGTTGGCTGTTGAAACGACTGGATCGGGCGCCTGTGCTACGCGCGCTCAAGAGCCTGTCGAAATTTGCGGTGGGCCCGCGCTTGTCGCGGCTGGCTGCGGGTGTGCCCACCGCGCCGCGCCGCGATGAGCAGCTGACGGCGCTGCTTGACGGTTTGGGCGGGGTCAGAGAATCCCGGCCACCCCACGACCGAGCCGCGGGCGATGCGGCGGCAGCGGACATCGATTTTTTTACCGGCTGCGCCAATGCGGGGCTGCTGCCGGACACGTCGCGACGCTTGATCGATCTGCTGCGGCGTTGCGGTTGCCGGGTGCATATCCCCACGGGCCAGGCCTGTTGCGGGGCGCTGGCGGGGCACTCCGGGCGCGAAAATGACCGCGCCGTTTTGCATCAGCGCAATGAACAGGCTTTTGTGCCGCTGCGAAGCGAACGCTGGATCGTGGTTGAAGCCGCGGGCTGCGGGTTGGAGTTGAAGGAACAAATGAACTCCGGCCAGGCCGAAGTCCTCGACGCCACGGAGGCCCTGGCGCGCCTGGTTTTGCCACCACCGGAGCCGGTGCGCCTGCGGGTCGCTTATCATGCGGCATGTCACCTGGAGCACGGTCAGAAAATCTCGGCCGCGCCCCGGGATCTGCTGCGCGCCATTCCCGAACTTGAGCTGCTGGAGCCCGAAGACCCGGCGATCTGCTGTGGCAGCGGGGGCGTATGGTCGCTGGAGCATCCTGTCTTGGCCGCAGAAGTGGGGGCTCAAAAGGCGCGTCAACTGATCGCCACCGGCGCCCAGCTCATCGTCACGACCAATCCCGGCTGCCTGGGTCAGATCAAGGGGTCACTCGCCGCTGAGGGTGCGTCCATCCCAATCCTGCCTTTGACCGACCTTCTGTGGTATGCCTGCTGTCGTTGAGTCCGAGGAACAACCGGTTCCCGGGGAAAACCATACTTAATCATTTTATAACGATAAAAGCATATTTTCCTTGCGGAGATCAACCCGGAGGTATATTCTGAGCCGGTTCCCCAACCCGAACCCAGAGCGAAACCGGCGAACGAGGTCTTCTTGCCTGATCCGGCAGCATTGTTCAAGAGCATCAGCGACCCCGTGCGTTTGCGGTTGCTGCGGTTGCTGGCTCAGGAAGAGGTGAATGTCCAGGAATTGGTGGCCATCACGGGGCTGAGCCAGCCGCGCGTCTCCAAGCATCTGGGATTGCTGCGCAAGCAGGGGCTGATTACCCAGCGCCGCGAGGGCACCTGGAGCTGGTATCGCCTCTGCAAGGCTGAGGACGCTCCGGGCGGGGCCGCGCTGCTGGAACCGGTTGTGGCGCTTGCCGCCCAGGTTGCCGAGGCCCCTGAAGATGATCGGGGTCTGCACCGCGTGCTGGCCGAACGCCAGATGCGGGCGCGGGACTTTTTTTCGGGTATGGCCGATCGCTGGGACGCCATCCGTCGGCACTACGAGCACCCGGATCTGGATGTGGGCATGATGGGAGCCTTGGTCGAACCAGGTATCCAGGTGTTGGATGTGGGGACGGGGACGGGTGCGATCCTGAAGAGCTTTGCGGTCACCGGGGCGCGGGTTCTGGCCCTCGATCATACCCAGCCCATGCTGGTCCGCGCGCGCGAACTCTGCCGCGGCGAAAATCTGCCGGGCGTGGATTTCTGCGCCGGCGGGGTGGAAAACCTGCCGCTTCGCGACGAATGTTTTGACGTGGTCAACTGCGCCATGGTTTTGCACCATGTGGCGCGCCCGGCGCGCGCTGTGGCCGAGATGGCCCGCGTGACGCGGCCGGGAGGCCGGGTAACCGTAACCTCCTTCTGCCCCCACCAGCAGGAGTGGATGCGCGAAGAACTCGCCCACCAGTGGTTGGGGTTCTCGCAACCGGAAATGGAACAGTTTTTTACCGACGCCGGCCTGGAGCCCGCGTCCTGGTTGAGCCGCGGGCCGCTGACCGGAACCGGCTCCGGGGCCCGCTGGCCGGATATTTTTCTCACCATTGCACGCAAAACCAACGGGGACTCCGGTCTCCAGCAAGGAGCTGAACGATGAGCGAAACCTACAGTGAAGGTCCCAAATTCAAGGTCCGCGACCTGGAACTTTCCGCCAAGGGCCGCATGAAAATGGACTGGGCCGAATCCCGCATGCCGGTGTTGATGAAACTGCGCGAGGAACACAGCAAGCTGCAGTCCCTCAAGGGTATGCGCATCGCCGGCTGCCTGCACGTGACCAAGGAGACCGCCGTGCTGGTCGAAACCCTGGCCGCGGCCGGCGCGGAGATCAGCTGGTCCGGTTGCAATCCCCTTTCGACCCAGGACGAGGTGGCCGCCGCTCTGGCCAAGGCCGGCATCAGCATCTACGCCTGGCACGGCATGAACACCGAGGAATTCTACTGGTGCATCGACAAGACCCTGGAGATGAAACCCACCTTGACCCTTGATGACGGCGCCGATCTGATCTTCTCGGTTCACAACCGCCATCCCGAGCTGGCCAAGACCATCCTCGGCGGCACCGAAGAGACCACGACCGGTGTCCACCGCCTGCGGGCCATGGCCAAGGACGGCGCCCTGAAGTACCCCGTGATCGCCGTCAACGACGCGGAAACCAAATGGGATTTCGACAACGTGTTCGGCACGGGGCAAAGCAGCCTGGACGGTATCCTGCGCGCAACGTCGGTGCTGCTGGCGGGCAAGAATTTCGTGGTCGCGGGCTTTGGCCACTGCGGCAGCGGGTGCGCCATGCGGGCCGCGGGCATGGGCTCCAGCGTCATTGTCACCGAGGTCAAGCCAACCGCTGCCTTGAAGGCGACCCTGCACGGTCACCGGGTCATGAAGATGGACGCGGCCGCCGCCGTCGGTGATGTTTTCATCACGGCCACGGGCATGAAAGACGTTATCCTGGGCCGTCACTTCGCGGTCATGAAGGATGGCGCCATCGTCTGCAACACCGGCCACTACGATTGTGAGATCAATCTCCATGAGCTGGAAGCCATGGCCAAGAGCAAGCGTTTGATCCGTGATAACTGCGAGGAATACACCATGGCCGATGGTCGCCGGATCTACGTGCTGGCCCAGGGCCGGCTGGTGAACCTGGCTGCGGCCGAGGGGCACCCCAGCGAGGTCATGGATATGAGCTTCGCCAACCAGTTCCTCTCCATGGTCCGGCTGGCCAAGGAGGGCAAGGGTCTGGAAACGACCGTCCACGACATCCCCGAGGAGCAGGATCAACAGATTGCAGGGATCAAGTTGGCGACCCTGGATGCAGGGTTGGACCACCTGACTCCCGAGCAGATCGCCTACCTGGACGACTACTCCGCCGGTACTTGATCAAGCGGCTTGGGTGAAAAAGGGGCCGGCACCAAGTGCCGGCCCCTTCGCATGATCTTGGCGTTGAGCCGCTAGAAAAGTCCGTAGGTCGCCCCTAAGGAAATTGCCCAGACGTGGGTGTTGGACCAGTTATGGTCCACATCCTTCCAGACAAGTTTGTCCTCGGTATTGAAGTAGCGCCAGACGATATCAAATTCCAGCTGCAGCTTCTTGGTGATCTCGTACTCGGTCCCCAGGCCTGCACTGACGGCGAGATTCGTGCCCTCCAGGAGATCGAGACCCAGCTTCAGGATATCCGAGCCCCGCCCATCCTTGTCCAATTCCCAGGTGACCTTTCCGGCGGCCGCGGTAAGGTAGGGGTTGAATTTGCTGGTCTTCAGGATCTTGTTGCCCAGAAAACCCGTC
>CAZJGK010000074.1:0-16010 GCA_964545545.1 uncultured Fibrobacteraceae bacterium | reverse complement strand
CATTCTGAGCCTATCTCTAAGTTAGTTGGATACTTAAAAAAGTAAGAAGGAATATGATTACTAATAAATAGTAAATAATCCGCACCAACGGCGCCGTCATCACCGACGCCACCTGACGGTGACGGGAGGGTCCCGGACCAGGACCCGTCCCAGGGAGTCTGTCGCCGCGGCGATCCCGGCGATGAAGGGGCGCCTGTTCCGTATGGGCGGATCCAGGATGAGGCCTCCGTCGGGAATCGTCACGCCACCCGCGATGGTCATCAGCACGTCGTCTCCCGCCGCGTTCAGATGGTAGGAAAGCGGTCCGTAGGGCGTGGGCAGACCGCCCACGGTCACACCCCCGTCGGCGAGCCAGGTTCCGGGCAGCCCGGCGGCCAGAACCAGCGAGGGGCCTCCCGGTTCTTCGGCTCTCAACTCGTAGGCGAACATGTCCAGACCGCTGCGGATGAAATCGGAACCCACCCACGTATGGGGCATGTCGCCGATGAAACGCGCCTTCAGGGAATCCCGGGCCACGACCTCGGCCCATTGCCGCCAACCGGGCGGCGTGCGGTGAGCCAGGAAGAAGTCCCCGAGTTCCCGGGCGCGCTCCCGCCAGCCCAGACGCACGACCGCTCCGATGGTGCGGATCTCGTAAGGGGTGAACGCGACCCATGGTTCGCCGCCGCGACGGGCGGCGAAAAAATCCCAGTAGCGCGTGAAGGTCTCGACGAGGGCGCCGGCCGGCAAAAGGTCTTCGGCGGCCGCCGGGTCCAGGGCGATGGTGGTCGAAGTGGCGTCGAAATCGCCGAGGTCGGCGCAGCCGGGAACGTAGTCGATGCCGTGACGGCTCATGGCCGCGGGGATGGAAGCCTTCAGGTCCGTCGCGAAGCGGTCGCGCAAGACGGCCAGGCTGTCCGCCTTCTCATCCTCAAGTTCACCCGCAGCCCAGGCCGCGTCCTTCAGACCCCGCAGGGTCCAGAAATCATCCCAGTACGAGTGCATGGGTTTGGCCGAGTAGCCTTCATGGCTGATCGACGGCGGGAGGATGCCGTAGAACTCCCGCCGGTCTGCGGTTTGGTTCTCCGGGGTGCGGCCTTCAGCCAGCAGGGATTCCAGGTAGTCCACCCCCGCGAGAATCCGCGGCCACATGGTGCGCAGGAATTCCAGATCATGCGTGTAGCGATAGTACTGGGTGACCAGGGCGATGAATTCGCCGGTCGAATCGTGTTCCGGCACGGGATCAGGCCCGCGCTGATCCACCACGCAGGGCACCTTGCCGTCGGGGTACTGGTAGGGAGCGAACCAGGTCAGAAAATCCCGCACTTCCTTGAAGTGGCCCAGACGCAGCAAAGCTTCGCCGGTCAGCGCCCCGTCGCGGATCCACGAGCGGGCGTAGGACCGCGCCCCCGGCTGGATCGCGACCCCGGCCCGGTTGACCAGGATCCAACCCAGCTGGGCCTTGAGGGTGGCGAGGAAATCCGCCGCGGCCGGCGGACCCTGGATCACCACCCGGTCGCGCACCTGACGCCAGCCGGCCACCGCTGCGGCCAGGGCGGCGTCGGCATCCATGCCGACCGCCAAGGGCGATTCCCGGTGCAGGGGGATCAGGACATCCACCCCCTCGGCTTTTCCGGGGGACACCTTCACCGAGAAGGCCGCCGCCGCGGATGCGGCGCCGAACGGATCGGCCACCCGGTTCGACGGCGGCAAATGTCCTGCCTCCAGATATGCGGCCACCACATCGCCCCCGGCAAACGTCGTGGCTCCGAAAGCGTCCGGATCCCGCAACAAAAGCACGCGGGGCCGGCCATCCACGACGATGGTCCTGCCCTGACGCGCGATGCTGTCCACGCGCGCCGTGCCCCCGCGCAGGTTCAAGAACTGGGAAGGCGGATTGACCTGGAAGGGTCGCACCGCCAGATACAAGGTGGCCGAATCGGCGGCGGCGCCCCGATTTTCCAGGCGATACCTGACCAGAATCGATGACCGGCCGGGATCGCCCGTACCAAGGGCCGTGATTTCCAGACGCCAGGGCGGACATTCCCAGGTCACCGTGGGGATGGGCAGATCCCCGTCGGCCAGGGTTTGCCTGGCCGTCACGTCATGCCACGTCAGCAGCCGCCCGCCGGTGGCCAGGAACGGTTCCAGGGAAAATCCTCCCGGCCCGGTTTCCACGGCACCGTCGGCCCCCAGCAGCCCCTCGCGATCATCCCGGTCCACGCCCACGACCGTCCAGAAGGAGGGCTCGTCGAGAAACCCCCGGGGGTAAAGGCCGGGCCGGGCCCGGGCCGCGATGTTCATGAAAAAAGTTTCTCGCGTCGCCGACCAGGCCACAGGTTGCAGCGTCATTCCGGTAATCGCCGGTCCGGAGTCCCCGGCCCAGGCCGTCATCCGCAGGCGCAGGTAACGCCACTGGTTGTCCGGCAGGTACAAGGGATCAAGACCGCCGTTGCCGCCGGTGACCTGCTGCAACGTGGCCCAGGTGCGCCGGTCGTCGGAGCCCTCGACCACGTAATCGGTCGCCTGCCGGCCGGGCGCCCACTCCACGCTCAAGCCCCCGAATTCGCGCGACCGACCGCAATCGAGTTCCAGCCAGGGCTGCGGGTCACCGGCCGCTGCGGCCCAGAAGGTGTTTGGCTCATCATCCAGGACCGACCCGGGGTCATGACCCTCGGCCTGCGAGCTTGCCGTGGCCACCAGGGGCGGCAGCGGCCCCGTGGCGTCGGGCAGGGGCACGAGTTCGAGGCCGTCGATCCAGACCGTGCCGGTGCCGCCGTTGCCGGCGGTGACGGCGAACTCGATGGCCGCGACATGGGTGATGTCCCCGCCTCCCCGCGGGCCCCACGCAAACGCGAGCTGTCGTTTCTTGATGGTGATGGTCCGCCACTGCGAAGGCCAGACCACGTCCCGTTCGACGTGCCACCAGACATTGTCGCCGCTATCGTCGATCAGCTTGAATTCCAGGTCATTGGCCGGCCCCTGGCCGCGCAGGCGAAAACGGAAGGCGTAGTTGTCGGGCAAATCGAGATCCACTTGCCGCCGGGCGATGGCCCAGCCGCTGCCCTTGAAGGCAAAATCCATGCGCAGGGCACCCTGATCGCCACTCAGATCCAGAGACACCCCGTCGGCCGGATGGGCCGTCCACTCTGCGGGGTCCCCCAGCTTGACCGGACCGTTGGGGCCGCACCCGGCAACCCCCAGCAGGCCGCAAACAACCGCCGACAACAAGACATGCCGCCAACGCCAGGCTCTCAACAGCAAGGCTCTCAACCCTTGACTCCCCCGGCCATGATGCCCTCCACGTAGGTGCGCTGGAAGATCAGGAACACGACCAGCGCCGGCAGGATGGTCAACACCGAACCCGCCATCATCAACTCGGTGTCCTGGACGTGCTCGCCCACCAGGTTGGCCAGCGCCACCGGCAGGGTGTACATGCTGCTGTCGGATAGAACGATCAGCGGCCACATGAAATCATTCCAGGCGTTGAGAAACGTGAACGCCGCCATGGTCACCAGGATGGGCTTGATGACGGGCAGGGCGACCAGGCGGAAGATGGCGAACTCGCCGGCGCCCTCGATGCGGGCGGCATCCAGCAACTCGTCCGAAACACCCAGGGCATACTGGCGGATCAGGAAGATGCCGAAGATGCTCGCCAGGTAGGGCACCAGCACCCCGGCGTAGGTGTTGACCAGGCCCAGTTCCCGCAGCAGCAGAAACAACGGCAGCATGCCCACCTGGGCGGGGACGACCAGCGCCGAGGCCAGGGTCTTGAACAGCCCCTCCCGGCCCCGGAAGGGCAGCTTGGCGAACGCATAACCCGCCAACGAGGTGACCGTCACCGACAACACCGTGGCCAGCACCGTCACCACGGCGCTGTTGAAAAAATTGCGCAGCATGTCCAGGCGCGTGAACAGCTGCCGGTAGTTGTCCAGGGTGGGCGCCGAGGGCAACAACGGCGGCGGCATCTGGTTGGCTTCGCCGGGCCGCATGAAGGACGCGGCCACCATCCAGACCAGGGGCGTCAGGGTGATGACGGCTCCGGTGGTCAAGGCGGCGTGCAACGCCACGGAGCGCACACGTTTCCGGTTCATTCTTCCCTCCTGACCCAGCGCAGCTGCACCAGAGTGCCGGCCAGGGTGATCAACAACAGCATCACCGCCACGGTCGAAGCCATCCCCATGCGCCACCAGCGGAAACCCTCCTCGTACATGAACAGGACCAGGCTGCGCGTCGCGCCCAGGGGTCCGCCCTGGGTCATCACGTACGGTTCGGCGAACAGCTGGAAGAAACCGATCATGGTGGTGACGCTCACGAACAGCAGCGTGGGCGCCAGACCGGGCAGGGTGATGTTGCGAAAGCTGCCGAAGGCTCCGGCCCCGTCGATTTCCGCGGCTTCGTAGAGTGAGCGGGGGATCATCTGCAGACCGGCCACGAAGATGAGCATGTTGTACCCGAAGTTCTTCCAGACCGCGAGCAGGATGATGGCCGGCATGGCCCAGTGGGGATCGCCCAGCCAATCGATCGGTCCCAGGCCGACCCAGCCCAGCACCCAGTTGAACAGGCCGTAGTGGGGGTGGTACAGGTAGCGCCACACGATGGCCACCGACACCAGGGTCGTGACCACGGGCGCGAAGTAGATGGTCCGGAACAAGCCGCGCATCCGCACCAACCGGGCGTTGACGAGCAGCGCCGCACCGAGGGATACCGCGAGCGACAAGGGCCCCCCGATGAGGACGAACTGCAACGTGTTGCGCAGCGCCTGCCAGAAGGTTCCGTCGTGAAGAAGATGCCCATAGTTGCTCAGGCCCACGAAGCGCACGGTGCCGGGGGAGGCGATGGCGTAGAGATCGAAATCGGTCAGGCTCAAGAGCAGGCCGACGACGACCGGGATCACAAAGAACACCGCCAACAGCACCATCGCGGGCGTCAGGAACAACCAGGCCGCGCGGGCCTTGCGGCGTTCAAGGGACGAGCTCATGGTTCCTGCCCCCGGTTGGGGTTCGTCTCCGCCCGCCGCTCCGCCAGCCAGCGGCGTTTGGCCAGCATCCGGTCGACATCGGTATCCAGGTCGGCCAGCGCCTGCGCGGGGGTGGACGCGCCGCGGATGGCCTGTTCCGCCGCCTCCCACACCCGGTTGGCGATCTGCTCCCACTCGGGAATCTTGGGAGTCGCCACCACATTTTCCAGCTGGGTCCGGAAAGCCGCCGCCCGCGGGTCTGCGGCCAACACCTCATTGTCCCAGGCGGCGCGATGCGCCGGCAGATCCCCCGTCAGCTGGTAAAACCTGACCTGCTGCTCTGCTCGGGAAAGGAATTCGATCAGACGCCAGGCTGCGGCCGCGTGCGGCGAACTGCGGAACACCACCAGGCTGGAACCTCCGGCGAGGGACACCCCGGGTTGCCCGTCATCGGGTGCGCCCTCGGGTGCGGGCAGGGGCGCGGTGGCCCAAGCATCCTGGAGCTCCGGCGGCAGCCGGCTGCTGAATTCGCCCAGATTCCAGGGACCGGTGATGTACATGGCGAAGGCTCCGCGGGCGAACTCCTGGTAGAGGTTGGCGACCTCGTTGTTGGCCACCGGGGGAGCCAGACCGTCGCGGAACAGTCCCAGGTAGAAGGCGAAGGCCCGGGAGAATTCCGGACCGGAAAACGCCCCGCGGGTGTCGCCGTCCTTCAACAGGGTCGAGCCGAGTTGCAGGCCCAGGATCACCGGCTGCGTCCATTCGTTCAAGGGCAGCAGGATCCCGTAGTGTCCCTTGCCTCCCTTGGCCGTCACCGCGGCCATGGCGGCGCGCCACGTCTGCCAGGTGCGGGGAGCCGACGCATAGCCTGCCGCGGCCAGCAGGTCGGTCCGGTAGAAAAGCACCCGCGTGTCCACATACCAGGGAATTCCGAACAGCCGGCCCCCTATGATGTTGGTCTGCCAGATCCCGGCAAACTGGTCCCGGGAATTCACGACCCGCGATGAAGCCACCAGGGTATCCAGGGGCGCCAGGGCATCCAGGGCGGAAAATTCGGACACCCAGGTATTGCCCAGCTGGGCGATATCCGGCGTGGCTTTGCCCACAAAAGCGGTCAGCAGTTTTTCATGGGCGGCCGACCAGGGAACCTGCTGGACATCCACGCGCAGGTCGGGATTTTGGGCCTCGAATTCCGCCACCAGGTCGCGGACCACTTCGCCTTCCCGCCCCATGGCCCAGAAGCGCAGGGTGGTCACGTCCCGGGATTGTCCGTGACATCCGGACAGCACGAGGGCCAGCAGAATCACCGCCGACGTTGCTGATATTCCCGAGGCCCGCCTCACGGCGCGTCATTCGGTTCAGCCAGCCAGCCACCGGTAAATCCCGCCCGTAGCAAGCCGCGCCTGATATGGGGATTTCGCCGGACGGTCCGCCATATCAGTTCCGAGCGCAGGTTTTCGATCATGGCCACGATGGGACCCTGATCGATGCCCAGATAATCCGTGTCGTACCAGCCGTACCCGGGCACGACGTGTCCGTGTTGAACCGGCGTCTCCACGGTGAAGGTGGGATTCAGGGCATCGCGAAATCCGTAGGGGCCGAAAAGCCTGTCCCCATGGTCTTCGCGCATGGCCAGCAGGGTCGGCAGGATGAATTCGGGTCCAAACGGCAACGAGCCGGCGATGGCCGAGGGACAGACGGTGCCGTCATCCCTCACGGCGGTGAAGGAGGCGCCCCGGGCCCAATAGGTGTGGAAGGCGCGTGGCGCACCCTCGATGGTGTACGTGCCTTCAACCGGTCCGTCGCAGGCGGTCAGGCCCCACAATCGCGGGCCGTATCCCACCCAACCGCCGGGATTGGCGAGGGCGTAAGCGTACTGCGCGCGCAGGGCGCGCTGGGAATTCACGAAATAGTCGAGATCGTGGTCGCGGCAGTAGGCGTCGCGGATTCCGCGCATGTCCACCCAGACCTGGGTGTACTGGTGCCCGAACAGGGGCGCGAAACCGATCTGGTCCTCGCCCTCGAAATCTCCCCAGCGGTAACCGGCCGTCCAGGCCGTCCAGGCCTCGGCAGCCACCGGATGGCTCGGCGAACCCAACGCCATGATGTAGACCAGCGCAGCCTCGTTGTACCCTCCCCAATCGTAGGGCATGGGTCCGTGCTCGGGACTCCACCCGTGGCCGATCAATGGCGGCCTGACCGAAGCCCAGGTCCAATCCGCGGCCAGGTAGAGATCCTCGGCCAGGGTGCGGATGCTGTCCTCGGTGGCGTTGGCCTGGTCGAAGTAGGACTGGCAGAACAGGGCCCCGGCCAGCAGGAGCGCAGTGTCCACCGTGGACAGCTCGACGGTGCCGAACCGCCGCCCGGTGTCCGGATCAAGGAAGTGGTAAAAGAAGCCATGGTAGCCCGTGGCGGAGGGCGTGGAGTCCTGCGGCGCCTCGTGAAAAAAGCGGAGCGTGTGCAGGACTCGCCGGGCGGCCGCTTCCCGGGTGACCCATCCATGCTCAGCGCCGATGGGATAGGCCGTCAACGCAAAACCGGTCGCGCTGACGCTGGCAAAGGACCGCGTGGGGTACCGATCCGGCGCCAGCCCCGTGTGGGGATTGCACAAATCCCAGAAAAAATTGAAAGTTCGGACTTGCACCGTGTCAATGAAACTGGTTTCATAAGGCGAGCCGGAAAAATTGGCTTTTGTTCGGTTGCCCGCTTCCTGGCAGCCGGCCAGGAACAGGGAGGCAGCCAGGACCGCTACGCACCACAGCGTCGGAAGGAACCACCGGCAACGCCGAAGGCGGGAAATATTCCACAGGATCAATCGTTGGCTGGCCATGGGGGTATTATCAAGGCACCTTTCCCATGGCGCAACAGAAATCGGCCCTGAATGCCCTCACGGAGACGCACCTGGTTCCTGATCCGCATAACCATCTATCTGGTGGTCCTTGCCATCCTGTTGATTTACCGCGGTGGCGTTCCCTGGAAGCGCCTGGTCGCCCACCTCAAGACCCCGACCCAGCCTGCTGCGTCCACCCTGGTTGTCAGCGGCAGCGACCTGGCTCCCGGGTTGATCAACCAACTGCTGGCCGACTATGGGCAGGATTACCCCGACCTGACCATCGAGATCAAAGGCGGCAGCACCAACCAGGCCCTGGAAGACCTGATCAATTCGCAAGCGGATGTGGCGTTCCTTTATCGTCTCCCCTCTCCCCTTGAGCAGACGTTGTTCCAACAGGTGACCGGCGATACGGCCATTGTGACCCCCATTGCCATCGGCGCGATTCTGGTGGCCGCCACCGCAGGTGATGGGACCCGAAGCCTGACACCCGCGCAACTCGACACGGCCCTCGCGGGACGTTTGCCGGGTCTGCGGCGGATTTTCATGTCCGACCCCAACGAAGGTCTGTGGGATGTCCTGCGCGAGAACCTGAACCTGACTGAAGATCTTCCCCCCGCGGGATCCCCCGTGGTTTTTTTACCCGATTCGGTGGAGGTCCTGGCCGCGGTGGCGACAGCCGCTGCAGCGGACGAGCGCGGCGTCTGGGGTTTGGTGAGCAGCCTGGTGCTCCCTCAAGGCGCGGAGACCGCGCCCCCGCAAGGCGTCCGCTTCCTGCCTTCCCGGGTGTCCACGGACAGCCTGCCGGCCGAACCCACCTACGAGAATGTGGCGACCGGAAGGTATCCCCTGCATCATGTCTTGTGGGTGGCCTGCCGGAGTACCGGGGATCCGGAAGGTGGTCGTTTCGTCACCCACATGGCGGCCGGCCGCGGCCTGAGGCAGGTGGAACGGGCAGGCGTCGTACCTGCCCGGGCGATGTTGCGGGAAATTTACCTGTCCCGCAAACCCTTGGGAAAATAAGGAGTTATCATGAACCCCGGCTCATGCCGCCACAGGAACATCCGGACCCGGTCCGTCTCCCGGCGCCGGATTGCGGGGATGTTCATTCTGGGCCTGGTGCTGATGCTGGCCACCGGCGCCGCCAGGGCCGATCGGGCGCAGTACACCATCGACACCGATCCTTTGCGGCAGGGGAACAAGGCCTTCGCCGCCGGGGATCTGGCCGGGGCCGAAGTTTTTTTCAAGGCTGCGGTCGCCAACAACTACCACCTGCCCGAGGCCCTGTGGGGACTGGCCAGGCTTGATCTGTCCCGGGGCTCCTACCCCGAAGCCGAAGCCCGCTGCCGCCAGGCTCTGGCCGCGGCGGGAGGGCAATACGCGCCGGCTCAGGCGGGTCTCGGCATCGCCCTGCTGCGCCAAGGCCGCGCCGCAGACGCCCAACATGCCTTCACTCTGGCTCTCGAGCAGGATCCCAAGCTCTGGGAAGCCCATTACGGAATGGCGATGGGTTTGATGGATGCCGGGAACTGGCAAGACGCCCGCAAGCAACTCGAGCAGGGACGCAAGCAGCACGGCCTGGTGGAGGGAGAAGACCTGTACCAACACGGGTTGGCTCTGTTGCTGCAAGGTACCGGCGATCTGACCGGCGCCGAGGCGGCCGCCCTGAAAGCCCGGCATCTGGCTCCCTTGAATCCGACCTATGCCTACCTCGTGGCCCGCGTGTACCGGTTGGAGGGCATCCCCGCCCTGGCCATCCCCGCCTACGAGGAGGCCCTCGCCATCGGCAACCAACCGCCCAATGCGGAAAGGCTGGTCGAACTGGGCCAGCTCTTCGAACAGCAACAGCGCTACAACGAGGCCATGGACCGCTATCTGCAGGCCGTGGCCGCAGATTCCACCTACGCCCCGGCACTGGCGGACCTGGCCGACCTCTTCGGCCGCGCCAAACAGTACGACAAGGCCGCGGGCACCTACCTGCGCCTGGTGGCCCTCAAGCCCGACGACTCCAAGGCCCAGCTTGGCCTTGCCGATGCCCTGTTCCAGCTGGGGCGCACAAACGAATCACTGGCCGCGTCCCGCGCCGCCTTGGCCCGGACCCCCGACGATCAGGCGGCGAAGTTCGCCTTCGCCAGGGCCGGCCTGCATGCCGACGACGACTCGACCCGTGCCCAGGCCGCAGCCCTGGTGGCCGAGTTGCCGCGTGACCTGCCCTGGTCGGCGGCCGATCTGGTCGACCTGGCGGCCTGGCAAAACGATCACGGGGAATTCGCCGCCGCCGACTCCACGCTGGCCCACGCCGCGACCCTCGATCCCCAATCCTCACGCGTGCCCTTCCAACAGGGGCTGTTTGAGCTGGGCCGCGGCCAGCCCCGGGCGGCGGTGACCGCCTTCGCCCTGGCGACCAAACTCGCCCCCGACAACGCCGCCAATCACCTCAACCTGGGCATCGCCCGCTTCCAGGCCGGGGACATCGACAGCGCCGTGGTGGATTTCAGGCGGGCGGTCGCCCTGCGCGGCGACCTGACGGTGGCGCGCCTGCTCCTGGCCCAGGGGCTGGCCATGACCGGATCCCTGGTGGAGGCCGAAAAGGAATACCGGGCCGTCCTGGACAGTGAGCCGCACAATCCCAAGGCCCTGCGGGGTGTGGGCTTCTGCAGCCTGCGGCGGGCCGACTATGCCGACGCCGTAAAATTCTACAAGGACGCCACCGTGGCCGAACCCGGCAATGCCGACGGTTGGGCCGGACTGGGCACCTCCCGGTTGGGCCTGGGCCAGCTGGACACCGCCGAGAAGGACTTCGTCAAGGCGCGGGCCATTGATCCGCACAATTCCATGCTGAAGACAGGATCTGATCTTTTGACCCAAGCCAAGAACAATGGAAAGGAAAACTAGCTGCGATGAAAAGCTATGTGCTTATCCCGATTACCCTGGTTTCGATCGTCGTGTCCTGGTTCATCTGGCAGAACGCTCCCGACTACCTCCAGCAGGGAGGCCCGTTGCTGGTGCTCGGCCTTACGTTCTTCTTCCTGACGATGACCTTCGCCATCGAGCGGTTCATCGTGCTGTGGCGCGCGGGCGGCCGCGGCGGCGTGGCCGATTTCGTCAAGAACCTCAAGCAGTCCGTCCACGCCGGTGAAATGGAAAACGCCGTCGAGGCCTGCAGGAAGCAGGGCGGCAGCCTGGCCAACGTGATCGGCGCGGGTCTTGAGGGCTACCGGAACTCGGCGGGCTCCGGACTTTCCAAAAAGGAGCTCATGGACGAAACCCGGCGCGCCCTGCAGGAGGCCAACGCCCTGGAGAGTCCCAACCTGGAGCAGAACCTCAACGCCTTGTCGACCATCGCCTCCATCGCCACGATGCTGGGGCTGCTGGGCACGACGATCGGCATGATCCGCTCCTTCCACGCCATGTCGCGGGCCGGAGCGCCGGACGCCACCCAGCTGGCCCTGGGCATCAGCGAGGCCCTGGTGAACACCGCCCTGGGACTGACCACGGCCATCATCGCCACCATGCTGTACAACTACTTCACCACCAAGGTCGACAATTTCAACAACCGGGTCGAGGAGACCTCCTACGAGGTTCTCAAGCTGCTGGAGTCCAAGTAGGAAGTCGCAAGGAGCGCCGACCGTGACTGCCCATAAAAAAGTCCATATCGACATGACGCCCATGGTGGATGTGGCGTTCCTGCTGCTCATCTTCTTCATGTCGACGACCCAGTTCAAGCCACCGGAACAGGTGTCGGTGGATCTTCCCCTGTCGAGTTCGGAAATCCATGTTCCCGACACCGGAACGATCATCCTGACCGTGAACAAGACCGGTCAGATGTTCATCTCCGACGCGACGGGCAGGGATGTCCAGGCCCTGGCGCCGGACAACGTCCTGGACGCCATCGTCAACTGGCGCAGCCGCAACCCGACGGCCGTGGTCGTGGTCAAGGGCGACCGGGATGCGCCGTTCGGGGCCATGGCCGATCTGATGGACGATCTGGCCAAGGCCAAGACCCTGCGCTTCAACCTGATGACCGACCTGAAGAAACGGACGCCGCACAACGACGCCGTCGGCACCCCGTCAGAGCCGGGAAAATAGTTTCTCGTCCCACAGGAGTTTCGAGATGTCCGATATCGCCGCACCGGAAAACGGAAACCAGGGCAAACCCGGCCAGGGCGTGCTGGGTCGCGCCAAGAAGAAGCGCGTGGGTGTCCGGGTGGACATGACGCCCATGGTCGATGTGGCGTTTCTGCTGCTCATCTTCTTCATGGTCACCACGGTGTTCCGCCGACCCCTGGCCATGGAGGTCAACCTGCCCGAGCCGGGCGCCACGGTCGAGGTCCCCGAATCCAACGTGATGACCGTGTACATCGACCGCGATGAATCCCTGTTCGTCAAGATGGGCAAAGGCGGCATCGAGCCCATCACCTGGCAGGATCTGCGGCCCAACCTCCAGGCGGCCGAAAAAGCCAATCCCGACATCATCATCCTGGTCAAGATCAACCGCCAGGCCCGGTACGAACCCATGGTCGACATGATGGACACCCTGGAAGACGCCGGCATGGAGCGTTTCAGCATGGTGCCCATGAAGGATCAGGATATCAAGGTCCTGGAGGGCGCCCGATGAACGCTCCGCAGAACCTCGCCCCGCCTGAAGTGCGGCACATCCCCTGGGCCTACTCCCTGGACGACGCCCCCCACCTGCCCTTGACCGGGGACCAGAACCCCCTGCGGCGCGAACTCGCCAAGTGGCTGACCTGGGGCAACATCATCACCATGCTGCTGGTGGGATCGACCGCCGGCGCCTGGTTGTGGTGGTCGCACCACCAGCCACCGGCAAGGCCCGTGGCGCGCCATGTCAAGATCGTGCGCTATACCGATCTGGGCGTTCCGCCGTCCATTGCGCGTCCCACCGCACCCCAGATCAACGTGGCCGAAGAAGTCGCCAAGGTCGCCGCTCCCCCGCCGACCATCGCCGTCCCCGTCCCCGTGGCCGACGAGAAGGCCCAGACCAAGACCATCGCGACCCAGACCCAGATGGCCGAGAAACTGCAGCCCATCGACCTGTCGAGCATGAACAGCGGCGACGGTACCGGGGACTCCCTGAGCGTCGATGTGGACATCGACACCTCTCCGTCACCCACGGATTTCATCGCGGTGGACCAGGAGCCCGTCCGCATCAGCATCGACGCCCCCGTCTTTCCCCAGGTCGCCAAGGCCGCCGGAATCGAGGGCACGGTCCTGTTGCAGGTGCTGGTGGGCAAGGACGGCAGGGTCAAGGACGCCATCGTCGTGGATGGTCCCGAAGCCTTGCGTAAGGCGGCGGATGTTTGCGCCCGCACAGCGGTCTTCCGGCCTGCGCTGATTGATCAGAAGCCGGTGGAAGTGTGGGTCGTGATTCCGGTGACTTTCAAGTTGAGAGACTGAGCAGGCCGCGAGAGGGATGTGGACGGGCAATCCGTTCCCCTCTCAATAGCTCCCGTCAACGCCGCCGGAGATCCTCGCTGTCGTTGTAGCAACGCTCGGCAAAGGGCTGCAGTTTGGCGATCCATTCCCTTTCCAGGTTTTTCAGAGCCGCATCCCGCTTCAGTCCATCCAGCTTGGGATCCACCGTGTCGAGGACCTCGAAACTGAAGGCCTCCGGTCCCAGGGCAAACCAGTCCGCCTGAAGGGCTTGGCAAGGGTGGGAGCCGGAGCCCAGCTGGCCGCGGTGCCGGTTCAGGGGGCTGAGAAGGTTCAGGGCGCTACCCAGGAACACGCGGCCGGTGCGTTGATTGCGGATGCAATAGATGCCGGTCTTGCGGGTCGCTTGTTTGTAGAGTTCTACGCGTTGCTTGCGCTCCTGCAGGCTCAGGGGCAGGGTGTCCTTGCGGGGGGCGGGCGCCGGCAAGGACGCCACCGCAGGCTCCTCGGCCAGACAGTAGGTAAAGCCACGGGGCGCCGCTGGGACGCGGGTCATCATCCTGGCGTCCACGAGCTCGCGACGCACGGCGCAGTAGTCGGCGAAGCGCAGGGCGATGGTCTCGTTGACCTCCTCCTCGGCGTAGCTCCGGCCTGGTACGAAATCGGCGGCGAAGGCCGCCAGCACCACCAGCCTCTTCTTGCGCTGGGCCGGCAGCTTCACCAGCAAACCATCGCGGAAGAAGGTGGCCAGGATCTTCTGCCGGTACGCCTCCAGCCGCCGGTCCTCGTCCGACAGGCCGTCGTCGGCCCCCGCCACAAGGTCATACAGGCGCGGATCCAAGGCGCCCGGCCGCAAGTGGACCATGGTGTAGTACTGGTCCCGCGTGCGCTCGATCAGCCCGGCCTCGTCCAGCTTCTTCAGGTGGTGGCTCACGGTGGCCGCGGCCACGCCCAACCCGGCGGCCAGCTCCTCGGGGCAAAGCGGTTTGTCCAGCAGGGCCCGCACCAGGTGCAAACGCGTGGGGTCGGCCAGGGCTTTCAAAAGGGCGGCGGTGTCATCAAAGGCGGTCATGGCATTCTCTTTCGATGATGGTCGAAATGGAATGATAAGCCCGGTCCATGCCGCTGTCAATTTATTTTGATGGCTATCAAATTGGAATTTCGGCCCCCCCGGCGCCGGGGTCTGCACCCGTGCGCAGGATTTTCAAGGGGATATTTTCCATCGGTTTGCTCGCGAACCTCCCGGGGGGCAAAAATGATTCCTGATAAGGCAGAAACGGCCTTCAGTGCCCGTCGGGGCCGATCGGCGTCATGATTTCCGTCCACTGGATCGGGATCGGCGTGATCTGACCGTCCGACAGGTGGAGATTCAGCACGATCGCCGGCTCCAGGATCGGTCCGGTATTCGGATCTCCAATCGGGACGCCGAGCCTCTCGAACAGCGGACCGAGATCGAAGACGGGCGTGTCCTCCCAGGCCGCGGGGCAGGCCTGGGCCGCCTCGCCCAGCAGCACGGCCTCGGCCTGCGGGGGCTGCGTCTCGGCGATGCCGCCGCACAGCCACAGCGAGAACACGTGGTCGGGCTGGCAGCCGGAGTATCCCACGTGCAGACGCAGCAGCCGACCCTGCTGCTCGAAGCCGATCAGGTGCAACGGCTCGCCGTGGAGCGAGTCGGGGGGTGCGTCGGTGAATTGGATCGGAGGCACCAGCTCGGCGATCGGGATGTCGAGACCGAAGTCGCAGTTCAAGAAGCTCTGCAGCCGGCCATCGGCGCCGGCCGTGATCAGGACCTGGCGCGGGTTCGGCGTGGTGAAGGGCGGCGGCAGCGGGCTGGCGAAGGGAACATCGAACCGCACCTCGTAGAGGCCGGCCTCGGCCACGGTCGCCTGCCAACGGCCGTCGGGGTCGGGATTGACCACGGCCACCACGTCACCGCCGGGGCCGGTCACCTGGACCGCGCCGGCCGAGAAGGGCGGCTCGTTCGGCTGCGGAACGCCGTCGTTGTTGCGGTCAATGAAGCAGCGGCCTGCGATGCGCGCACCGGCAGGCGGGAAGATCTGATCCAGCGTGGCCGAGAAGCCGAACGCCACAAGGTCGGGATCGCTGAAGATCCAGGTCCTAGGGCCGCTGCTCTCCCCGGGCGACAAGACACCGTCGTCGCCGAACAGGCTGCCGTAGGCGTAGCCGTAGGCGACCCAGGAGTGCGGGAAGGTACTGTCGGGTGGGGAGGCCCACGGCGGCGCGATCTCGAGGTCGGCGTTCGTCGGCCACACGTTTTCGGGCACGAAGTCGCGCAGCCAGACCATGGCCGAGGCGCTGTCGACCGGCGCCTGGCCCAGGTTCTGCAGGACGACATCGAGCGAGGCGGTGCCCGTCAGGGGATCGGACACGAGGTTCGCGCCCTCGAGACGGATCGGGATCGGAACGCCGTTCGGGCCGGGTATGGTGAGATCCTTCAGGGTGAAGGTCCCCGCACCGGGGTCGAGGGTGCCGACGGCTTTTTCCTCGTCGGTGGTGCCCGGACCGGTGGAGTCGGAGCACCCCGACGCGATCACCAGGGCGAATCCGAGGAGCAACAGAAAAAAGCCGGTGGGGCGGCGCATGAGCGCACCTCCGAAGTTGAGGAGGTCGGTAGAGGTGGCGGCGTCCGGTCGTTCCGGGGCCCATTGTCAGCATACATCATTTCCGGTGAATTTTCCAGGAGGCAGGAATTTCACCAACAACATTGGGCCATTTAGCGGTCATCTTTTTCCAGCAGCCGCGTCCAATTCAGGACCACGGTCGCGCTGGGGTCTTGCGGCGGTGCTGTCGCGCGTAACACGAGGACTCGGCGCCCATCGGTGGTCC
>CAZJGK010000073.1:0-16079 GCA_964545545.1 uncultured Fibrobacteraceae bacterium | reverse complement strand
CCGGCCCCTATTCAGCAATTTTGGGTTTGTACCTACCAGCCTCGTTGAACACGATGAGGGCCATGTACCCGGCGTATACCGTAGCCGCATGGGGCTGGCCGGCCGGCACGAAAAAATTGTCGCCTGCCTTGAACAACTCTGAGCGTCCTTCCCTGCGGAGTTCCACCTGCCCCGCCAGAGCGAATTCCCATTGTTCGGCGTGGCTGTGCTCAGGCACCGCGACCGTCTCCTTGAATTCCACGAATACAACCTGTTGCTCACGCCCCTGAAGCAGCCAGCCCACGGCGCCGGGAAACGGGAGCTCAATCTCGGTATTGCGTTTGAGAAATTCAGGAATAGGTTGATGTTTCAGCAAAAGTAATACCTCCTCGTGACTTGAATCCGCTTCCCACCGCCGGATAATACTGTACCTTGATAGACAAGCCAAAGGAGTTCCCATGTCCCCCCACAACCCCTACCACCGCAAGGCCGGCCGGCCCAAACCCGACCACGTGCCCACTTCCGAGGAAATCGCCAAGAAGGTCAAGAACCTCAAAGGCGAGGCCAAGCAGGATTATAACTACCGCGAACGCTCTCTTGAACTGCACGGCATGATCTGCGCCAAATGCGCCCGCGAGTTCACCGAAGCCGACCGTCACCTGTTGACCGTCCACCACATCGACGGCAACGACAAGAACAACCCTGCCGACGGTTCCAACTGGGAAAACCTCTGCGTCTACTGCCACGAGGCTGAACACAGCCGCGGCCTGCTGGGGGACTATCTGCGCCAGGACGATTAGCCCTGTCCCAGGAGGAAAGAAAACGCCTTCTCGCCCTGATCGGCGCGGGGAGGTGTCAATTTTTTACCGCTGGGAACACCGTCCCTGGCCGTTAGGTACAAGTGGGTGCGTCAAGTTTCAACCAAGTAACGGAGCCGGAACATGAAGAAAGTCATCCTGGTCGGCGCGCTGGTCCTGATCGCCGCCGCCATATTCTGGAAGGTCAAGGCCCCGCGGGAGGATGCCCTGACCCATTACCGCCTGGTTGCGATCGCCAAAGGCGACCTCGCCTCGGTGGTCACCAGCACCGGAACCCTCCAGCCGGTTACCACCGTCCAGGTGGGGACCCAGGTCAGCGGCAGAGTCGATGAGATCCTGGCGGACTTCAACGACTCGGTCAAGGCCGGCCAAGTGATTGCCCGCATCGACACGACCTTGCTGGCTTCGGCGGTGGCTTCAGCCTCAGCCCAGCTTCAGCGTTCGGAGGCGGAGTTGAAACAGGCCCAGCGGGAGTATAACCGCATGGAGCCCCTTTACCGCGAGAAGATGGTGTCCGAAAGCGACCTCAACACGGCCCAGTACAACCTGGACGTGGCCAAGGCGGGATTCCGTTCTGCGCAGGTCGACCGTGACCGGGCCCGGCGCAACCTGAGCTACGCCACCATCACCTCCCCCATCAACGGAACGGTGATCCAGCGGACGGTCGACGTGGGCCAGACCGTGCAGGCGTCATTTTCGGCCCCTGAGCTGTTCTTGATCGCCGGGGATTTGACCCAGATGCAGATCCTGGCCTCGGTGGACGAGAGCGACATCGGGCAGATCGTCGTGGGCCAGAACGCCCGATTCACGGTCCAGGCCTACCCCAACGACACCTTCACGGGAGTTGTGCGGCAGGTCCGATTGCAGTCCGTGGTCGAGGACAATGTCGTCAACTACCAGGTAGTGGTCAGCGTTGCGAATCCGGATCTGCGGCTTCTGCCGGGCATGACGGCGACGGTGGATTTCATCATCAAGGAAGCCAAGGACATCATGTACGTGGCCAACTCCGCACTGCGCTTCAAGCCGTCTGCTGAGGAAATGGCGGCTGTCCTCCAGCGTAAACGGGCTGAACGGGGACCTGGAACGGCTCCACGGGATTCCGCCGGAAAGGGCCGGACGGGCACCATGGACCAGCCACATGGCAATGGCGAAAGGGGAACCCTGCCGCCGAACCGGGGAATGCTCTGGGTGACCCAACCTGACGGAACCCTTGATGTGATCATGGTGCACACGGGCATTTCGGACGGGACCAACACTGCCGTCGAGGGGCGCAATCTCGAACCCGGCACCGAAGTCATCGCGGGGGTGGCCAGTCAGGCCGCGACCGAGGCATCCTCTCCCTTCCAGCAACAAAACAGCCGGTCCGGTCCCCCGCGGCCCGGCGGCTTTTAGAGGGTCGGTCATGCGCCAGGTCATCAACATCGACGGGCTGACCCGAACCTACGACATGGGCGCCACCCAGGTGATGGCCCTGCGGGGTATCGACCTCTGCGTGGAGGCCGGCGAGATGGTCGCGGTCATGGGAGCCTCCGGTTCCGGGAAATCCACCCTGATGAACATCATCGGCTGCCTCGACCGCCCGACTTCCGGCATGTACGAACTGGACGGGGAACGGGTGGACCAGCTGGACCGAAACCAACTGGCCGACATCCGCAACCGCCGGCTGGGTTTCGTCTTCCAGGGGTTCAACCTGCTGGCCCGCACCAGCGCCCTGGAGAACGTCGAGTTGCCTCTGCTCTACGACCGCCAGGGATTGGCCGGCAAATCCCGGACCCTGGCACGTGAAGCCCTGGCCCGCGTCGGCCTCGAGGATCGGGCCGGCCACATGCCCAACGAACTTTCCGGTGGCCAGCAGCAGCGGGTGGCCATCGCCCGCGCCCTGGTCACCCAGCCGGCGGTGCTGCTGGCCGACGAACCCACCGGCAACCTGGACACCCGCACCAGCGTGGAAGTGCTGACCCTGTTCCAGGAACTGAATGCGCAGGGCCTGACGATTCTCATGGTCACGCACGAAACCGACATCGCCCGTTACGCCCAGCGGGTGGTTGAATTGCGGGACGGCCTCATCATCAGGGACGAGGCGGTCGTCGGGCGCGGCAATGCCGCAGCCGATCTTGACGCCATGATCCGCGGAGGTGGGACATGCGCCCGGACAAGCTGATCCGCATCGCCCTGCGCGGCATCGCCCGCACCAAGATGCGCAGCGCCCTGACCATGTTGGGCATCATCATCGGCGTCGGCGCGGTCATCGTCATGGTGGCCATCGGCAGCGGGGCCCGCTCCCGCATCGAGCAGAGCATCCAGAACCTGGGCACCAACATGATCGTGATCACGCCCGGGGCCAACACTGCCGGCGGGGTCAGCCGGGGCGCCGGAACCATGCACAGCCTGTCCACGGACGATGCCGCCAAGCTCGCCCGCGAATCGATGCTCCTGTCCGATGTCACCCCCGTGATCATGACGTTTTCCCGCATCCGCGGCGGCGGGGGCAACTGGCGGGCACCGATCTACGGCGTGGATGTCTCCTACCAGAAGATCCGCGACTGGAACGTGTCCAGCGGACAGTTCTTCTCCCCCGGTGATGTCCGAGCCCGCCGCAAGGTGTGTGTCCTGGGAGCCACCGTGGCCGAGAATCTCTTTCCGGGCCAGGACGCCATTGGCCAGCAGGTCATCCTGCGGGGCGTTCCCTTTACCGTCATCGGCGTCCTGGAGCGCAAGGGCCAGACCGCCGACGGCAGCGACCAGGACGACCTCGTGCTCGCCCCCTACCTGACGATCAAGGACCGTCTGGCCGGCCATCAGTTCATCCCCCAGATCCTGGGCTCCGCCTGGGCTCCCGGCGACATCCCCGCAGCCATGAACGAAGCCCGGGTCATCCTGCGCGAAAGTCATCACCTCTCCCAATGGGAGGATGACGACTTCACCGTGCGCAACCAGGACGACCTGGCCAAGGCGGCCACCGGAACCACCCAGGTCATGACCATCCTGCTGGCGGCCATTGCGGGGATCTCCTTGCTGGTCGGCGGCATCGGCATCATGAACATCATGCTCGTCTCGGTGACCGAGCGCACCCGCGAGATCGGCATCCGCATGGCCGTCGGCGCCCGGCCGGCCGATGTCCTGACCCAGTTCCTGGTCGAGAGCATCGTGCTGTCCATGCTGGGCGGTCTGCTGGGAGTCGGTCTGGGTTACGCCGGCAGCTGGATCGTGGGTCAGATCACCGGTTGGCCGACCGTCATCGACCCGGGCACCGTCGGTCTGGCGCTTGGCTTCTCCGCCGGCGTGGGCATATTCTTCGGGTTCTGGCCGGCGCGCAAGGCCGCCGCCCTGAATCCCATCGAGGCCCTGCGGTACGAATAGCAGCATCCCGATTCGGCAAGGTGGCGACTCGATGGACGACAATTTTTCCCGCGGGTCGCGCAACGTGCTCAATCGACACACCGCGCAACGGTTCACCGGGGACACCCTTTTTGCCCGGATCGCCCGAGCCGTGTGCGAAGCCGAGTGCCTGCCGCGCAAGGAATTGTATGAAGCATGGGAAACGGCCAAGCGGGTGCGCCGGCATATGCGGGGCGGAACGGTCATCGAACTGGCCGCCGGCCACGGGCTGCTCGCCGCGATCCTGCTCATTCTCGACGACTCATCCGCAACGGCCACCTGCATCGACATCAAACAACCGCCCAGCCAGGAACGCGTTCTGGCGGCCCTGGCGGCCCGCTGGCCCCGGCTTCATGGCCGTATCCGATTCAGAATCGCCCCCATGGCCGCCACTGAGACCCGGCCGACAGATCTGCTGGTGTCGGTTCATGCCTGTGGGGAATTGACCGATCAGGTGCTGGACCTGGCCATCAACGGGCGCACCCGCGTGGCGGTGCTGCCCTGTTGCCACGATCTACGGAACTGCGACAAGAGTGATTTTTCTGCCTGGATGGATGGTCCCCTGGCGGTGGACACGGCCCGTGCCGTGCGTCTGCAACAGGCCGGTTTCCAGGTCCGGACGGCGAAAATACCCGCCGAGATCACGCCCAAAAACCGCTTGTTGATGGGGTGGCCGCTGCCCGGTTAATCATCTTTCCTGCGCAGGGCAGCCACCACCCGTTCCCTTTTTTCCATCATCAGGGCCGCCACGGGCCGCAGACTCAACAGGTGGAGCCCAACCGTTATCAACAGCAATACGGCCAACCCCACCGGCTGCCACAGAGGGTTGCCGGCCAGCAAAGGCAGGGCCGCGAACAGCCAGGCCAGAGGCAGGAACAGGAAAAATCCCACGAGCGACAACACATTCCCCATGGCCGAGGTTCGCTCCTTGCGCGACGACATGGCGCGTGGCGAAGGGAACAGGCACGACAGGATATTGCCGACCAGGGATCGATAAACCACCAGGGAGCAGTAAAGAAGAATGCCCGCGATGAACGTCACCGGCCCCGGCCACGAGCCCACGACCAGCAGGGCGGCCAGACAGATCACGAGCACCAGCAGCTGGTAAAACCATAGCCCCAGATTCTTTCCCAGCAGAACCCAAGGCAGCTTGACCGGCATCAGGAAATAACTCTGCACCCCCGAACCTTCGTAGGCCATGCTGTTGATGGCCTGGCTGTTGGCGGTCAACGAAACATAAACGAGCATTCCGAAAAACCGGAGGTCACCCGTCTGCAGGCCAAGAAATGCCCGGCTGATGTCCCTCAGGACCGACCACCCGATGAATCCCATGAGCACCGGAGCGAGCACCAGGATCAAGCGCCCCGCCAGACTGCGCAGAATGATCCGCAGATCCTTGAAGGCATTCGCCGTCACCGCAGGCGGCAGAAATCCCACCGGGATCCTCCACTCCAACGGCGGCCGGATCGAGGAGGATTTCAGGTGGGGAAGAATCGCCGGCCCGGCGTTCAGGCGTCCCCTGTCGCCCAGGTAGAACCTCGTGAAAACCCAGCGCGACACCAGCAACCCCGGCAGGATCCAGAGCCAGACGCCGACCAGATGTTTGACCACCGCTCCGGTTTCCCCGGCGCGAGTGGCCTGCAGCCCCGCCGCGGCCTGGTAGGGCGCCAGGGTCCGGCCCACGGCATAGGCCACGGTCACCGTCTGCTGCAGCACCGGCAACTGAGCCAAGGAACGGTCGCCCATATATTGACCTATGACCCCTGGGCCCATGCCCATGGCGAGGATCAGCAGGATGGCCACGACCGCCAGTGCTTCCCTGCTGCGGCGTCCCCGCAGCAGCACTTCGGTACCCAACCCCACGGCCTGACCCCAGGCCAGGATACTCAGCCACAGGGACAGCACGACGACCAGCCCCCACAGAGGGGATCCCGGCCCCATGACCACAACCACGGCGGCGGCGGCCAGAACCGGAAAATAGAAAAGGTGGTCCGCAGACAAGGCCAAGGCTGTCTGGGACATCCAGAAGAGTCTCCGCGCCGTCACCGGGAAGGTCAGCAGGCGCGCCGTCACCGGGCCGCCTTGACCCTTCTCCACCATCAAGGGCAGCAGGACCCCCGCCAGGGTCGCCGCCAGGAACAGGCCCACCTGGAGTTTGAACAGCAGGGATTCGTGGCCTTGGTGCAAAGCCTGGGCCATGACGAGGCCCACCCCCACGGCCGCGCCGACCGACGCCAGCCCCCACAAGGCGGCCAGCAGAACCACGCCCACGAGATTCCAGATTCCTTCGCCTCGCCGCAAGCGGTTGATCAGCAGGCGGTAACGGAGCCAAGCGATGACCAGTACGCGGTCCAATGATCCCTCCCGATGACTATAGCCAGGAAAGTTTGCGCTCGACCTTGTCGCCCGAGTCCACCAGATCCAGAAAGATGTCTTCCAGGGTCCCGCCGCCCTGGCCCAGCTCGGCCAGCGGCCCCTGGGCCACCAGCTTGCCGCGATTGATGACCGCGGCGTGAGTGCACAAGCGCTCGACGATCTCCAGGATGTGGGAAGTCAGAAAGATCGTCACCCCGCGCCCCGTCAAATCCCCCAACAAGGTGCGGATATGGCGCGAGGCCACGGCGTCGATGCCCTCGAAAGGTTCGTCCAGGAACAGCACCCGGGGACCGTGAATGAGGGCCGCGGCCAGAGCCAACTTCTTTTTCATGCCGTGGCTGAAATCCGCCACGAGTTTGCCGCCGGCCTCGACCAGTTCCATGAGTTCCAGCAACTCGACCGAACGCGAGGCGATCACCTTGCGGTCCAGGCCGTACATCCTGCCGACAAAAGCCAGGTATTCCGGGGCCGTCAGCCCATCAAACAGGGCCAGATCCTCAGGCACGATGCCCGTTACCTGCTTGGCGGCCAGGGAATCTTCCTCGACGTTCTGTCCCAGAACAAAAGCTTCGCCGGCGGTGATGCGCAAGAGCCCGGTAAGCATCTTGATGGTCGTGGATTTGCCGGCGCCGTTGGGTCCCAGGAAACCGAAAAAGCACCCCTGGGGCACCTGCAGATCGATGTGATCGACGGCCGGTACACCATCGAAGGCGCGGACCAGACCCCGGGTTTCAATGGCGAGTGTCGTGGAAGATTCAGGCGGCTGGAAATTCATGAACGGGATACCTCGCGTGATAAGTCAGGGTGAACGGTTGGCCCGGACTCTAGCACCAATCCAGGGCCGTGCAAACGGGCGCGCAAAATTCACTTGGCGGGCCCGGGGACCTGCGCAGTCGCCACGAAAAGAACTTCCAAAGGATTGAGCACCGGGCTGTAGGTATTCGACAGGGCCTGGCCGAAAGGAGCCAAGGCCTGCTCCAGGGCCGAGGGATCCCCGGCCCACACCGGTGCCGGCAACGGTGGCGGGGCATGAGCATCGGCCTTGCCGGTCTTGCCGGTTACCAAGGCCGTCCCCGCCGGGGTTTCCGCTCCGTCGCGGGGATCATGGCGCAGCCAGGTGTAGAAAATCAGCCGGTACAGGTAAGTGTATTCCTGGGGCCCCATCTTCTGCTCCAGCAACAGCTCGTTGCGTTTTTGCCAGAACCCCGCATAGACCGGGGCCAGTTCCGTCCCCGCGCGCAGGCTCTTGAAGAACTTCGGGATTCCGCCGCGAGCCTCAACATGGGCTGCCTTGAATTCCCCCACGGAACGCTCGAGATTCTGTCGCCACTCCTGGAGCCCGCGGCGCACTCTCAAGAAGGCGGCGATCCGGTCGGGCGTCGGAGGATGGACGAGGTCTCCGGTGAAGGGCCCTTGCGCCGACACGGCCTGCACCAGGACCTCCTCGCTGGTCTTGACCTGCTTGAAATCCTGGTTCATCCGGGAGGCGTACCAGGTGCCGACCCCGGCGATGGCTACCAGCATCAGGGTCGCCAACCCGCACCCCCATACACAGCCCCGCTTTGTTGCCTTGTTCATGACCGCCTGCCCATTCCTTACTCTGGTGGTTCCAGTCCATACAGCTTGATCTTGCGCCACAAGGTCGTACGATCAATGCCCAACCGTCGTGCCGTCCGTGTCCGGTTCCAGCCTGTCGCGGCCAGAGTTTCCAGCATCAGTTCCTTTTCCTTTTCCCGGTCCCCGCGCACGGCGGCCAGAGATGCCCCGGAGGAGGTCTGCGACCGGGAAACCTCCGGCGGCAGATGCGCAGCCTTGATGATCCCGCCGTGGCTCAAAACCAGCGCATGTTCCAGGGCATTTTCCAGTTCCCGCACATTGCCGGGCCAAGCATGATTCATGAGCCGGGCCATGGCGTTCCGGCTGATCACCGGAACCTGGGCCAGGCCCTGGCGTCGGGTCATGCGGGTCAAAAGATCCTCCACCAGCACGGGGATATCCTCGCGACGCTGCCGCAAGGGCGGAATGTCCAGGGACACCACCTTGATCCGGTAGAAAAAATCCTCGCGCAAACGCCCGGTGGCCAGCAGCATTTCGAGGTCCCGGTTGGTGGCCGAGACCACCCGCACGTTCACCGGACGCGTCCGGTTTTCCCCCACCCGTTCGATACTCCGCTCCTGCAACACACGCAGCAGCTTGACCTGGACCACGGGGCTCACGTCCCCGATCTCGTCCAGGAAGATGGTCCCCCCATCCGCTTCCTCGAACCGGCCGCGCCTGTCGTGGATGGCCCCGGTATAGGCACCGCGGGCATGGCCGAACAACTCGCTTTCCAGCAGGTTCTCCGACAGCGCGGAACAGTTGACCTGAATGAACGGGCCGGCCGCGCGGTCGCCGGATTCGTGAATGGCCCGGGCCACGAGTTCCTTGCCCGTCCCGCTTTCGCCCCGGATCAGCACCGAGGCATCACTGCCGGCGACGTTGCGAATCAACGCAAACAGCTCCAGCATGCGGGGATCACGGCCCACCAGACGGCCCAGACGGTAGCGGCGGCTCATGCGCCGCTTCAGATCGGTGATCTCGGTCACGTCTCCCAGAATCAGGGCCATCCCCAGGGCGCGACCACGCCGATCCTCCAGGCGGGCCGTCCGCAACAGCACTTCACCCTGGCGGCCCTCACCCATGACAACCGAGGTCTGGAAATCGACGATGGGCACCCCTGAGCGCAACGCCGTTTCCAAGGTGTTGCGGGGGCAGGATGAAGACCCGAACAGGTCGCAAATGCTGGTGCCGATCAACTCCCCCGCTTCCTTGCCCAGGATCTCCTCCGCAGACCGGTTCATGGTCATGACCTGGAGGTCGGAATCCACGGCAATGATGCCCTCCCGCAGGGACGACAACAACGCCAGAAAACTCTCCAGCCGCACCCGCGAAAGCAGGCGCGCAATGGACACCCCGGTTCGGTGAGAATCCCCGGATTCCTTCACATTCATGTCCTCACTCCGTTGTGTTGCAAGCAACAATTTGTTGCAACATTATCGTTGCATACGGAATTGAGCGCCAATAGTTTTTCCCCCAAACAAGGGAAGCCACAGGGCAATTCACTTCCAATACGTTATTTACCAACAGGTTAGATATCATATTATTTTTAGGTCATGATTCAGAAACTATGGCACAACCCCTGCTGTTATTGACCAAAATGGTGAATAACACGCTGGTCCTGGACCGGCGCTTCCCCGTGGGGAAAGAAAGGGACGACACAATGGCTAACCTGATGCATTTCGGCAGCGACAATTTTCAGACCGAGGTCCTCGGCAGCGATGTTCCGGTTCTGGTGGACTTCTGGGCTCCCTGGTGCGGCCCCTGCAAGATGATCGGCCCCATCGTCGAGGAACTCTCCGGCGAGTACGAAGGCAAGGTCAAGGTCGGCAAGATCAACGTGGACGACAACCAGGATCTGGCCGGCCAGTTCGGCATCCGGGGCATTCCCACCGTGATGATCTTCAAGGGTGGCCAGGTTGCCGCCAGCTTCGTGGGCCTGCGTTCCAAGGCGGACCTCGCGGCCGCCCTGGACGAATTGATCTGATGCACCCTGCGCCTTTCGACATGCCGCCGGCCCTTTGCGGGGTCGGCGGTTTTCTATTCCAGCTTTCTTCCGCCTTGCCGATCCCCTATTGTCTCCTGAAATTGGGCCCAGCATGAATGTTTCCTTTTGCCCAGAGGTTTCCCATGGCCGGATTCATTGATGGCGTAAAAAAAATCTTCCACGGTGACCGCCGCCTGAACAACCTGGTCTTCATCGTTTTCGACAGTTGCCGCTGGGATGCCTACCAGGCAGCCAAAACACCCAACCTCGACCGCATCGGCAAGGCGGAGCGCCGTTACAGCTATGCCAGCTGGACCAGCCCCAGCCACTTCACCTTCCTGATGGGGATGGTTCCCCACCTGAGCCCCAAGGGTGTGTTCGCCTCCAACGTCTACCGGGATGAATTCGCCCAGTGGTCCCGGCGCCTGAACATCGAGGACGTGGAATTCGGCAAGTTCGTGCCCCAGCTCTCGCTGCCCTATTTCCTGAAAAGCCAGGGTCTGCGCACCGAAGGCGTCGTCAGTCTGCCGGTCCTGAATCCCATGACCAGCATGAGCGTCCATTTCGACCGCTACGAGCTGGCGCCCGTCCACAACAATCTCGAGTTGATCCTGGACGGGAACGATTCCTTCAAGGGGATCAAACCGGAGCGGGACAACCCCGGCTTCTTTTTCCTCAACACGGGCGAGACCCACTACCCCTACACCTTGCCCGGGGAGAGCGCCGCCGATCTGCCCCACATCAGCGG
Source organism: uncultured Fibrobacteraceae bacterium (assembly GCA_964545545.1). GTDB lineage: Bacteria > Krumholzibacteriota > Krumholzibacteriia > LZORAL124-64-63 > LZORAL124-64-63 > JAHJTW01. The sequence continues at coordinate 5,197 of CAZJGK010000073.1, read as the reverse complement.
GGTCCACGGGGTGTTCAAGCACCTTGACGACTTCCTCAAAAACCCTTCGGAATTCCTGCAGGGCAAACACAAGGACGAATTCTTCTCACCCAGCCAGTTCCGCGCCTTTTTCGAGAAGCAGATCACCTGCGTCGAGCACCTGGACGGGGTGGTCGGCAAGTTCATGGACCGCTGTCCCGAAAACACCCATTTCATGATCATGTCCGACCACGGGGAGCTGTTCGGCGAGGACGGCTACTTCGGCCACGGCCCCATCTTCCACGAGAAGGTGTTCGAAGTGTTCTTCCTCGAGGGCAAGCTTCCCTAGGCAGGATGACGCGCGAGAATCGCCGGGGTCACCTGATCCAATCGCTCCACACCGGCCAGGAATTCCTGGGCCCCGCGGCCCCACGCCATCAAGGGAACCGGATTGCCGGTATGATGCCGCGTGGTGGCATCCTCCAGGTTGCCGTGGTCGCTGGTCAGCACCACCAGGGTGTCAGCGGCCAGTTCGACCGCGAGGGTCGCCAGCACGGCGCGCAGGAATGCATCCAGGCGGGATAGTTCCTGCTCGGACCTCTTCATGTCCCCGCTGTGGCCCGCCCGGTCGCTCTGGAAGAACTCGAAGAGCGTGAAGTCGTACAACCGCGCCTGAGCGGCCAGGATCCGGCCCGCCTGCGCGGGGGTCCTGGCCGGCACGGCAAAGCCGCGCTCCTGAAGCTCCCGGTTGGTGATCTCCTGGTAAACCGCACGGTCCGCCGTCAGGTCCTCCAGGGAAAAGAACGGCAACCCGGCCGCCAGATTGGCCACGGTCGTGGCCGACAAGCGCCATTGCTGCTCACCGGACAGCTCCCAGAACAGGGGCCTGAAGGCGTTGAGAAAACACGCCCGATAGCCGCGCTCGGTCAGGATCTTCAGCACGGAGTGTTCCTTGAGCGCCTGCCGTAACTGCGGGTTGGGAAATCCTGTCAAATGCTTGCCAAGCAACTGCTGGGCATTGATGCCCGTCAGCAAGGTGGTCTGCCCGGTGGCGCTCTGGGGGATGCCCGGTATACCCAGCACCGCATCGATGGGCCGAGCGTGCCCACCGTCAGGCAAAGTGATCACGACACCGGGGTCCGGTGGCGACGGCAACCGGAAAATCTCACCCGCGTAGGTCGCGCAGGGATTTGTCTCAGGATCGGGATCCCCCCAACCCAGACCATCGACAAAGATCAGGATGGTGCGCCTAGCCACAGCAAGCTCTCGCCAAATCAGTCACCAGAATCCGCACCCCGATGCCGATCAATACCACGCCGCCGGCAATATTCATACGGGAGCCAAAGGCCGCCCCCAGGCGGGCGCCAAACCAGAACCCCATCACGCTGAGGAAAAAAGTCACCACCCCGATCACCGCCGCCGTCGACCAGATATCCGCACCCAGCATCGCCAGCGATAACCCTGCAGCCAAGGCGTCAATGCTGGTCGCCACGCTCAGCATGATCAGGGACCACCCTCGCGACGGGTCATAGCTCGACCCCTGATTCCGGCCTGACCAACCCTCCCGGATCATGCGTCCACCGATAATCGCCAGCAACGCGAAGGCAACCCAGTGATCGACCGCCTCGATCAAGGGCAGAAGGGCGAGGCCGGCCAGACCGCCGACCACCGGCATGAGAAACTGGAACAAGCCAAAATGAAAAGCCAAACGCCAGCCTGCGCGCCAACCACGGGCGCCCCCGGACGCCCGGGCTCCCATGGAGACCGCGGTGGCGTCCATGGCCAGGGCTCCGGCCAACAGAAGGGTCCCCGTGAATCCCAACGTCAATTCACTCCGCCTTGCGTTCGAGGCCCAGTTTCTTCATCCGACTTTGCAGCGTCGTGGGCTTGAGCCCCAGGATCCCATCTGCGCAAGAAAACAAACAGCACAAAAAGGCTCCTTGGCATTGGGCGCCGGCGCATAAGCGTCGGCGCCCTTCATTGTATCAGGGCATCTGGATCCCGCCGCTGACGGGGATGTAGGCGCCGCTGACGAATCCGCACCCCGGGCCGGCCAGGGCGGTCACCAGGCCGGCGACATCCTCCGCTTCGCCGACCCGCCGCATCGGGGTCATCCCCGCCTGGGCCTGCACCTGGTCCTCCGCCATGTGGGCGGTGGCGTCGGTGCGGGTCAGGCCGGGAGCCACGGTGTTCACCCGGATCCCGTAGGGCCCCAGTTCGAAGGCCAGGGATTTCATGAGCCCGTCGACGGCGGACTTGCTGGTGGTGTGGGCGGCGAAGCCGAAGGCGGGGTAGCGCGACAGTCCGCTGCTGATGCCGATGATGCAGCCGCTCCCGCGCTGGATCATCGCGGGCATGACGGCCTTGGCCGGCAGGAAGAAGCTGCGCATCTCGTCCAGGACCTTGGTTTCGAATTCGGCCTGGGTCAGCTCGGTGACCGCTTTCCAGGGCACGCTGGGTCCGGCGTTCAGGACCAGGATATCGGCCGGGCCCAGGGCGTCGGCGGCCTCGGCGACCAGCTTCTTCACCTGGGCGTGGTCCCGGACGTCGGCCTGAAGGGCGACCGCCCGGCCTCCGGCGGCCGTGATGTCGGCGACGACCTGCCCGGCCGCCTCCTTGCTGTTGAAATAGTTGACGCCGACGGCGGCGCCGTGGGCGGCCAGTGCCTTGGCGCAGGCGGCGCCGATCCCTCGGCTGGCCCCGGTGACCAGGGCGACTTTTCCATCCAGATGCATGGCGGGCTCCTTGGCTGAAGTGATAAGGTCTTGAAGCCTACAATCTATCCGAGGAGAGCCGGAACCGAAACTGCCGGGCGGCGGTCTCGTCCGTGCGCCCCCGCAGCCGGAGCTGGAGTTTTGGGAGGAAGCGGGGACCGGATGCCTGGCCGGATATGGACCAGACGGCCGGCACCGGCGCTGATACCTGGTAGCGAATCCAGCGACAGCTGACCGATTTTTCCATTCCTTGTGCATAACGTCCAAGCTGTGCAGCACCGTTATATTTGGCCCGGTGCAGAAAAGCCTGTTGAGCCTGGGCCTTACCAATCTCACAAAAAAAGCACCTTCCCCGCCGCCGGCGAAGAAGGTGCAATATTGGTAGCCCCTAGGTTATAGTATACGAACAGAAAAGGCAATTTCACCAAGGTGCCAACATCACTGGCCTCGTTTCGGTTAGAGCCCTCCCCCGCTTTGGGCGTGGCGGACTCTGCGGGGCCAATCCAGGTGGATCTCCGGCTGGTCGGGGGAAATGGGTTGGCCAGATCACATTCCCCCTAGGCCCAGGCCGGAGAGGGTGTCAGGAAGATACCAAAACTATACACGCCAACAATCCGTCCTGCTGGTTCATTTATCTGGCATTTGAACCGGGGATTTCCACATTCAACAGTGCGGGACTGACATGGATCAGCCTGACATGGATCAGCCTTGACTCCCTCCTGAAAGTAGCCTAAAGTGCTAACAAGTGAATTTTAATCAGCTATTGGGCTCCCTAACAAATTTCTCTCGGGTCAAACATGAATATCGCTACACGTATCCGCATCCTTGCCTTGTCCTTGGTGGTGGGGACGGCGCTGGTGGTTAGCCTGGTGGGTCACTGGAGTTACCGCGCCATCACCCACGGGCTGGAAGTCGCTGCCATCGAGCGCGAATCCGGTATCAAAGGCCTAGCCCTAAGGGCCACCATCACCGAGCTGGGCCGTACCACCCTGACTCTGGCTGCCCAGTCGGCCATCCCGGCACTGGTCGACGCCTTAGCGGCTGGGGATTCCTTGCAGGCGCAGGCCCTGGCCGACCAGATCGAGGTCATGTTCCGGCAGGCACTCCACACCCATCCGGCCTTCGACCAACTGCGCTTCATCGGCATCCCCGACGGCGGTCGGGAAGTGGTCAGGGTGGACCAGCATTCTGGATCCATCCGACGAGTTACTGGGTCCGAACTCCAGCCCAAAGGTGGACGCGATTATTTCGTTGAGACTTTGGCAAAGCAGCCAGGGGACCTCTACTATTCCAAGATTGATCTCAATCGCGAGTTCGGAAAGATCGAAGTGCCTTATAAACCTATGCTACGCCTAGGAACGCCGATAGCCGGGAAGGGGGGTGAAAAGATCGGCGTGGTGGTCCTGAATGTGAACTTCTGGATTCTGTTGCGCGATATCCTTTCCGACGAGCGTTTTCTCCATTCCTTCTACTTGGCCGATGAAACCCACGAGCGTTTTCTCCATTCCTTCTACTTGGCCGATGAAACCGGGGACTACCTGGTTCATCCTGATTCCACGTTGACTTTCGGCTTCGACTTGGGAACTAGGCACCGCATCCAGGATGAATTCCCGGGAGTGGATCTCGGCCCCGGGGACCATATCGTCCGAGGGCAGGAATCGTCATCATCACCTGGAAATCTGGTGGGATTCACCCGGATTTGGGTTTTTCCTTCCCAGCCCGGCCGGTTCATGTTCCTTGGGGTTTCCAGCCCGCCCGGGATGGAGAGTTCCGACATCCTACTGGTCGGGAAAAGGGCTGTTGTCGTGATCTCGGTCCTCTTGGCGATCTCCTTGGCCTTCGCCTACTGGTTTGCCAAGAGGATTATCGAACCCATCGATTGCATCACCTTGGCCGCGACGGCAATCGCCCAGGGATCCCACCTTCCCGACCTCCCGGTGGATCGCCGAGACGAGATCGGCACCCTGGCCAGAGCCTTCAAGCACATGATCCGGTCGCTGCAGAATCGCGAAAAAGACCTGAATGCCTCAAACGAAAGCCTGGTACGGGCCAACCAGGACCTCGAGCATTTCTCCCACGTGGCCTCACACGAACTTCGCGAGCCGGCGCGCCGGCTGGGCGGCCTGGCCGATCTGGTGCTGCTGGAGGAAAACGAGCGGCTATCGGACGAAGGCAAGGATCTGCTTCACCGGATCCAAGACGAGGCGGGCCGGATGCTGGCCCAGATTACCGACTTCCGCGCCCTGACCGAGCTCGGCAACGGCATCCTGGAGCGAACCCTGGTGGATCTGCCGTCCATGATTGCCGAATCTCTGGAACCCTACGCACAAGAGATCCAGACCCGCCCCGTGAAGGTTGAGATTCCCGACCTGCCCTTGGTTTCCGCTTACGTCAACTTGGTGGGGATCCTGTACGCCCACCTGATTGAGAACGCCTTTGCCTATACCGGCAACCAGCCGTTCTCCCTGGAATTCACCTGCCGGAGCGATGCGGACGAGACGATCCTGGGAGTGCGGAATTCCGGA
>CAZJGK010000072.1:5749-16190 GCA_964545545.1 uncultured Fibrobacteraceae bacterium | reverse complement strand
TAGGCCCGCCAGTCGAAGGGGAAGTGAATCATGCGGGCGCCGGGCCAGGTGCGCGGGGGCGCTCCGGTGATGGTCAGCACCTGGGTCGGCGTCCCGGCCGGGCCGTCGTCGACGGCCGCGAATCCCATCTCGCCTGCGTCGGTGTCGTCCCACAGAATGCGCGTGGTGGCACTGGCGAAATCATCGAGCACCGGGAAATGTTTCGCGGCGAATTCACGCGCCCGGATCACTTCCGGCATCCCCCGCAGATTCCAGGGCACGGTCAGGATCAGGACCGCCATCAGCGCCAGGCCCAGGCGGCTGCCCAGCCCGCGCCACAGCACGAAGCCGACCACGATGCCGATCCCCACCAGATCCAGGACCCAATCGCCAAAGCAGCTCCCGCGGCCCACAAACCCCTGGATAACCTCGATCAGCGCCCCGACCACGGCGGAAGCCAATGCTGAACTCCATAACCGACCGCGCAGGGGCCCCTTCCAGTAGACGAACAGCATGATCGCGCCCAGCAGGGGGATGTGCGCCTGGTCGCCAAGGGGGCCAATCATCGGGTGCTTGCGCAGCTTCAGGGGAATGGTCACGAAAAAGGGCACCAGCAGGACGGCGGCGGTCACGGCCCACACGTACCAACGCGACAGGAAGTGAGGCGGTGGCACCAGCGGCTCATGGGGATCGTTTTGCGCGGAGTTCATCACGGATATCAGCTTCCGGTTTGGGCAAAGGGGAAACGGTCAACTGAAGAAGAGATAACTGACAAGGATCGCCGCCACAACCCCCGCCGCATCGGCGGCCAGTCCGCAGACCACCGCGTGGCGCGTCTTGCGGATCCCCACCGACCCGAAGTACACCGCCAGCACGTAGAAGGTGGTCTCGGTGCTGCCCTGCACCACGCAAGCCAGACGGCCGGCAAACGAATCGGCGCCGAAGTTGGTCATGGTCTCGATCATCATGCCGCGCGCGCCGCTGCCCGACAGCGGCTTCATCAGGGCGGTCGGGAGGGCATCCACCCAGCGGGTGTCCACGCCGATGGCGCCCACGGCCCAGCGCACGCCGCCGAGAATCCAGTCCAGCGCGCCGCTGGCCCGGAAGACACCGACGGCCACCAGCATGGCCACCAGGTAGGGAATGATCCTCACGGCCACGCCGAAACCGTCCTTGGCGCCCTCGATGAACGCCTCGTACAGATTGACCCGGCGCAGCACGGCCCCCAGCATGAAGGCGATGATGATGCCGAAGATCACCACGTTGGCCAGCAGCGACGACTGGGCGGCCAGCGCCGTCTGGTCGAGCCGTGAGAAATAGGCCACCAACCCCGCGATCAGCACCGTGGCCGCGCCCAGGTAGCCCAGGATCACAGGCTGCAATAGGTTCAATTTCTGCCAGGCCGCGGTGATGATCAGCCCGGCCATGGTGCTGCAGTAGGTGGCGATCAGGATGGGCAGGAAGATGTCGGTGGGATCGGCCGCGCCCAGTTGCGCGCGGTAGGTGAAGATGGTCACCGGGATGATCGTCACCGCCGAGGTGTTGATCACCAGGAACAGGATCATGTCGTTGCTGGCAGTGTCCTTCTGCGGGTTCAGCTCCTGCATCTCGCGCATGGCCTTCAGGCCCAGGGGCGTCGCGGCGTTGTCCAGGCCCAGCATGTTGGCGGCCATGTTCATGATGATGCTCGATCCGGCGGGGTGGCCCTCGGGAATGCCCGGGAACAGCCGGCGCAGCAGGGGCCCGAACACGCGGCCCAGCACGTCCACCGCACCGCCCTGCTCGCCGATGCGCATGATGCCCAGCCACAGGCACATCACCCCGGTCAGGCCGAGGGAGATCTCGAACGCGGTCTTGGCCATGTCGAAGGTGGCGCCCACCATGTCGGCCCACACGCCCATGTGGCCGGTGATGGACTGCCCGACCGCCGCGAGAAAGGCGCCAAAAAAGAAGAAGGTCCAGATCCGGTTCAGCATGGTGCGTCGGTTCCCGGTGGCCGTTGGCCGGTCAAGAAGCTAGAGTGTTTTCGGGGTCACCATATCCCCCCCGATTGGAAGTGTCACCATTTTCTCTGGCCTGGAGAGCGCGCGTGAAGATCCTGTGGAGCGGAACCCTCAAGAAGATGCGCGTCGAGGCGGCCGACCCGGTGCGGTACTCCCTGACCGACGGCTGGTGGGAGCCGGAGAACCGCGTCGAAGACCTGCCGCTCAACCCCTGGTTGGGCCGGAACGTCGAAATTCGCTTCACGGGCACCATCCAGTGCACGGCCTGCGGACGCCAAACGAAAAAGACCTTCGGCCAGGGATTTTGCTTCCCCTGTTCGATGAGTCGCGCCGAGGCCGACATCTGCATCGTCCGACCCGAGCTGTGCCATCACGGCCAGGCGGACAATCCCTGCCGCGACGAACACTTCGCCCAGACCCAGTGCTTCCAGCCGCATTACCTGTACTGCGCCCTGACTTCGGGGGTGAAGGTGGGGATCACCCGCCAGCAGAACATCCCCTCGCGCTGGATCGATCAGGGAGCCACCGCGGCGATTCCCGTAGCCAAGTTGCCGGACCGCCGCACCGTCGGCCTCATCGAAAAACGCCTCAGCGAGGCGGGCTTTGCCGACAAGACCCACTGGACGCGCATGCTCAAGGGCGACGCCGGTCCGGAGTTCGATCTGCCGGGTGTCGCCGAACAGGTCATCACCCGACTCAAGGAGTGGGGCGTCGCGGGCATCCTCGACGAATCCGAGCGGATTCAGCACCACTTCCATTACCCGGTGCTGGAGTATCCACAAAAGGTCAAATCCTTCAATCTGGACAGGGATCCCCTCGCCGCCGGCGTGTTGCAGGGTATCAAGGGCCAGTATCTGATTTTTGCCGACGGCGTGATCAATTTGCGCAAATATACGGGATATCAGGTTGAGGTGGGGGAACAGCAACCTTAATCATTGCAAAAAAACGCATCATGCTATAAGATTCACTTCCATGGTCCACTCGCCAGACCATGTGATTAATTTCATGAGTTTCTTGCAGATTTTGGAAAGTGTGACCCTGGGAAAGGTTGCCGCTTTTCACAACCATATTGGGGGAATGGTTTGCGTTGCTTGTTGGTGGGACCAGTCCTGCTGCCGCTGTTGCTGGCGATGGGCGCCTGCGATCTGACGGAACCGGTGAGTCCGGCCCAGGCCCCCGACGATGCGGCCAAGGATGCCGACTATTCATGTCCAGATCACGATAACGACGGATTCTCGCGTATCAGCCTCTGCAGTCCCCTGGATTGCAACGACGAGTTGGATTTTGCCGATCCTGATATCGGCTTATGCCCTGAATATCCCTACCTGGAGTTCGATCCTCCCGATGGCTGGCAGGCGGCCGACTTTGCCCTGGTCAAGGTCGGCCGGTACTATCATGTGTTGTACATCAAGGGCCCCTTCTGGCTGTCCAATCCCGATACCCACGCCAAATCCTTCGGCCACGCGGCCACGGCGGATGGTTTGACCTGGACCAACCTTGCCGACCCCTTCGCCGTGAATCCTGATTCCGACTGGGACGATGCCCACATCTGGGCGCCGTCCATCGTGTTCAACCCGCAAAATAATCGTTACTACATGTTTTACACCGGGGTAACCCAAGGGCCGGACGGGCACGAGGAACGCATTGGCCTGGCGACCTCACCCAATCTCAGTTCCTGGCAGAGGGCGCCTCTCAACGGGTGCGAGGGCAAGACATCCCCCGGGTGTCTCTGGGAACCGGATTTTGACTGGTGTGCATGGTCCGAGCCGGGTCCATGGACCAAGCAGTGTCGGGATCCCTATGTGTACTGGGATGAGCAGGCCAATTGCTGTTACATGGTTTACTCCACGGTACCGGCGTCCTACCAGTGGGCCATGGTGCTGGGATTGGCCAGATCCGATGATTTGCTGCACTGGACCGATTGCGGCCCCATCTCGTGTTCCCTGGGGAATATAGCCGAATCGGCCACCATGATCCGTACCGATGGACTGGTCCACCTGTTCTGGACTTCGAATGGCGACGGCGGGATCAGCCATGCGACCGCCACCGACCCCGAGTCCGACAACTGGTCCGCCCCCGAATTGTTGCCCGGTTCCGTGGAAAATGTCGAATTGGCTGCGGAGCTGCTGAAACAGGATGATTGGTTCATCTATTCCTATGTGCCGGATAACATGCGCACCATCCGGCTCAAATTCATGAGGATCTCCGGCTCCGAGCCGCCGATCCAGGAGCCGCTGGCCAGTCTGGCGTGCACGTATATCGGGGCTTCCTCCATCCATCCGGGGGCGGTGGAGGTGGCCAACGGCGTTGATGACAATTGCAATGGTCTGATAGACGAGGGCACGGGCCCTTGCATCGACCAGGACGGTGATTATTACGGGGATCCGGCTTCTATCTACTGCTCGAAACTGGGCTGGGATTGTGATGACACCGATCCCGCCATCCATCCCAGTGCGGTCGGTAGCTGCACCAACGGTATTGACGACAATTGCAACGGGCAGATCGATGAGCCCCTTGAGTGCCTGCATAGGTTCCCTGCGCTGGTCTCGCACTATTGACCGGCCCTGCGTGTCAATATTCGAGGCTCACCCTCAGGAGTCGTGTCGCCCGCAGGTGACGCCGGAGGGCGTCGCACCGGGCGGCCGATTAATCCAACACCATGTTGTGCGACGAGTTGCCCGTGTCCAGGGGCGGGGACCCGTCCTTGCTGAATTTCGCGCGTCCCCGCAGGGAAGCCATCAGCAAGGAGGAGCCGACATGACCAGGAAACGTGAACCCGAAGTCTTTTCTCCCACCGAACTCGAAGCCAGCCTGCGCCGCCTGGGGATCCAGGAGCTGCAGCAGCGGTTGGAATTCAGCCCGCTGCTCATCGACCACGGCCTGAATCCCGGCGAGGAACCCACGTACACGCCCTGTTGCGTGTGCAAGCTGACCGATCCGACCCAGCTGGACAGGAATGGGATGCTGCCGTATCCCCAGATGGACCCCACCGGCATGAAGTAGATCGGATTCATGGCCTTGTCGTGTCCGCTTCCGTTTCGGGGGCGGGCGCGACGAAGAAGGATGAAGAGGGGCGGTCAGCAGGGAGGCGGAGTCATGGCGGACGCACCGGATATCCGGGCGATGGAATATCGGGAAAAAGATCTGGCCTTCGAACTCTGGAACCTGCGGGCGGTTTTTCCTGACGCCCAGCAGGGCGATCTGTTGCGGATTAAGCGGCAACAGGATGAAGACCTGGTAAGAGAACGGGAGGCTCTTGCCGGGTTGTGGTCGGGGGATCGTGCGATCCTTTCCTCCGGCCACAGCTTTTTCGCGGCCAACCCCGAACTGGCCACGGGGATCACGGTGTCTCTTCATCAGGGACCGTACCAGTTGCTGGCCGAGCCCTACCTGGCCGCAGGTCTGGAACCCGTGATTGTCTTGAACGAGGACGCGCGCGGCTCCTTTCAACCTCAGGCCGAAAAGCTGGTGGAGCGCCTGGGGTATCGCGGCCGGATCCGGTGGGCCTCCCTGGGTGACCGGGGCTTTGTGCGCGGGATGATCACGTCCTTGCGTAACCGTCAGCCGGTGCTGGTCTATCTGGACGGCAACACGGGCCGCGACGGCATGCAGGCCACCCGCGATCAGGGCATGCGGTACGATTTGCCCGGTCGATCCATCAGGGTCCGCACCGGGTTGGCAAGGATGGCCTGCCGTCTGGAGTGTCCGGTGCATCGGGTGGCCCTGGCTTGGGGCGAGGGGGGTTCTTTGCAGTGGGAACGGGAGTCGCCCCAGCACTGGACCCGCGGTGATGACCCCCGCACCGTGACCCGCGTCCTGTATGACTGGTGCTTCACCCAGATCATGCGCCGGCCCCACCAATGGCGTTACTGGGCCATGTTGCGGTCATCCAGTTCGTGTTTTCGCACGGCGATCCTGGATCCGGCGGGAGTCCCCACGGGCCTGCGCGAGGATTTCCAGAAAGCATTCCGCACCTGCATGGACCGATCACCCGGGACCGTGCGCCTGGTGCTGGAAAGCGAGGTCGAAGTCTGGGCGGACGATGTTCTGGTCGATTTGTCCCGGGACCGTTTCTATCCCGCGGTGGGGCTGCAGGACATGGATCTTGAATTACTGCGCCAGGAACAGCCGACCCTCGCCGACCTGGAAGCCCATCACGGACGCGCCTGGGTCGACTTTCACGGTCTGCGTCTGTGCCTGCTGGGCATGGCGCGGTTGGGTGGATGACCGTGGACGAGGTGCTGCGCGTTTTTCCCCATCGCGAAGGCCCCTGGCTGGTCCGTGCGGGCGAGGTCATCCTGGGGGTGCCGCCGGCCATCGGGCAGAGGTTGCATCCTTTGAACGGAACCCGGACGACGCCCGCGGGAGTCCGCGCCCTTCTGGCCAGGGACGGATCCCATGAGGCACTTGCCCTGCGGCTTGAAGCAGGCCTGCGGAGGCAGCCGTTTTCCTGGCGGGAATTCTGGAAACGACGCAACCCCGTTTGGTTGCGGGTGCCCCTGGTGCCGGCGCGGGTGGTCCGCAAGACCGCCGACCTGTGCTCAGGTCTGGCCCGACCCCTCAATCTGGGGCTGTTGGGCGGCCTGGGGCTGACCGGATATCTGCTGCCGCGGTGGGTGGGACCGCTTCACCCGGGTGGTCCCCTGGATGCCGCGGGATTGACCCTGGGGATCCTGCTGTTTCTTGTCAGCGCCCTGTGGCACGAAGTGGGTCATGCCGTGGCCCTGAAGGCGGAAGGGTACGCCCCGGGAGGGCTGGGCCTGGGGTTGCTGTTTATCTTGCCGGTGTTGTTCGTGGATGTCACCCCCGTGGCCCTGCTGCCGCGCCGGGGACGCTTGCGGGTCAATGTGGCCGGGCCCCTGTTCCAGCTGTCGTTGGCGGCTTTGTATCAGATTGGCGCCTGGATGCTGCCGTTGCCTGCGGTTTGGGCCGGTGGCCTGAGAGTGGCCGCGGCTTCGGCCACGCTGGCGGTCACCTGGAGCTTGTGGCCGCTTATTCGCAGCGATGGCTACTGGCTGGTGTGTGACGCCCTGGACATTCCCGGTCTGGACCGTCCCTTGCCGCCGGGCGCCGGCGTGCGAACCCGCCGGCTCGTGGCCGCCTTCCGTCTGGCCAACATGGGGTTTCTGCTGGTGATCGGCGTGATTTTGACCCTCACCATGAACCACAGGTTGGGACTCCTGGATTCAGACCGGCTTTTGGGCGGCGGCCGCATTGCCGTTTCCGCCTGGGGGGTGGTGATCCTGGCGGCCGGCATCTGGTTCGGCCTGGTGAGCCGCGTCCTGTACTTCGGTCGGCTTTTCAAGTCAGACTTCAACCTAACTTCAACCTAATTTGACGCTTTCAGGGCAAGATCCTGATGAATGTTCTGGATATGGTCAATGAGATCCGCAGCCCTGTTTGCACCCTCGAGGATCTGCTCCAGACAATTGAGGATTTCCTGGTTGTCGGTCATTTCCTTGATCAGGCCTATATACCCCATGATGCCGAAGATGAAGTTGTTGAAATCGTGGGTGAAGCTTCCCGCGGCTTGGACCATGCTTTCACTTTGGGAAACCTCCTGCAATTTATTCCGGAGAAAGATGTTCTCATCGGACGACGCAATCTGGCCGGTAAGGTCTTCAATGATACCCACGAGGTACCGCGCCTGATCATTCTTGTCGAACACGGGTACCTTGCGCGTGCGGATCGCTCTGGTGTTTCCGGAGGCCGTGGTAAAGGCTTGGCGGTCTATTTCCAGCAGTTTCCGGGTCTGCAGCACCATGCGATCCTGGGAGGTGAAAGCCTGCGCATCTTCAGGGCTAAACAAATCCTCGTTTGAGCGGCCGGCGATTTCGGTGTTGGAACCCAATCCGACCAACTTGCGTGCCGGTCCATTCATGAAGGCGAAGGTCAAGTCCGAAGCATTTTTGGCGAATACCCCGATGGGGAGGTTTTCCAGAATGGTTTCCTGGAATATTTTCGCCTCGGCCAGTTCATGCTCCACCTGGCCCCGGAAGAGGTTCTCGACCATGATCTTTCCGAACAGCCGGAGACGTTGGGCGGTTTCCATGGACCATTGCCTGTCGGAATCCCTCATGTTCAGGGCGATGAATCCAACATCCCGATCCCTGGTGCGCAGGAGAATCCAGAGCCCTGAGGTCACCCCGTATTTGGCTGCGAGGTTCCGCTCACGGGTCCAATCCAGGGGCAATTCGTTAAGATTGGAAAACCGAAAATACGGCGTGCGGTTCAGGTGCTGAAAAAGGGCGGTGAGTGCTGTTTCGGTTGCGGATTCCGGGGGGTTCTTCATGTAATCCGCCTGGCTGGTAATCACCTGCGTTTCATCCTGTTCTCTGCGTGTCGTATAGCCCAGGACGGCATGGTCGGCGCCAAAATACTCGCGCACGGCGTTCAGAGTGTTTTGCAGAACAGGAGGCAAATTCCGGCAGCTTGCCTTGATGAGGTCGGTCGAGATGGTCGAGAGCAGGGATTCGAATTGAACCCGAGCCTGCAGGTCGGGATGGATGGAGTCGGGAATCGAGTCGATCAACCGCTGGCGGGAAATTGAGTCAACAATCTCCAGGTCACCGTCCCCCTTCTTGAGGACGATGATGAGGCGATGGGATTCTCCGGGGTAATGACCCTTGACGGTGATCAGAACCATGGGCAACAGAAGTTCCCTGCCGTCCCTGCACAAGAAGTTGACGAGGCATTTTCCCCCGTTGTCCTGATTGTCTTGAAAGGTGTTCACCACCTTCTCACCCTCGGGGGTCAGAAAGACGGCTGGACGGCCTTCCACTTCCGGACTCGTCCACCCGAAAAGATCCTCGGCCGCCTTGTTCCACAGCAGGACCATGCCCGTCGCATTGAGGATCACTGCGGGCTGGGGTTCAATGGCCAACGATGCTTTTTGGGCGTTGAAAGTCAAGATACGGCCTCCTCAAAAAGCGGGGGGATGGGTTGCTCTCTTTCCTGGCGCAAAACCAGGAAATCCTCAAAATGCTCGAGGAAATGGTCAAGCAGACGAGGATCGAAAGCGGTATTCCTCAGAAAATGCATGTAGTCATATACATGACCGGGAAGCCACGCTAGGCGATATGCGCGGTTGCGGGACAAGGCGTCGAACACATCGCAGATTGTCGTCAACCTGGCGAATAGGTGAATTTCATTACCCCTCAAACCCTGGGGATAACCGAGTCCGTCCCATCGTTCGTGATGTTGATGAGCGATGATGGCGGCACAAGTCTGCAGGGGGTGGTGCCACTCTCGGAGAATGTCTCGGCCCAGCAGAGTATGCCGCTTCATGCATTCGTATTCCTGCACGGTCAGGGGCCCGGGTTTGTTCAGGGTGGCGTCGAGAATCCCCATTTTGCCCAAGTCATGCAGTTGGGCCGCCAAGCCCAGCCTGGCAGCAAGCCTGGTGGGTAATCCGGAAAGGCGGGCCAGCTTTTCCACCAGGACGCCTATGATGGCCATGTGTTCTGCCGTTTCGGGGGAGCGCTGGCTCAATAGGCGATTTACCGCCAGGGTCGTGAAGAAAGCGTCGCCGCAAGGGGTCGTGTTAAGGTTGCAGGTCGGCAGGGGCGTGGGAGAAGGCCGGTGGAGTTGGAGCATGCGAGCCCTCATCGGGAAATTTCCACCACAATGAGGGTGAACAATCTCCAAAGGATCTGCTCCGGGTTTTCCCATCCTGGATCACGCGGAACCATATGATGGCGGCGAGAGCCGAATTCCTCCATGATGACCATCAAATATATTACAGGTATCATTAGCAATTCTGGGGCCACTACTAAGTAATTTTATCTTAGTGAAACGCATTGAATTGCAAAACAGGACAAATCCTGCCCAATCACGAAATATCGGATTGTCACGGAATGTCATGGCGTTGTTCAGCGAAATCTCGTAGTATGTTACTGGGACATGATCTCCATTCGTTGAGGGGGTGCTTATGGATTTCTCCCCAACCGCCGAGCCATACAGTTCGCGTATCCTGATCATCGATGACGACGATCTCTTGCGGGGAAGCTTTAAGGCTTACCTGCAGAGGTGTGGTTTTTTGGTAGATATCGGCGTCAACGGCCAGGATGGTCTGGAAGCTCTGGCCCGCAACAGGCCCGACGCTATCCTGCTGGATTTGCGTATGCCGGACATGGATGGTCTGGAGGTTCTGGCCGAAATCCACCGTCGGGAATCCGATATCCCAGTGATCGTTGTTTCGGGAGCCGGGGTGATGAGTGATGCCGTGCAATCCCTCCGCTCGGGTGCCTGGGATTTTCTGCTCAAACCTTTTTCCGATTTGGAAATTCTCCTGCACTCGGTGAATAAGGCGGTCGAGCAGTCTCGGCTGCGGAGGGAAAACCGTACTTACCAATTGGGGCTGGAAAAGCAGGTGGCCCGTCGGACAAGGGATCTGGAGGCCGCCAACCGGGAACTGGACATTCTGCGTGGCAGGCTCGAGCAGGAGCACGTATATCTGG
>CAZJGK010000072.1:0-5739 GCA_964545545.1 uncultured Fibrobacteraceae bacterium | reverse complement strand
ATTGTTTCCCTCCGAACCCAACGGATTGTTCGTGGGGCCCAGCAGTGGACTGTTGCATGTTCAGACTGAAATCGCGAAAGTCGCCCCCACGGAGGCCACGGTCCTGATCACCGGGGAAACGGGAACGGGTAAGGAACTGGTCGCACGCGGCATCCACCAGAAAAGTCTGCGCCGGGACCAACCCCTCATTAAGGTCAACTGTTCCACCATCCCCCGGGAATTGTTCGAAAGTGAATTCTTCGGCCATGTCAAGGGGGCGTTCACCGGAGCGGTTCAGGACCGCGTCGGCAGATTCCAGCTGGCGGACAAGGGCACGCTTTTTCTCGACGAAGTGGCGGAAATCCCCCGGGAACTCCAGGTCAAGCTGTTGCGTGTGATTCAGGAGGGTGAATTCGAGAGGGTCGGCCAGGCGCAGACCCACCATGTGGATGTGAGGATCGTGGCGGCGACGAACCGGAACTTGGTCGAGGAAATCAAGGCCGGCCGTTTTCGCGAGGATTTTTACTTCCGTCTGAATGTCTACCCTATCACGGTTCCTCCCTTGCGCGACCGCAAGGATGATATCGCGCCCTTGGCCCATCATTTTCTGGGTCAAGTGGAGCGTACAACAGGGAAAAAACCGGGTCCTTTGAAAATCAAGCACATCAGAGCCCTGGAGGCGTATTCATGGCCTGGGAATGTGCGGGAGCTGAAGAACGTGGTGGAGCGCGCCGTCATCATGGGGACCCAGGGCGAATTACGGTTCGAATTGGATAAGGAGGCGTATTCGCCGCCTGAAGGCCGTGATGATCCCGGCAAGGCCCGGTCTTCAGACAATGAGGATATCCTGACGGAAGTGCAGGTCCTGGAGCTGGAGCGCGACAACATCATCCGGGCATTGAGTTTATGTGAGGGCAGGGTGTCCGGGACCCGTGGTGCGGCCGATTTGCTGGGGATCAAGCCCACAACTCTGGCTTCCCGGATGAAGGCCTTGAAAATTGCCAAAGTGGAAAAAGAAGCCAGGGGTTGACGGGAATGAATCGTCCCCCCGAACCTGATCCCGATCAACCAACGCCGTTGCCCCTGGACGGGATCCTGGATCTGCATATGTTTCAGCCACGGGACGTCAAGAACCTGGTTCCCGACTACATCGAAGAATGCTTGCAGGCCGGCATCCTCGAGCTGAGAATCATCCACGGCAAGGGGATCGGCGCGCTGCGCACCATCGTGCATGGGATCCTGGCCCAACACCCTGATGTCGAGGAATTCGGACTGGCGGGCGGCGACGGCGGTTCCTGGGGCGCGACCCTGGTGCGTCTGCGGGATCCCCGCAGGAAGGATTGAGCAACGGCGATGGGGCGCAAAAAAAGCAGGCAGCCGGGAGCGGGTGACGGCTCAGGGCCGCATCGCGGCAAGCGGCGCTCCATCCGTTACGAATCCCAGGAGGAGTGGCCCGAGGACCGGCCCCAGGGCAGGGCGCCGGATGCCCCGCCCCAGATTCTCTTGCGCAAGCTCACTCTGGATGAGGCCCTGCGGAGACTCGAAGCCCAGCTCAGGGCCCATGCCGCCCAGGGCCACACGGAAGTGCTGGTCGTGCACGGCAAGAACACCAACAGCCTGCGGGGCATTCCGATTCTGGGACCGGCCGCACGTGATTGGTGCAACAAGCATCGGGATCTGGTGGCCACCTGGCGCGAGGCTCCCGGCAAGTGGGGCGGAGCCGGCGCCATCGTCGTGACCCTGAAAACCCAAAGGACCGACCCATGACCATCGACGGCGTCGTCAAGGCAAGTGAAGACTCACGGACTTTTCGTCTGCCGCGGGGGTTTTTGAACCGCAGGGCCGCGCTGGTCACCGGCGGCGCCCGGCGTATCGGCCGCATCCTTGCTCTGGCCCTGGCGTCCGAGGGATCCAGGGTGGTGGTGCATTACCACCATTCCCGGCAGGAGGCGGAAGAAACCGCCGCGATTATCGCCGACCAGGGAGGGGAATGTCATCTGGTGCAGGGCGATCTGGCCAACGCCATGACGGCCGCCCGGCTTGTGCTGCTTGCCTCCGAGGCGGCAGAGGCGCCCATCGACATCCTCGTCAACAATGCGGCCGTCTTTGGCGGCGAAGAGGCGATCACCACCGAACAGGAAGATTGGGACCGCTATCAGGCCGTGAATCTGCGCGCCCCGTTTCTCCTGGCCCGGGAGATGGCCCGTCAGTTGCCGGTGCACATGCGGGGGGATGTGGTGAACATCAACGATGTGGCGGCCCTGAAGCCCGGCCCCGATCATTTTCCCTACATCATCAGCAAGGTGGGCCTGCACGGGTTGACCCAGAGCCTGGCCCTGGCGCTGGCGCCCTCCATCCGGGTCAATGAACTGATGCTCGGCGCCATCCTGCCCCCGGAGAACGGCCAGGAAGACTATGTTCATGTTCCGGTGGGCGGGATTCCGACGCAACGGTTCGACTCTCCGGTGGAAGTCGGTTCGGCGCTTCTGTTCCTGCTGGGCAATCCCGCCCTGACCGGCCAGTCCCTTTGTGTCGACGGCGGCCGCCACCTGCTTTGATCCGGGTCAGCTCACCGCCAAGTGGTGGGAACCGGGTACATGGCATTCCACCAGGCGGGCCTCTCCTTCAGGTATTTGGCAAAATACGCCAGGATCGTGTCGTTCCAGACGATGCGCTGGTCGTGGTCCAGGATGTGATGGTCCTGGCCCTTGATGCGCACGTATTCCACATCCTTGCCCAGCAACTTGAGGGCGGTGAACAACTGGTCGCTCTCGCCGGGCGGCACGTTGGTGTCGGCGTCACCCTGGACCAGCAACAGGGGTGTGGTGATCTTGTCGGCGTGATACACGGGGCTCTGGCCCACGAACAGATCCTGGTTCTGCCAGGGAAAGGAGTTCGCCAGAGCCCGGGCGCCGTAGGCATAACCCCACAACCCACCGCCCCAGTAACTGGTGATGTCGGAAATGCCGGCGTGGCTGACGGCCGCGGCGAAGATATCGGTGCGGGTGATGATGTACTCGGTGAGGAAACCGCCGTAGCTGGCCCCGATGCAGCCCACATGATCGCGGTCGGCCCAGCCGAACGTATCGAGCAGGACGCCCGTGGCGTCGATCACTTCGCCGGCGGTCCGCTTGCCCCAGTCGTTCACATGGCGGGCCGAGAACTCCTGGCCGTAACCCGTGGCGCCGCTGGGCTCGGGCACGTAAACCACATAGCCCTGTCCGGCCCAGATGTTCTTGGGGTAGCGGCCGCCGAAATCGCGGGTCACCGGGCTGGTACCGCCGTAGTAGTAGACGATCACGGGATATTTTGCCGAGGGATCAAAATCCGGCGGGTAGTAAATGAATCCATCCAGGGGTTCGCCGCTCGGCAGGTCGGCCACCCAGGACTCCACCTGGCCGAATTTGATGTTGCGGTAGTCGTCGGTTCCCGGGTCGAGGATCATCCGGGCCTTGTTCTGCTTCAAATCCACGGCGAACACGCGGTTGGGCCGGTTGACGTCGGTGCCGCGGGTGACGGCCGTCCGGCCGCTGCGGGGCAGGGCGATCTGGTCGGTGAACTCGAATCCCGTCGTCACGGCTTCCCAGCCCCCCTTGGCGGGGTCGAGGCGAAAGACATGGCTATACTGCGTGTCGGTACAGCGGGCGTAGATTTTTCCATCGGCCCGGCACCAAGTGAAATCGTCCACAGCGGGCTTGAAATCCCGGGTCAGGGCCCGGGGCGTACCGCCGGCGATATCGTACGAGTAGAGCTGTCCGCCGTAGTCGTTGACCTGGACGCCGGCCGGCAAGACATCGCCCAGCCCGCCGAAGGCCGAGGGCGAGCCCTGAAGACACAATGTCTTGCCGTCGGGGCTGAACTGGGCCCCGCCGATCCAGGGGTCGTCCAGCAATTTGCGCACCGCGAGCGTTTCCAGATCCATGAGCCACAAGGTGCTGGTGTCATAGGGGCGATGCAGGTAGTCGGGTTCGCCGGTAAAGAACAGCAGGCTGCGGCCATCGTCGGACACGGACCAACTTTGCGGACTCAAAGGCCCTGCGGTCAGGCGCCTGGTCAGGCCGTCGGGCACGAACACCTGATACAGGTCGGCGCGGTCGCGGTACCAGGGTTGGCGGTCGGCGGGATGGGCCACGTGTTTGACGCGGCGCGGATCGGCGTCGGGCGAGCGGGTGATCTCGTACAGGATGGAGCCGCCGTCGGGCGCCCAGCGCCACGCGCCGAGATGTTCGACATCCTGCAGAACAGCGGCGGTTTTTCCGGTCGCCAGGTCATAGGTAAAGATGGTGGCCTTGTCCTTGGTGACCGTCTGCCAGGAAAGCTGCGAGCCCGCAGGCAGCCACTGCAGGTGGCCGGGGGCTTTCTGGTTGCGGCAGTAGTGGACCAGGCGACCATCGGCGGTGTGGCGGATCTCCAGCCAGGTTTCCTGGTCCTGGCCGTTGCGGAATTCCCCCAGGATGACGGCGACGAACTGCCCGTCGGGGGAAAGCTCCAGATCCGCGATTCGCGGCGCATCCAGGACGGTGTGGATATCCACGGCCCGCGTCGCATCCGTGCCCAGAACCAGCGAACCCTCGGCGGAGTCATCGCCGGGGACGAGGCTGAGGGTGAGATCGGACTCTTGGCCGGCGGTTGAATCGGCCAAAGTCCGCAGGCACACCAGGTGCTTGCCACGGGGCAGGGTCAGCTCCGCGGTCAGGGTATCGCCATCCTGCTTCAGGGTCAGGTCCCGGTTATCGAAGGTGCCCTCAAGGAGCAGCTCGGTTCGGGCGTGCAGAACGGCCTTTTGCCAGCAGTCCGAATCGATGGTGAAGGCCAGGTAGAGCATCCTTGCCCCGTGATCCGGTACGGTGAAACGGCCATCCCCGCTTTTCATGGTTTTCCAGGGCAGGGCTTTGCCGTCCAGCCCCTTCAGCGCATCACCCTGGCGGGGCCAGACGCCGGCGGGGACACCGGGCATGCCCTGCAGCAGATCCTTCAAGGTCGCGCCCGCCAGGTCGGCGTCGTGGAACGCGGGCAAGGCCATCGCCACGGGGCCGGCGGTCAGAATCCGGGTGACGGGCAGGCTCTGGGTCTCGGCCAGCACGAATTGAAAGGAAAACATCAGGGTCAGCAGCCCTACGAGGATCATCAACCGCTTCATCGCATTCTCCTTGATGGTTGGGGTCGGATAAGACAACCATATACCCAGGTATCCCGTGGGCCAAGCGAGTACGGATGGCCCGCCGCGGATGGTTGTTGATTTCCCGCCCTGGACACCCCATTCTAGCTCGGTTATGAGGATAAATCGGCATGTCAAACGAGCTTGGTATTTCCTGATCCGACTGCAACAGGAGATGGGATACGACGACTGCATGGGGATGGCGGCGCAGATCGCCTTCTACACCATGCTAGGCCTGTTCCCGTTCATGATATTCCTGCTGAGCATGATCGGGAACCTGCCTTTGGGTCAGGCCCTGCAGCCCATGGTGCTGGAGGCGCTCCAGGATCAGATGCCCCTGGAGGCGGCCAACTTCGTGACGAACACGGTTCTGAATATCCTGCCCGAACGCAACCAGGGCCTGCTGAGCTTTGGCCTTCTGGCGTCCCTGTGGGGAGCGTCCATGGCGGTGGGGGTTTTGATCACCACCATCAATCGGGCTTACAATATCCATCAGCGGCGCAATATCGCCGTCCAGAAGGTCCTGTCCATCATCCTGGTGCTCGTGCTGTCGGGCATGTGGCTTTCGTCCATGACGATCATCCTGGTCGGGCCCCACCTCA
>CAZJGK010000071.1:0-16454 GCA_964545545.1 uncultured Fibrobacteraceae bacterium | reverse complement strand
AGGCTGCAGAAGGACGGGGTTGCCGCCGGGCATCTGCACATGCGCCACATGTGGCCGCTGCCCCATGGGCTGGCGGAGATCTTCCGCCGCTACAAGCGGATCCTCGTGCCGGAAATGAACATGGGACAGCTTGCGAGGATTCTGCAGGGTGAATATCCTGAGTTCAAGTTCGAGAAATTCAGCAAGGTGATGGGCAAACCCTTCCGGATGCGCGAGATCAAGGCCCATTGCGAAGCGATCCTGGAGGAGAAGTCATGAGTGAAGTTCAACAATTGAAAGCCAAGGACTTCAAGTCCAACCAGGAAGTCCGGTGGTGTCCCGGTTGCGGTGACTATTCCATCATCAGTGGAATTCAGGCGACCATGGCGGACATGGGGATCGACCGGGAAAACTTTGTGATCGTGTCGGGAATTGGATGTTCCAGCCGCTTTCCCTACTACATGGAAACCTACGGCATGCACGGCATCCACGGTCGGGCCAATGCCATTGCCACGGGCGTGAAGGTAGCCAATCCCGACCTGTCGGTCTGGGTCATCACCGGTGACGGTGATGGGCTGTCCATCGGCGGCAATCACATGATCCACTCCCTGCGCCGCAACGTGGACATGAAAATCATCCTGTTCAACAATGAGATCTATGGCCTGACCAAGGGACAGTACTCCCCGACGACGCCCGAGGGGACGAAGACCAAGACTTCCCCCTATGGCTCGCTGGATCATCCGTTCAACCCCATCCAGCTGGCGCTTGGCGCCGGGGCGACCTTCGTGGCCCGGACCATGGACGTCAACCCCAAGCACATGAAGACGGTGCTGCGGGCCGCGGCCGAGCACAAGGGCGCTGCGTTCGTCGAGATCTGGCAGAATTGCGTGATTTTCAACGACGGAGCCTACAAGGACTGGACTTCCAAAGCCGTTCGCGACGAGAAGACCATCACCCTGGAAGCCGGCGAGAAGATGATCTTCGGCCAGGAGCGCGACAAGGGCCTGAAGAACGACGGTGGTCAGATCAGGATCTGCGCGGCCGACGAAGCTTCAACCTGGGATCCGGCTGTTGAGTCAGCAGGCGCGGCCTTCCTGATGACCCAGCTGGACAACGATCCGGACATGCCGCGCCCCATGGGTGTGTTGCGCAGTGTGGCTAGGCCTACACTCGACCAGCAGGTGTGGGATCAGGTCAACGCTGTGACCGAGAGCAAGGGTCCTGGCAACTTGAAGGATCTGCTCTACACCCCCGATGTTTGGGAAGTGAAGTAGTTCCGGTATAGGGTTCTGATAGACAACAGGAAACCCCGGATGTCCTCGGCCTACGGCCTGCGGATGACCGGGGTTTCCTGTTGTCTATCAGAACCCTTTGCCGGACTTATCGCACCAGGCGGCCGCGAAGGTCATAGATCCGCAAGTCCACCGTTGCCGGTTGAGGTAGTTCGAATTGAATCGTTGTGCAGGGGTTGAACGGGTTGGGTTAGGCTTGATCCAGGACGATGCTGACCGGGGCCACCGGGCAGCCAGCTTTTTTTATTGAAGACCACATTAATTTCATTTAAGGTCCAACAGGAATTCAAAATATGTGGGCAACATGAGCCTCTATGGGGGGGGTTATGTCATTGCCAACGAGATCTCAGCTCATCGCTGAGAATACCAGCTTGCGAGAAAGCCTTGATGAACTCAAGGCGAAGATGGCGAGTTTTCTGGCAAGCAATGGGTCGCTGACCCAGGATGAGAGAACCGAAAGGGAGCGGTTAAACGCGGAGTTGATGGCCTCCGAGATTCGCTACCGGCGGCTCTTTGAAACGGCCAAAGACGGCATCCTCATCCTGAATGCGGACAGCGGCGTGATCATCGACGTCAACCCTTTCCTTGAGAACATGCTGGGATACCCGGCGGAAGAGATCATCGGCAAGGCCCTCTGGCAACTCGGCCCCTTCCAGGATATTGCCTCCAGCCAGGAAGCCTTCCACCGCTTGCAGAACACCGAATACTCCCGCTACGAGAACTTGCCGCTGGAAACCAAGGCGGGGGAATTCCGCGAAGTCGAGTTCATCAGCAATGTGTACGGCGTAAACGGTGCGCAGGTGATTCAATGCAACATCCGCGACATCACCGAACGCAAGCGCGCCGAAGCCCAACTTCGCCAGGCCAATGAAGAGTTGTCGGCCCTCGTATCTGAGTTGAGGAAGAGGGATGCCGAGATGAGTTTGCTCTCCCGCATGAACGATCTTTTTCAGGCCTGCAAATCCCAGGAGGAAGCCAATAAGGTGATCGCTCTGATGGCCGGTGAATTGTTCGCCGGGCAGGGCGGATGTCTTGCCATTTCGGACCCCGGGAGCACGGAACTCGAGCAGGTTGCACACTGGGGCGAAGAGACGGGAATCACCCCGAACTTTTCCATGGACGATTGCTGGGCCATTCGCCGCGGCCAAACGCACGTGGTCCAGGATCCCGAGGAGAGCCTGCTTTGCCGCCATTTCACCAGTCCTCCGAAGACAGGCTACCTGTGTATCCCTCTGAACGTGCAGGGTGAATCCATGGGCCTGTTGTGCCTCATGGACGGCGGCGAGAAGACTCACCAACAGAGAATCAACCAGCGCACCCTCGCAACGACGCTGGGCGAGGCCATCAAGCTGTCACTTTACAATCTGAGATTGCAAGCGGATTTGCGTGAGCAGGCCATCCGCGATCCTCTTACCGGCCTGTTCAACCGGCGTTACCTCGAAGTCAATCTCGACCGCGAGCTGCATCGTTTGCAACGTTCGCAATCCTCCTTGAGTCTCGTGATGTTCGACCTCGATCACTTCAAACGGTTCAACGACCATTACGGGCATGATGCCGGTGATCTGATGCTTTGCGAGTTGGCGAAGGTGATCCAGTCCTCGATTCGCCAGAGCGATATCTTCTGTCGTTATGGGGGGGAGGAATTCGTACTGGTTTTCCCGGATTCATCGTTGGAGGACACAACCAAGCGCATGGCGGGGATCCTGGCAGTGATCAAAGGTCTCAAACTTCAGTATGAGAACAAGCAGCTCGCCACGGTGACCGCTTCGGCGGGCATCGCCACGACGCCCGAACACGGGTCGACCATGAACGAACTGATACGGGCGGCGGACCAGGCTCTGTACCTGGCCAAGCAGGCGGGACGTGACCGCCTGGCGGCCTACAAGGCGAGGGCCTGACCGGCGGTCTGGGCAAGGCGAATTAGAGCAGGAACGGCAGGATTTTTGCCGGCTTTATGCCGCCGGTCTCGACCCTTGCCTGCAAAGCGGTTACCTCGACCCCTGCGCCCACCACCTGGCGCAACAGGGTGCCATACTCGGGGTCAACATCATCGGCCGGTCCGGCGGTCTCGACATCGCCGCGTTGGACACAGAACACCAGCAGGGCGCGGTCGCCTGCTGTGACCCGAGCCGCCAATTCCTGCAAATGTTTACGGGCCCGGGCAGAGGGGGCGTCGGGAAAGCGGGCGTGGCCGTCGGCGGCCAGGGTGACGTTCTTGACTTCGATCCAGGTATGCTCATCAACCAGAAAGTCCGCGCGGGAACCTCCGGCGGGATAGGGAACCTCGGCCCGGATTTCAGGCTGGGAGCCGAATTGTCCGATCAGGCCCGCCTGCATTCCCTCGGCCACGATCCGATTCGCCAACTGGGTGTTGACGCCGATCAGGATCCCGCCCGGGGTCGCGGTGAGCTCGAGCGTCCAGGCCAGCTTGCGCGCGGGATTTTGGGCGGGGCTCAGCCAGATGTTGCCGCCGGGGGAGAGGCAACCGGTCATGCGGCCGGTGTTGTTGGTGTGGGCCATGACGGGGGTGCCGTCCCCAAGGACCGCGTGGATAAAAAAGCGCTTTTCCCGCCGCAGAAAGCGGGCCCGGACCAACGGACGGGGGAATTGCATGTGCGGACCGGGCCCTTCGATCGTTGCCGGGATGCTGGCGGAGAGTTATGCTTACCCGACCATGACAATCCATTCCAGGCAGGAGTGCAAATGAAACTTGGTGACTGGACATTCCGGGCTTTTCACGACGGTCGTTTCAAGCTCGACGGCGGCGCCATGTTCGGCGTGGTTCCCAAGGTGATGTGGGCCAAGAAGCATCCGGCCGATGACAGCAATCGCATCGATCTGGATCTGCGCTGCCTGCTCGTCGAGACCGGGAACAAGCGTATCCTGGTGGACACCGGCATGGGGGACCGCTGGGACGAGAAGGAACTCCGGATTTTTGATCTGGTGCGCCGCCCGAACCAGCTGGTGGCTGAACTCGCCGAGGCCGGTATCACGCGCGAGTCCATCACGGACGTGATCCTGACCCACCTGCATTTTGACCACGCCGGTGGTGCCTTGCGCGAGGGAGACCACGGTCTCGAATCGGTTTTTCCCGCGGCCAGCTACTGGGTCCAGAAGCGCCAATGGGACTGGGCCGGTCATCCCTCGATGCGCGACCGGGCCAGCTTCCGGCGCGAGGATTTCGCCTCCCTGGAGACCGCCGGAATGCTCAAGCTGGTCGATGGCGCCCAGGAAATCATGCCCGGAGTGCGGGTCTCTCCCGTCAGCGGCCATACGCCCGGCCAGCAGGTGGTGGAGTTCCACACGGGCGAGGGCACGGTGGCCTATGTCGCGGACCTGATTCCCTTTCTCAGCCAGCTGCATGTGCCCTGGATCATGGGCTATGACCTGAATCCCCTGCTGACGGTCACCGAGAAGAAACAATTCCTTACCCGCGCGGTGGAGGACCGGATCACCCTGGTGTTCGAACATGATCCGGAGCATGAAGCGGCCACCGTCAAGTTCGAGGGCGGGCGTTTCCAGGCCGACGAGATTTTCACTCTTGCGGATCGCAACCAGAACGGTGGTCAATGAAACGCGGGCCAACACCGCTGCGCAAACCGTCCTGGCTGCGCATGAAGCCGCAGGGCGGCGCGGCCTACAACGAGATCAAGGGTCTGTTGCGTCAGGCCGCGTTGAACACGGTCTGCGAAAGCGCCAACTGTCCCAACCGGGGTGAGTGCTTTGCCGGCGGTACGGCGACATTCCTGCTGCTGGGAAACGTCTGCACGCGCCACTGCACCTTCTGCAACATTCCCGGCGGCAAGGTTGCTGCGCCGGATCCCGATGAGCCCCGCCGGGTGGCCGAAACGGTCCGGCACCTGGGTCTGAAGTTCGCGGTGGTCACTTCGGTCAATCGCGATGACCTTCCCGACGGGGGTTCCGCCCATTTTGCGGCGACCATTGCCGAGATCAGACGCCTGACACCCGGCTGTGGCGTGGAAGTGCTGATCCCTGATTTCCTGGGTGACGAAGCGGCCCTGCGGGTGACCCTTGAAGCCGGACCCGAGGTTCTGAACCACAATCTTGAGACCGTGCCCCGCCTGTACCCGGTTCTGCGCACCGCTGCCGATTACCAGCGGTCCCTGGACCTGTTGGCCTCGGCGCGGCGCTGGGCCGATGAGGTCAATCCGGCCATGAAGATCAAGACCGGCATCATGCTGGGCGTTGGCGAGACGCGGGAAGAGGTCATCGCCCTGATGCGCGATGCGGTGGCCCATGGCGTCCAGATCATGACCATCGGGCAATACCTGCAACCCTCGCACCGCCACCACCCCGTGCGGCGCTATGTTGAACCGGCCGAATTCGCCGAGCTGGCCCAGGTAGGCCGGGATCTCGGCCTGGAATGGGTGGAGTCAGGCCCCCTGGTGCGTTCCAGCTACCATGCGCGTCAACAGAGTGAAAACCTGTCACCTTCGTCCTGAACCCGGGGAGAGGATTTCCTTTGCCTGCCGTTGATTT
This sequence comes from uncultured Fibrobacteraceae bacterium, assembly GCA_964545545.1. Lineage (GTDB taxonomy): Bacteria > Krumholzibacteriota > Krumholzibacteriia > LZORAL124-64-63 > LZORAL124-64-63 > JAHJTW01. The sequence continues at coordinate 10,683 of CAZJGK010000071.1, read as the reverse complement.
CGTGCGCAATACCCTGCTGGATCCGCGTTCACCCGCCTGTTGGTGGAAGCATCCCCTGCAGGCCGGCAAGATAATTTTCTGCGCGGCGGAAAATCTCGGTCTGGCTTTGACCGGGAGATTGGGTTTGGGGAATCAATGCCGCTGTCCGGTTTGCAACTGGCAGGGTTCTCGATTTCGCAATTTTCTTTCCGCTGACGAGATCATTCGCCACTGTATTTGCCCGGTCTGCGGTTCCTTCGACCGGCACCGCCAACTGGTGCTGGGGGTGCGCCGCCGGCTTAAATCCAGTCCCGGCTGGGCGCCCGATATCATGGTGGGGTTTTCCCTGTCCTCGGCCATGCGCTTTTTGCTCGAACACGAAGGACTTTCCCGCTGTCTGCGCACGGACTTCGACCTGGATGACCGGCGCTTCCTGCCGGATTTTCTGGGGGACCTGCGCAGCGCCCCGCTGGTTGACGGTTCCGTCGAGTGGATTTTCTGCAGCCATGTGCTGGAACACATACCCGAGCTGGATATCTGTGTGGATGAGATCCTGAGAATCCTGAAACCCGGCGGGCTGGCCTGGGTCCAGGTGCCTTTCGAGCCCGGCCTGGCCCACAGTCACAGCATCACGATCGATGCGTACCGGGCCCATGCGCACGCCTGGCAGTTCGCCCCCGATTTCGGCAATCTTCTCCAACGCGATGGCTGGGAGGTGACCGAAGTGATTGCCGGCGAGGAATTTTCCCCTGATCAGTTGCGGCAGTTCGTCATCCACCCCCTCGAGCGATACTGGATCTGCAGCAAGAAGGGTTGAGCCCGACCCTTTCCGTCGTGTGCCGGTTAATCTCAAGGAACAGCGGTGAATTGCCGAAAGGACAAGCAGAGATCAGGTCTTTGCCGGCTATCAGGAGCGGGAATGATGAACTCAGCGGATGTTTTCGAACAGATCGAGAAGATGGGCGATCTGCCCAGCCTGCCCCAAACCCTGCTGCAGATCCAGACGGTGGCCGAGGACAAGAATTCCAGCGCCGATGACCTTGCCCAGTGTATCCTCAAGGATCAGGCCTTGACCTTGAGGTTGCTCAAGGTCGTCAACAGCGCCCTGTACCAGCGGCGGGGCAAGGATGACGTGCGGACGGTCAGGCGAGCGGTCATCGTGGTCGGTTTCGAGACGGTGCGCAAACTCGCGCTCGGGCTTTCGGTCTTTGACATGATGAGCAAGCTGTCCCGATCGCCATATCTGGCGGAGATCGCGCGGCATTCCCTCATCACGGCGGGCTTCGCCCAGATTCTGGGCGAAGCCTCAGGTTTGGTGGCTCCCGAGGAAGCCTTCGTGGCCGCCCTGGTCCATGATATCGGCAAGGTTGTCCTGCTGGAGTGTTCGCCCGAGGCGATGGATAAGGTGCTGACGGATGTTTCCCGGGGCGTGGCGGCCCTGGATTCAGAGCGCAGGCATTATGGGATCACCCACGATCGGGCGGGCCGCAGGATCGCCGAACGGTGGAACCTTCCGACTGATATCCTCGGGGTGATCGGCGACCACCACGACATCGACCCCATGTACCCGCCCCGCAATCTCGCCTCCCTGCTGGCGGTCATTGTCTTTGCCAACGCCATGAGCCGGTTCACGTGCCAGCCCGAACAGAACACCGAAGAGTACGGTATCCTGCGCCGCGCCGGAAAGGTGCTCCAGATTCCGTCGTCCAAACTGGAGGATATCTATCTCCAGGTGGGTGACCGGCTGGAGGATCTGGGACGACAGGTGGGGGTGGACCTCGGCGAACTCAAGGATTACGGGCGGGTAGTCAATGTGGACGGCAGCGTCAACGTGGCTCCCCGCAGCTTGGGACAAGAGGATATCGCGCGTCGAACCGCCAGCCAATTGACCTTGTACCGGCAGGTCGGCAAGGGACTTGCCGCGGGGGATGACCCCCGGGGCCTGCTGGAGAGTATCTTGACGGGCGCGGTGGATATCCTGGGTTTTGAGCGTGTCATTCTGCTGAAGGTTGATCGTCAGGAACATTGTTTCCGGAATCTTGCCAGTGCCGGGATAGGCGCGGACAAACTCGCCGCCAACCTGGCGCTCCCTCTGAAACGCGGCACGGGTCCTTTGGCCCTCGCCGTCCTTGAGCATCGCACCTACCACGTCCCCAATGCGCAGAGCGATGCCTACGGGGGTGCCGCCGGCGCCGAGTTGCTGGCTAGTGCCCAGTGCCAGGGATACGCCGTGGCGCCGATCCGTACGCCCGCCGGGGTGGTCGGGGTTATTTACGCCGATTGCGGTCCCCATAGTGATGATGTGGGTGCCGAGCAGGCCTCGGAGCTGGAAGGCCTGGCCCAGCAGATCGGCCTGGTCTGGGCGGTGGGTGAAGCGTCCCTCCAGCCTGCCTGAGCCCCTCCCGCTTGCTGCTGCGGCGTGAACGCCGCGTATGAATGTCGGCCTGCCCCCGATCCCGATCTTTATTCCTCGTCCCTGAAATGTTATCTTCAAAGACTACCGTTTCAGGCAGGAAAACAGGAAACAGGAAGGAATCGGCATGGCCGAGATCACCAAGCGTTCGGAAGACTACAGCCGCTGGTACCAAGACGTCATTCAGGCCGCGGAATTGGCCGAGAACAGTCCCGTGCGTGGCTGCATGGTCATTCGGCCTAACGGCTACGCCATCTGGGAGAACATCCAGCGCATCCTGGACGACAGGTTCAAGGAACTCGGCCACGTCAACGCCTACTTCCCCCTGTTGATCCCCAAGAGTTTTATGGCCCGCGAGGCCGAACACGTGGAGGGCTTCGCCAAGGAATGCGCCATCGTCACGCATCATCGGCTCAAGAAGGCTATGATCGACGGCAAGGCGACGCTCATCCCCGATCCCGACAGCAAGCTGGAGGAGGAGTACATCATCCGGCCCACCAGCGAAACCGTGATCTGGGACCAGTACCGCAAGTGGATCCAGAGCTACCGGGACCTGCCGATCCTGATCAACCAGTGGGCCAACGTCATGCGCTGGGAGATGCGCACGCGGATGTTCCTGCGCACCACCGAGTTCCTGTGGCAGGAGGGGCACACTGCCCATGCCACGGCCGAGGAGGGCCGCGCCGAGACCCTGCAGATGCTCGAGGTCTACCGCTGGTTCGCCGAGGATATCCTGGCCATGCCCGTGACCTGCGGGGCCAAGACCGCCAACGAGCGTTTCGCCGGTGCGGTGGAGACCTACTCCATCGAGGCCATGATGCAGGACCGCAAAGCGCTCCAGGCCGCCACCAGCCACGACCTGGGGCAGAATTTCGCCAAGGCCTTCGATGTGACCTATCAGGATGCCGAGGGCAAGGTCGAGCATGTTTGGGCCACCAGTTGGGGCATGTCCACGCGCATCATCGGCGCCCTGATCATGACCCACAGCGACGACAACGGCCTGGTGCTGCCGCCGCGCATTGCCCACACCAAGGCCGTCATCGTTCCCATCTGGAAGAACGACGAGGAGATGGCTGCGGTGTGCGAAGCAGCCGACAAGCTGGCCGCCGAGCTGAAGCCCGTGGTTGGCCGTGTGCATGTCGACAAGCGCGACAAGATGCGTCCGGGCTGGAAGTACGGTGAGTGGGAACGCAAGGGCGTGCCGGTGCGTCTGGAACTCGGGCCGCGCGACCTGGCGTCAGAGCAGGTCATGATGGTGGCTCGCCACGACCGCGCCAAAAATCCGGTGAAGTTCACCGCTTTGGCCACCGCCCTGCCCGCCGAAATGGAACGGATCCAGCATGACCTGTTCGCGGCCGCCCTGAAGCTCCGCGAGGAGGCGACGGTCAACATTGACAGCTGGGACGAATTCGTGAAACTGTTCAAGGGTCAAGGTGGGTTTGCCTATTGCCACTGGTGTGGCGACGGCGAATGTGAACAGTCCATTCAGGACAAAACCCGGGTCACCATTCGCAACATCCCTTTCACCAGGGACGAGACACCCGGAAAATGTGTGCACTGTGGTAAGGATGCCAACGGTCGGGTCCTTTTCGCACAATCCTATTGAGGTAGGGAACTGCCATGAATGATGTCTTTGCGGCCATCGGCGCCGATCATGTCTATATGTTGCGCTTGCTGATCGCCCTGATTCTGGGTGGCGTGGTGGGCCTGGAGCGGCAGGCCCACGGTCGGGCCGCGGGCCTGCGGACCAACATCCTGGTCTGTCTGGGTTCGGCCCTGATCATCGTCGCCTTCCAGAAATTCATCGACCACGGCCTGCCCGATGCAACCAGTGCGATACGCATGGATCCGGCGCGGGCCGCGGCGGGTGTCATCACGGGTATCGGTTTTCTGGGCGCCGGCACCATCATCAAGAGCAAGGAATTCGTGCGGGGCCTGACCACGGCCGCCTCGGTCTGGGTGGTGTCGGCCATTGGCGTGGCCGTGGGTATGGGCGAGATTGTGCTGGCTGTCGGGGCGACCCTGATGGTCCTGGTCTCGCTGGTTGTCTTGCACCGGATTCCCATCTCGCAGGACATCTATGGCCGGATCACCATTCGAGGCCGCGGCGACCTGGCGCGCATCATAGCGGGCCAGGCGCTTCTTCGTCGGGAGGGGTTCGTGATCAAACATACGGCCCTGAAACGCGGCCAGGACGACCGCTTTTCCGCCACCTTCATCGTCCGCTACCGCGATCTGGACGCCCCCGAACTTGTATCCGATAAAATCCTGGCGTTGGAGGGGATCGAGAACATCTGGATCGGTTGAGAGTCCTGCAAGTGCCCGGGAAGGAATTCGGGATGAATCCCTTTGACCTGACGACTGCGGAAATCTCCGCTCTGGCCGCGGAATTCGGTACGCCCCTGTACCTTGTCAGCGGACGCCGTATTGTGGAAAATTATCGGCGTTTGGATGCGGCCCTGCCTGCCGCCAAGTTGTTTTACGCCGTGAAGGCCAATCCCCAACCGGAAATCCTGAGTATGCTCGCAGAGATCGGCGCCGGCTTCGATGTCGCTTCCCGGGGGGAGATCCTGGCGGCCATCACCGCCGGAGCCAATCCACATACGGACCTGATCTTTGCCGACACGGTGAAGGATCCGCGCCAGATCGCTTTTGCCGCGGGCATTGGACTGGATGATTTCACTTTCGACAACGCCAGTGAAATCACCCAGATCGCGCGGCATGCTCCGGGGTCCAAGGTGCATCTGCGGCTGGCGGTTTCCAACCTCGGCAGCGTGGCCCATCTGAGCGACAAGTTCGGCGCCCAGCCGGAAGAAGCCGTCCCCCTGCTGCGTCAGGCGCGGGAGAGCGGCCTTGTCCCCCGGGGCCTAAGCTTCCATGTGGGGAGCCAGTGTCTGGAAGCCGCACGCTACACCGAAGCCCTGGGTTTGACCCGGCAGGTTTTTGCAGAGGCGCAGCAGGCGGGGATCCAGTTGACCTCCGTTGATATCGGTGGGGGTTTTCCCGTGCGTTACCTGGATGAGAAGATCGACATTCCCGCCCTCGGTGAAGCGGTTACCCTGAGCTTCGGATCCTTGTTCGGTGATGATGTGCGCCTGGTGGCCGAACCGGGTCGGGCCGTGGTCGGCGACGCCGTGTGCCTGGTGACCAAGGTGATCAGCGAATCGGTGCGAGCCGGACGCAACTGGCTGTATTTTGACGATGGGACCTATGGCAGTTTTCTGGAAGTGCTGCTGTACCGGATGCGCTTTCCCCTGAAGACCAGCACCGACGGTGCGTGCAAACCGTATGTTTTGGCCGGACCCACCTGCGATTCCATCGATGTTTTTTCACGTGACGAACAAGGCAAGGTCTGCACGGTGGATCTGCCGGAAATGCATCTGGACGACCTGCTGATCGCCGGTTCCATGGGGGCGTACTCCTTCTCCGAGTCCACCCGCTTCAACGGTTTCGAACCGCCGCGGTTCGTGTTCATCGACTGAGTTTTTAACCCGCGCCACCGGGCAACCTCGACCGGGGCCGTCACCTTCAGGGGGATTGACATGAATTCTCGTCGGGCAGGAGTGGTTCTGGCCGCCTGGGCTTTGCTGGTTTGGGCTCCCCGTGCTGGGGCCGAAGTTGTCGATGCCGGCGCCGGCGGCTTCACCGTTCGCCATACCGTCACCCTGCAGGTTGCTCCGGATCAGGTTTGGCAGGGTTTGACGGGAGATTTCGGGAAGTGGTGGGATCCCGCCCACTCCTTTTTCGGGGATGCGAGCAAGTTTTCCCTGGATGCCACCGTGGGGGGTGCCTGGATCGAGAATGCCGGGAACGGGCGCTGGGTCAAGCACATGGAGGTGGTTTATGCCGATCCGGGCCACCTGCTGCGGCTGAAAGGCGGTCTGGGCCCCTTGCAAGCCATGGCGGTTACCGGAGTGCTGACTTTCAGCATCGAGCCGACCGACCGGGGGGTCAACCTCACCATGACCTATTCCGTGGGGGGGTACAATCCTGCGGGCCTGGACAGTTTGGCGCCTGTGGTCGATGGTGTGCTGGGCGCACAACTCGGGCGACTGGCCTCGTATCTTGAATAGTTGGGCCCGCCGCCCGCTTACCCTTGAACTGGAAACGGCCCCGGAAAATCCGGGGCCGTCTCTTGTCGTGCCGATGCGGGCGGTGATCAGCGAATCAAGACCATGCGCTGGGTGGCCGTTTTGCCTTCGGCATTCAGGCGGGCAAAATAGACGCCCGATGCCAGGTTGAAGGGCTGCCACGTAAACCTGTGTTCACCGGCGCTCAACTGTTGGTCAACCAGGGTTGACAGTCGGTGGCCGGAGGCGTCGAAGACATCCAGACGCGCGTGGCTTTGCTTGGCCAGGCTGAATACGATGGTCGTCGTCGGATTGAACGGGTTGGGGTAGTTTCGGCCCAGATTGAAGTGCGCAGGGGCCACGCCACCCACGTCCGAAGCCGATCGCACCGTGATCAAGTCGGTCATGACGATGGTGTCATCGCCGCACGGACCGCTGGCGGTCAGGGTCACGGAGTAGAGACCGGCCGTGGTGTAGGCATGAGTCGGGCTTTGCAGGGTGTCCGTGGCGCCATCGCCGAAATTCCAGGACCAGGAGGTCGGCCCGCCGGTCGATTGGTCGGTGAACGTCACGGAGAAGGGGTTGGCGCCTGAGGTGGCCGAAGGGGTGAAGTTCGCCACGACCAGGCTGTCCACCTGCACCATGGCGGGCACCATCAGGGTGTCGGCGCCACCGGGGCCGAAGACGATCAGGCGCACGGCGAACGCCCCGGCGTCCCCATAGGTGTGGGTGGGGTTCTGCGCCGTGTCCCCGGCCGCATCGCCGAAGTCCCAGGTCCAGCTGGTGATGTCGCCGGTCGACTGGTCGGTGAAGACAACATCCAGCGGGGCACACCCAGCGGTGGGATCGGCGCTGAAAGCCGCCACGGGGCCTGCGACGGGGTCGACCCGGACCTCGAGGGACGTCGTGTCGCTGCCGCAGTCGTTGGTGGCGATCAGGGTCACGGTGAAGGTGTCGGCGACCGCGAAGGTGTGGACCGGGTTCTGCAGGGAGCTCGAAGTGCTGTCGCCGAAGTCCCAGGCCCAGGCGGTGGGGCCGCCGGTCGACTGGTCGGTGAACGTGGCGGTCAACGGCACGCTGCCGGTGGTGTCGCTCATGGCGAACGAGGCCGTCGGCGGTCCCGCAACGACGATCAGACCGGCGCTGGTCTTGCCGTTGCTGCCGCCGGGACCGGTCACGGTCAGGGAGACATCGTAAACGCCGGTGGTGGCGTAGATGTGGGTGGGGTTTTGCGCCGTGCTGGTGGAACTGTCGCCGAAGTCCCAGGCCCAGTCGGTGATGTCCCCCGACGAAAGATCCGAGAAGGCGACCTCCAGCGGCGCGCAGCCGGTTTGGGGTGTGGCGTCGAAGTCGGCGACCGGGGCCAACAGAGGATCCACGGTGATGAGATCGGTGACCTGAAGCGTGTCGCTGCCGCAGTCGTTGCCCGCGACCAGGGTCACGGTGTAAGTGCCGGCGGAGACGTATAGGTGGATGGGATTCTGGACGGTGTCCGTGCCCGCGTCGCCGAAGTTCCAAGCCCAGGTGTTGACGGTGCCCGTGGAAAGATCGGTGAATTCAACACTCAGCGGAGCAATACCCGAGGAATCCGAGGCGCTGAACGCGGCCGTGGGCGGACCGTCCACGGTCACGTAGCCGTTCATGGTCAGTGTGTTGTCGCCCCCTGGACCGGTGACGGTCAGGGCGACATCGTACTGGCCGGGGTCGACGAAGGCGTAGGTGGGGTTCTGCACCGTGCTGGTGCCTCCGTCGCCGAAGTCCCAGGCCCAGCCGGTGATGTCGCCGGTGGATTCATCGGTGAAAGCAACGCTCAGGGGTGCACAGCCGTTGGTCACCGAAGCGGTGAAGCCTGCGACCGGGGCCGGCGGCGGGGTCACGTGGATGTAGGCCGTCTTGGTGACCTGATCCTGCCCGCAACTGTTCTCCGCCAACAGGATTACCGTGTAGTCGCCGGCCGCGGTGTAGGTGTGGACCGTATTCTGCTGGGAGCTCTGGGTGCCGTCCCCGAAGTACCACGTCCAGGCATCCGGGTTGTTGGTGGAAAGGTCGTTGAAGGTGACCGACAACGGGACCTGGCCGGTCAACGGGGTGGCGCTGAAATCGGCCACGGGGGTTTGCTCGATGGTGATCATGTCGGGAAGGGTCAGATTGTCGGAGCCCTCGGGGCCGGTCACGGTCAGGGAAACCGTGTAGATGCCGGCAGAGGCGTACGTGTGGGTGGGATTCTGGACGGTGTCCGTGCCCGCGTCGCCGAAATCCCAGGCCCAGCTGGAAACGATTCCAGTCGAAGAGTCCGTGAAGTTGACGGCCAGGGGTGCGCAACCGGTGGCCGCGTCCGCACTGAAGTTGGCCTCCAGGGGGTCGGGGACGCCGCCGACGGCCGCTTCGGCATCCACCATGCCATAGCCGGAATAGCGATCCCAGCCCGCGCCGGATTCGACGTTGACGATGTCGATGGCCGTGTCGGCCAGCTTGTTGCGGATCTCCAGGGGCGTGTAGGTCGGATGGGCTGATTTGATCAGGGCGGCAACGCCGGCGGCGTAGGGCGTGGCGCAGGAGGTGCCGTTGAAGAAAGGATCGTAGTTGCCGGGTTGGTAACCGCCGCTGCCGGTGATATCGGTGGTCGGCAGGATGGTCGGGGCGAGGATGACCACGGCGCCGGCCGCATCCTGGACGTTGCTGCCGTAGTTGGATCCCCACCAGCGCTCCCCGTCGCAGGTGTAGCCGTTGGGATCGGTGCTGACGCCCGGGTTGAGTTCTGAGGAATCGGAACTGGAGCGCTTGCGGTCTCCGCAGGGGGAGGCGGCGCCCACGCCGATGACGTACTGGTTGATGGCGGGGTAACTGATCGTCGACGCATTTTCATTGCCGGTGGCGGCCAGCAGGGTCACGCCGTGGTTGTAGGCGTACTTGAGAGCCGTGTCGGTGGAACCGACGATGGAGTAGGAAGCGCCAAAGCTCATGCTGACGATATCCGCCCCGTGGTCGGCAGCATAATACAGCGCGTTATCGATGGCGGAGAAGTACATGGCTCCCGCGCTGTTGGCCACCTTCAGGGGCATGATGACGCATCCCCCGGCGATGCCGGCCACGCCCAGATTGTTGTTGGCCACGGCGGCGGCCACACCGGCGCAGGCGGTGCCGTGCCCAGGATCGGCGCTGTCATCCATGGGGTCGGTGTCGTCGTCCCCGAAATCGTAACCCGCCATGAGATTCAGGTCGGGATGGGCCGTGTCGGCGCCGGAATCGATGATGGCGATGATGACGCTGTCGGCGCCGAAGGTCGCGGGGGCATTCCAGGCGTTTTCGGCGTTGGTGTCGAAACCCACGGTGCCGACACCGGGTCCGGTATGGTCCCAGGTCGTTTTCCAGCCAAAGGCGGGCAACTGGCCGGTGTTGTTGTGGCCCCAGTTGTTCGGGTACCCGGGATCGTTGGGCGTGGTCGCGGGAAAAGCCCTGAAATCGGGGACGGCATAGACCAGGTTGGGGTCCAGGGCCAGACGATCCGCGGCTGCGGGAATATCGGTTCCCGCGGGCACCTGAAGCTGGAAGGAACGGTCAATGCCCACCTCATCGGCCATGGCCTTGTCGGCGACCTGGCCGTAAGAGCGCACGATGGCGGTCACGTTCAGGTCCTGCAAAATGGCATCGAGAGAGGCCAGACCGGTGGCGGCGGTGGCCGCCTGGGCGCCTTTTTCCGGGGCTACCTTGAGATCGGCCTTGGCCATGGCTTGCGCTGTGAACTGGACGAGAATACGGTTTGGGGCGTAAGGCAGGATTTCCTCACCTGTGGGTGAGAATCCCGCCTGCACGGGGGTAAATTCCCGAGCCATGGCCGGAAGCGCCATAACAGCAGAACCGGTGGTCACCAGAATGATGGATATGGTCAGGATCCTAATTAGGCGTTGCATCAGGTAAGCTCCTGGGGCGTGGGGGGATGTGGGCGAGTTCATGGCTATAATCTTACCATTTAATTGTTACAAAAGAATCACAGAGCGATAAGGGATTTTTCTTTGTGAAAACGGAGGCGGCGCCACCTGGGATGCCATCTTCGCGGAACCGAAAATTTTGGTTGTGCCTCTGAAATTGTTGCTGCCGGGTGAATGTTAGCCCCCAAGGTGTCCCCAACAGGCATAACCCTCTGTCTCATGGACGGTTGTCCGTGACCTCCTGTCACGTACAACCTCGGCACTCCGGCCCCTCCGCCATCCATGGCTCCGG
>CAZJGK010000070.1:12872-16550 GCA_964545545.1 uncultured Fibrobacteraceae bacterium | reverse complement strand
AACCAGCGACGAAGTCTTGCCCCCCCAGCACGACACCACACCCAACATCTACGATCTGCAGATGCCGGGCTCGGATGCAGAACCTGAAGCCGGGATGGAACCCGTTGCAGACACCGCGGCGGCGGAGACGGAACTTGAACCGGATACCATTCCGGCGGACATGCTCCAGAGCAGCGATCCGCCAGGTGACGAAGCCGCCACAACCAAACCGACCGTTTTCATGTTGAACAAACCCCAGAAATAAATCCGGGGCGGTTGACAGAAGACAGGATCCGGGTCAGGCTTTCCTGATCCGGATTTCTTTTGGTCTGAAACGGGAGTTGCCATGGAAAGCAGAGAATTTCGCGACCAGGGCCATCGCCTCATCGATTGGATCGCCGACTACCTCGAGGGGGCCGAACGCTACCCCGTCCTTTCCCAGGTAAAACCGGGAGCCATCAGTGCCACGATTCCCCCCCGCCCGCCGGAAACCGGGCAGGCCATGGCCGATATCCTGGACGATTTCGAGCGCGACATCATACCCGGGGTAACCCACTGGAATCACCCCCGGTTTTTCGCCTATTTTCCCGCCAACAACAGCGGTCCGTCCATTCTGGGCGAACTCCTGTCGGCAGGGCTTGGCGTCAACGCCATGCTGTGGCAGACCAGTCCCGCCGCCACCGAACTTGAACAGCGCATGATGGAATGGTTGGCCGACCTGATCGCCCTGCCCACCGGTTTCCACGGGGTGATCCAGGACACCGCCTCCACGGCCACCTTGTGCGCCCTGCTCTGCGCCCGCGAACAAGCCACCGGATACGCGTTCAACGCTCGGGGCGCGGACACCCTGGAACCCGGCCGGCCGTTGCGCGTCTACTGCTCGAGCGAGGCCCATTCCTCGGTGATCAAAGGCGCGCGGATCGCGGGGTTCGGAGACCAGAACATCGTCACCGTCGGCATCGATAAATCCCGCGCCATGGACCCCGCCGACCTCGCAGCGAAAATCACCACAGACAAGGAGGCCGGCTGCCGGCCTTGCTGCGTCGTGGCCACCGTGGGGACCACCAGCACCACGGCCATCGATCCGCTCGCCGCCATCGGCCCCATCGCCCGCAAACACGATCTCTGGCTCCATGCAGACGCCGCCCTGGCCGGATCGGCGGCCATCCTGCCCGAGAAGCGCTGGATTTTCAAGGGCCTCGAGCATACCGATTCCCTGGTCTTCAACCCTCACAAGTGGCTGTTCACCAACTTCGACTGCTCCGCGTTCTACGTGCGCAACCCCGCGCACCTCGAACGGGTCATGGCCATCGATCCGGCCTACCTGCAGACCGACCGCGACGCCCAGGTGACCAACTATCGGGACTGGGGCATCCCCCTGGGTCGACGATTCCGGGCCCTGAAGCTCTGGTTTGTCATGCGCAGCTTCGGCGCCGAAGCCCTGCGGGCCAAGCTCCGCCAACACATCGCCCTGGCCGCGGAATTCCAGGGCTGGGTCGAAAAGGATTCCGACTGGGAACTCCTGGCGCCCGTGCCGCTGAATACCGTGTGTTTCCGCCGCAAGCCCGCGGGGTTTACCGGCAGCCAGGAAGATCTGAACCGCCTGAACAAGGACCTGATGGACACGGTCAACCGGGCCGGTCGGATCTACCTCACCCACACGGTGCTCGACGGGCGATTTACCCTGCGGATGTGCATCGGCCAAACCCAGACCGTGCGCAGGCATGTTGTAGAGGCATGGGAGGAATTGCAAAAATCCGCCCAAGACCACTCACCAATTTGACCCTCCGCGGGAAGACCTTCAGGTATTTTGCGGGTCAAGGGGCAACGTTCAACCTCTGTTGGGCCATCTTATCACCGGGGTTGATTTCAAGCAGCTTCCGCCAGGCCGCCTGGGCCTCGGTGAAGCGTCCGGTCTGCTCGTAGCAAATCGCCAGGTTGCCGTAAGCCTGCCAGTTGCCGGGATTGCGGCTGATAACCGAATCGAAAACCGCTTCGGCTGGACCCCATTGTCCGAGTTGCAACAGACACATGCCGACACCGAACTCGGCATTCACATCTCCGGTCATGGCTGAGGCCTGCCGAAATTGCGGCAAGGCTTCACGGGGCTTTTGCTCCCGCAGCAGGACCCCTCCCAACCGCATGTGCACGGCCGGCAGGATATTCCCGTATGCGCGCTGTGGATCCTTGCGGCCGATGTCCAGAACTTTCCGGTAGGACGCCCCTGCGCGCTCAAGGTCCCCTTCCTGCTCGAAACCGTTCCCCAGCGCACGCCAGCTCTCGAAGTCGCTGGAGGACTCGGGCCTGAAACCTGCACGATCGGGGATCCAGATCACCAGCAGTATCACCACGGCCAACATGGTCCCCCGCCGCAGACGCGGGGTCCAATCGCCACGGGAGACGGCGCGGACCAGGCGGTCGGCACCCGCCCCCGCGGGCACCATCAACCAGGCCAGCAAAGGCAGCCGGAAACGGGCATTGATAAAGAACAGCAGGAGCACCCCGGCATAAAGCACCAGTGATCCCCACATGAGCAGCATCCGGTCAGGATCCAGGTCCTTTCGGCGCAAGCCCAGAAACGCCAGGGCCAGGACGGGTCCCCAACCCAGCCAAAAGGGCCAGCGCAGCAAGGGTGAGCGCGCACGCCAGAAGGCCAGGTTCTTGTTGTTGGACCGCTCATCTGCCGCCAACAGAATGCGGAATTTGTGGGCGTACAGGGCCAGGGCGCGGCCGGGCGATTTGCGCAGGAAAGCCAGTCCCTTGCCAAGGAAGTACCGATCGGCGCTCAACGCGTTCTGCGGATGGCCCGTTTCCTTGGCGGCCAGAGCCGTTACCTCGGACATTTCCCCATGCCAGTCCATGGCCGCCCCGGGCAGAAAAGCCACCCGGCCGTCCGCGAATTGATTATTCCCGATGAAGAAATTGACCCCGCCGGACGCCGCCACCAGAACCGGTTCGCCGCCAACGGTGAGGTTGCGGACCGTCACCGGCAGGATGGCCACAGCCATCCCCGCCGCCAACATCAGCCAGCCGCGCGCACGCCAGCCTACGCCGCGCCGGTGCAGATAGAAAACCACCACCGGAGCAATCACCAGGATCAACGGTCGGCTGATGATGGACAAACCCCAGGTCAGGCCGGTCAACCCCAGGCGCCGATCGGAAATTTTTCCCAACAGCAGCCACCACAAGAGCAGGTTCAGCGTGACCCCCAACGTGACGTCCAGCAGTTCTCCCGCGAAGAAGATGCTCGACCACATCACGGCAAAACCAAGACCGGCAAACCATCCCGCCCGCCGGCCCCACACGCGGTCCGCGCACAACCCGGCCAAGCCGGCGCCCAGCGCCGAGATCAAGCCGTGAACCAGCTGGACGGCCAGGGCATGATCGGGCCCGAAGACCCGGTACAAGAAGGCGAGAAAGTAGGGATATAAAGGAGCACGAAAAAATGGTTCGGGAGGTGGCCAGGTTCCCGCCAGGATGCCCAGAGCCCAGCGGCGATGCACTGCGGCATCCAGGACCGGGTGGGTAAAAAGGGGGTTGAGAGCCGGATCCGCCATCTGCAGGATGTAGACGGTGCGGATAACCAAAGCGACAAGGGTCACACCGGCAAAAAGCGCCCACGGTCGGCGCAGATCATGCCCGCTGAGAGGGGCCATCCTGGTGCCTCCGGCAAGAGAAATCACAAGCAAAGCCGGGGGA
>CAZJGK010000070.1:0-12772 GCA_964545545.1 uncultured Fibrobacteraceae bacterium | reverse complement strand
GAGAGGGGCCATCCTGGTGCCTCCGGCAAGAGAAATCACAAGCAAAGCCGGGGGAACCCAGACTTCAACAACGCGCAATTATCCCACATTCACGGCTGGGTCGTCAACTTGGTCCCCACCGGTGGCAAGCGGCCCGAACCTATCAAGGCCCGGGCCGCGGAACGGAGGGTGATCCCCGGGGATCAGATCTTGACTTTCCACTCCCGCGACCTGTTCACCAGGCCCGAAACGGCGATCAAAAACACCACAACCCCAGCAAAGATGTAGACCCAGTACGGAACCCTGGCCGCATCCCCCTGAGCATAGCTGTGCATGCCGACCAGGAAGTAATTGACGCCGAAATAAGTCATGACCACCGAGCTGATGGCGGCCAGGCTGGCCGCACTGTTGAGCCAGATGGAGCGCAGCGAGGAAATCCACCGGAAATGCAGCACCACCGCATAAACCAGGATGGTGATCAACGACCAGGTTTCCTTGGGGTCCCAGCCCCAGTACCGCCCCCACGACTCGTTGGCCCACACACCGCCCAGCAGCGTGCCGATGGACAGCAGAGCCAGGCCCGCGATCAGCACGAAGCGGTTGATCTGGTCCAGGATCCTGACGGAATCGTGAATGTTGGGATTGCTGGACCCTTTGGCCAGGAACAGGACCAGGATCAGGGCCCCCAGCAGGGCGGAAAGCCCCAGAAAACCGTAGCTGGCCGTGATGATGGTCACATGGATGTTCAGCCAGTAGGAGACCAGCACCGGCACCAACGGACCGATGGCCGGGTCAAAGGTGGAGAGCATGGAAACTCCCAGGATCACCACCGTCAACAGCGAACCCAGGCTGCCGGGCGCGGCCATCTTGAAGCTGAACTCGCAGATCAAACCGGCCAGGGCGACGGCCAGGCTGATGAACAGCAAGGACTCGTGACCATTGCTCAATGGCGCGCGGCCCGAGGCGACCCAGCGCAGGACATAGGCGAAGACCATGCCGCAGAAGGCGCCCGTGTACAGCAACATTCCCAGGCTGTAAAACGGGTTGCGGAATTTCGACCGCAGATGGGATCCCCGGAACAAGTTCCAGAAAAACACCAGCATGAGGACAAACGAGGCGCCCAGCAAGGGAACCATCATCCACGAGAAAATGTGTCCCCGGTTGTAGAGCAGCTCGGCGTTGATCCGCTGAGGCGAGGGAAGGACCTCCTGGCCGTACTGGTGCTGAATGGCCGCGATGCGGCTGACACCGTCGGCGATCATCGCGTTGTTGCCCGAACGCAACCCGCTCACCAGGGCCTGGAAGGCCGCCGTGTAAACAGGCAACTGTTCTGCATTCAACTGTGGTTGCACCTTCTCGAAGGATTGCCACGTGTTGTTGGGGTCTCCGGGGACGGGAAAGAGGCGCAGCTGCGTACCCTTGAACGTCATGTAAAGGATCTCGAACCGCTCGTCGAAACTGATGAGTTTGCGCTGGGTCTTGGTGCGGTCAGGGTCGGGGGTCCGGTGAGCTTTCTCGGCAAGGCCGGCCAGCCGATAGCTGCCGCCGGCATCGAACAGGCTGGATGCCGAAACATGCGTCGTGGCCTTATCCACGCCCAGCAGATCCTTCACACCTTGGAACCGCACGGCGATGATTGGCTTGTCCCACCAGAAATCGGGGTTGGTCGACCAGCTCAGATACTGGTCAACCGGGGCACGGCCCTTGAATGTCGTGCGCTTGGCGACCTTCATGACCGTCTCGCGCGCCAGCGTGTCCAGGGGCTTCATGCGCCCACGGTAATCCTGGATGATCAACCTTGAGGCAGCCTCCCGCAGGGGTTTGGCCAGGGTGACATAACCCGAGCCGCCCGTCGGGCTCAGGTCCGCCGGCTTGGCGCTGTCCTGGGCCCGGGCCGGTTGCTGATGCCCGATCGCCCCCAGGGCAAAGAGAGCAAGCAGGGTCGTCTTCACGACCTTCCCACTTTTCTTTTTATTGTCGGCCTTCATCAATTCCTTCAGCAATCTGGAAAACTCCTTGAACATGATGATGAAAAAGCCCAGGGAAATCAGGGCATACCCGAAATAGGTGGGCAACTTCCCGGGGTCGTGGTTCACCGACAACACGGTGCCCATTCTGTCCTTGTCGTAGGAGGACTGGAAAAACTTGGATCCCCGGTGGACCATGGGGTGATTCATGTAGATATGAACCTTGCGGTCTTCGATGCCCTGCCCCGGATCGGTCAGGGAGATATAGCTTTCATAAGTCGCCGGGTTGCTGCTGCCGGGGTAGGTCTTCAATACGAATTTATCCAGGTGAACCTGGTAAGGCACCTTCCTGGCCACCGACCCGAAAGCCAGCTTCACGTTGACATCACCCACGGTCACCGGGGTTCCCGGCTCCTCCTTGGAACAAACGGCCTCGGCCTCGTTGCCTGCGGAGTCGCGAATGACGACCCTGGCCGCGGGGGGCGCCCCGGCATCTTCGACCGTCACCGGCGACAACACCGCCGAGGTCATCACCTTGACCACCGCAAACGAAAAATCCGTCGTCTCGCTGCCGTACAGGGTGGAGGCCCGGACCGGAAAGACTTCACCTGCGGGAAGAGGTGTCTGTTCCTGGGAGTCCATGTCCATGGCCGTCAGGGGAAAGGACGCCCGCCCCTGGACGCCCGTCTCGCCGCCGCGGGTGAACTCCAGGCCACGGTTGAGCTGGTAAAGCATGTCCAGAGCGTCGAACTCGGTCGTCTCGCCGCCGTGACCCATGGCAAAATCAGGATGGTAGGCAAATAGAATTCGTTCACCCGTCTTGCCCCGGGGGTCGGTGATCTTCACCCGGACCATGGGATTGACCAAAGGCCCGGAGTCCGAAGATTCTCCTCCGACCTTGAAATCCGCCTGGAATTCGATGATCTCGAAGGTGTAGCCGCCGCACTTGAGCATCTTGCCTGCGGGCATCTCCACCGGGAAGGTGCAGGATTCGGTGCCGATGTGCACCCGCAGATCACCATAGGCGGAATGGCTCATGCCGCCCTGGAACGGCCCGGTCAGGAACCGGGCCTCGACGCCGGAAATGGTCGCCTTATCCCCCTCGGCCAAGGTCCGCGACTGGATATCATCCCCAACGCTCATGCCGTACTGGATCACGGGAACACCGTCGGGGCCATCCTGCCAGGCCTGCCCGAAGTGGGGCCAGAATTCGGTGACGCCCAGGCGGTAGGCCTTGCCGGCAATCGTCACTTTTTTCCATACATGGTTCTGGCCGGCCTTCCACAGGCGAACCGGGAAAGAACCGGTTTCCTCGCCGATGGTCGCCTGCACACGGGCCCGGTCCGAGTAGAGGTAGTCGACCGTCTGGCCGTCCCTGATGTGCATGGTGCCTTCATACCCTAGGTACCGTGTCATGCCGGCCCCCAGCAGGATCACCACCATGGAAATGTGCACCAGGGCAAAGCCGTATTGTGCCGGTTTGTAGGGCCACCGCTTGATGAAAAGCAGAATCAGACTGATGGTCAGCAGGATCAGCAAGCCCTCGAACCAATGGGCGCCGTACACCAGATCGTACGCGGCGTCCCTGCCATGCGCAGTCTCGATGAACGTCGCCTTGGCCGCTGAAAGCGCAATCAGTCCCATGATGGTGGCGCTGAGCTTGAGGGAGGAAAGAAAGGCGATGATGGGATTCTTCCAGAAAGCTATCACGGTGACCATCCAGGTTGTGCCTTGGCAGTGGGTGCCTTCGGCCGCGATCAGCAGCTTTCAGCAAGCAATTTAGTGGGAGAAATATAATCCTGTTCCCGGGGATCGCCCAACAAATGTTGGGTTGTGCCTTCCTGGAGCACCTGTAGGGGTTTGTTTTCACCTTGCGGACACAATTTCCGCGGCACAACCCAAATGTTGCGGGATTGATCAATCAACCCTCCCGGAGCCGGTCCGATTTTGCCGTCCGTTCTCAAATCCCTCCAGAACGGCTCTGTTATCCTGGAATGGTCCAGTTTCCCTATTGTCAGACACCCATAAACCGGTGATTCCAGATGTGGACAATCCCGGCGAAGTTTGTGAACCAGCAAGATGCAACCTGATACAGGATTGTTGCACACCGGGAATTTTTTTCACCCCTGTCCCACTGTGCCAAAGTTACAATGGTCATGTTACGCAATTATAATTATTAATCAAAAACACACCGTACAACACCGCGCCTTTTCATGGTAATTATTCAGTATAAATAGTGATATGAAAAAACTCTTGACGATATCGTTATGGGTCTGTTAATCTCCCGGTTCTAAAGAATTCATCAATCGCTTCATCCTCCCAGGAGCGGAAATGATTGTCCAAGTCCCTTCTCGCCGTCAGGGCCTGGCCCTTTTTCTCTTTTCAATTCTGTTCACGGTTCTTGCGGCCGGCCCAGCCATGGCCATCAGGGACATGCAGGTTGCCACCGAGGGTGACCCGGGTGATGGTAATCTCAGCCCGACCGCATATTATTCGTCGGGCAATTCAAGCGGTGGCGCCCTGGCAGGTTCGTCCACGGACATACTGGATCCCGGCCTGGATAACACCAGGATCTCCGTCTCCAGTTGGCTTGTTCCGGTAGCCGGGACACCATTTATCTTCCCTGGCCAGGTGGGATGGTTCTTCCTGAACATCTCTACCGCCACGCAAGACCATGCCCCCTTCATCCTGCAAGCGGGAGGGGGGTACAGCTATGCGCGCTGACGGCAACATTTCCCAGGGCGCCGCCCGCTCCCCTGACCCCGTGGCGACCCCCGCGGCCACCCACAAAGGCCGACCAGGCCCGCTTGCCGAGGCTATGGAATGGGCGCGCACGGGAAAACCGGCACAGGCCCTGGAAATTCTCGACGCCCTGTTGCCGACCGACCGCAGGATCCCGTCGACCGAGGCCAACATCGATCTGGAACAGGCTGTCGTGTTGAAAGCGCGTTGCCTGATCGATCTGAAGAGCCACTCCGATTGCCGGCTGTTTCTGGACATGGCCCGGGGCCGCGGTTGGATCAGTCTTTTGCATCCCGGTCTTCAGGTCGCCGAACTGCACCTGATGCTCTTTGACGAGGAGTATGGCCCCGTCCAGGATGCGGCCTCGGCCTTGTTGAATGTGATCACCAATCATGCCGATCCCCTGCATGCCGAATTGCGGCTGATCCTGGGCGCAGCCCAGCGCTGGCTGGGCAACCCCAAGGATTCCATAGGAAACGTGGAATTCGCCCATGCCGCCTTCACCGTGCTTGACGAACCGGAGCGGGCCGCCGTGGCCGGAAACTTCCTGGGTTGGTCCCACCTCTCGGCCGGTAGGCTGGAAGAATCCCGGCGCTGGTTTGAAAAAAGTCTGGCGATCCATGAGGAACTGGGCGCCCCCCTGCGCATGGCCCAGACCTACCAGAATCTGGCCATCGTTTGTTACAAACAGGGTGATTACACGGTGTGCGAAGAGTTGCTCAATCGCGAGCTGGATCTCGTGGCAGAACACCCCGACATGGTCTGCCGCGCCCGCATCGCCCTGGGCAACGTCTTGCGCCTGGAAGGCGACAACCTCGCAGCCCGCAGCTGTCTCCTTGAGGCCTATTCCCTGGCCACCGGCCAGAGCTTGTCCCGCGAAGAAGCCCTCAGCCTGGAATTCCTGGGTGATGTCTTCCGCGACGAGGGCAACCCCTCCGAAGCCCGCCGTTACTACCAGCGGGCCCTCGGCGTGGCCCGCAGCCTGGCTCCGCGGGGAGATCTGGTCATGGAGCTCAAGCGTCGCCAGGGCGAATGCCTCGACATGGAAGGCAACCATCCCGACGCCCAGGCGATCTTGAACGAGGCCCTGGAGATCGGCCGCGCCGTGGACGACCGCTTTGAAATCGCCATAATCCACCGCTGCCTGGGCGTCAATGCCGCCAACCTGGGCCGGTGGAAACTGGCCTGTGAACACCTGGAGCAGTCGCTGGTGACTTTGCTGGGCATGCGAGCCCGTCACGAGGCCATGCTCAGCGCCTGGCAGTTGGCACGCACCCTGTTGCGGCGAATCGATACGGGCAACTTTGGGCCCGTCACCGCCAAGGCCCTGGAATCCGCCTGGATAGCGGCGCTGCAAGCGCAACAGCTCCTGCAGGAACTGGAGACCACGCTGCTGAGCCGTGAAATCCCTGAACTGATCGAACAGATTTCCCGCCGCCGGCAAATGCGGTCGAGTCCGCCTCCGCTCCAGCCCAGTTTTTCTTCACGCCGGGTGCCCGCCACCCGGGTGGTGGCTGTTTCCCCTCTTTTCCGGCAAGTGCTCCAGCGTTGCGATGGATTTTCCCGCTACAAGAATCCCGTCCTGTTGCAGGGGGAAAACGGTTCGGGCAAGGAGCTACTCGCCCGCCGCATCCACGAGACGAGTCCCCGCGGTTCCGCGCCGCTGATCCAGATCAACTGCGCTGCGGCCGCGCCTGAGGTCTTGGCCCGGGAGATCTTCGGCGTTGCCGCCGGAGCGACGCCCCATGTGAAACGCAGTCTGCCCGGACTCGTCGCTCAAGCCGAGGACGGCACCCTGTTGTTGCAGGGCATCGAGGATCTGCCCAGGGAATTGCAGGGCACGGTTCTGCGCCTGATCCAGGAAGGCATCTACCGCCCCGTCGGCGACGCGCGCGAACACCAGGCCAATGTGCGCATTCTGGCCACCGCCGAGACGGATCTGGCCAGTCTTGCCGACAAGGGATTCTTCCGCCAGGACCTGTACTTCCGGCTCAAGCAGATGTCGGTTCAGGTGCCACCACTGCGCCGCCGCACGGAAGACGTCGTGCCTTTGCTCGACCACTTCCTGACCCGCTTGAACGGATCCACCTTGACCGCCCGGGATCTGCTCGATCTGCCGGGCATCGAAGCCCTGACCGAACACCACTGGCCCGGCAACACCGCCGAGCTGGAAGCCGTGGCGCAACAGGTCTGGCTGAACCGCGATCTCGGTCGCCCCTTCCGCTTGCGCAGCAGGAATACTCCCGGTGGAGGAACGCTGGAGTTGCTGGAGGAAAAGGAATCCCGGGCCGCGGCGGATACCCGCGACCATCAATCGGGAATGACCTGGACCTCCCTGAACGCCCTGCTCGAACGGGCGGGCGGAAACAAGGCCCAGGTGGCGCGAAACCTGGGGATTTCACGGATCACTCTTTACCGTTGGCTGGAACAGTTGAGCCCCGGGTTTGATCAGGGAAGCTGATCAATCCTCGTGCTTGTTGCCGTTTTTCCGGCCTGACGATGCTTGAACGGCCCGCAACATGATGTTGCGGGCCGTCGTCCCATCAAACCGGGAAAAGGACCCCGCAGCCGAGGTTCAGCCGGTTACTTTCTGCCCCCGCTCATGTGAGGCTTGGCCTTCACCGGATATTTCGGCGTCGGAGGGATGGTCCACTTGCCGGGATTATCCTTCAACTGCTGCAACAGGTAAGTCACGGCCCTGTCGAGCTGGGCGTCATGGCCGGCCACGACATCGGCGGGTGCGTTGACCACCACGATGTCCGGCACCACGCCCCAACCTTCGATGGGCCAGGTGCCGTCCAGACCGTACAGGCCGAACTGAGGGGGGGTTGTCCCGCCGCCGTCAACCAGATCCTCGTGGGGCTCGATGCCCGTGGCGCCGCCCCAGGTCCGTTCCCCGATGAGGGTCGCCAGGCCCTTGCGCTTGACGGCCTCCGCGAAGAATTCCCCGTTGCTGTAGGTGTCCCCGTTGATCAGCACCACCAGCGGACCATGGAATACCCGTTCGGGATTGCGCCCGCTCTTCCCCTCGCGGGGCTGGGTGATGGCCCACAACTGGCGTTCCAGGCGATCGATGACCATATCTCCCACGAATCCCCCGCCGTTGTAGCGGTCGTCGAAGATCATGGCCTGCTTGTCGGTCTGGGGATAATAGGAACGGCCAAACTCGACCAGACCCCGCTCGCCCATATCGGGCATGTGGAGGTAGGCCACCTTGCCACCGCTCAACTCATCCACATGTTTCCGGTTGGCGTCCACCCACGCGCGGTAACGCAGCCCCCGTTCGCTGCGCAGGGTCTTGAGGCGGACCTCACGCGCGTCCTTGCCGGAATCACTGTTGCTGAGGGTCAAGGTCACCATCTTGGCGGCCCGGTCCTGCAGGTGGGCGTACGGGTTGTCCCCAACCAGAACATCCTCGCCGTCAATGGCGATGAGATAGTCCCCGCTGTGAACATCCACGCCGGGTTCCTGCAGGGGCGACCAGTAGCGGGAATCCCAGGAGACTCCGGGCACGATATCCTTGATCCGGTAGTGGTCCTTGCCTTTGTCGGCGCTGAAACCGCATCCCAGCATACCGGTGGAGATTTGGGCGCCCGTATTTTCGAAATCACCCCCAAAAATGTAGGTGTGACCGATGTTCAACTCGGCGATCATCTCCCCGATCAGGTAATTCAAGTCGCCGCGTGCGCCGCAGCCGGCAACGAACGGGGCGTACTTCTCATACATGGCCGGCCAGTCGGTGCCCTGCATATTTTTATCGTAGAACCAGTTACGCTGAATGCGCCAGGCCTCGCGGAAGATCTGGGGAAATTCCTGCATCCGGTCCACGGTCAATTTGAGGGTGTCCAACTTGATGGAGCCGTCACCTACCTTGGCCTCCTTGCCCGCGTCCACCATGCCGTATTTATTTCCGGCGCGATAGATCAGATGCTTGCCGTCGGCGCTCAAATGGAAATTGGCGATACCCGAAATCTGCTTCTCGAGCTTCGCGTCCTCGAGTTTGAATCCCACCAGGTCCAGCTCGCCGCCGGTGTCGTCGTTCACGTTCTGGTACTTGGTGAACTCGGGCTCGTCCTTGCGCAGCATGATGAAGCCGCCGTCGACGGCCTCCAGACGGAAATAGTTGCCGGGCTCGACATCCTCGCAGGCCAGGATCCGGTTGCCGATCCCGGCCAGGTCGATCACCGTGGCGTCGTCCTTGCCGTCCTTCTTGCTCTTCTTGTCCTTCTTCTTGTCCTTGTCCTTGTCGGCCTTGTCGTCGGCCACGGCCACCTCGGTGTCCTCCTTGTAGAAGGGAGACCGCTGGCCGTCCTGGAGCAGAACAATGTAGGGCAGGGCTGTTTTCAAGAAGATGTGGTTCTGGTCCTGCCGACCCATGATGGGATTGAACGTGCGGCTGGACAGGAAGTACAGGTAGCGGCCGTCACGGGAGAACGACGGCGACCAGTCCTCGGTCATGTCGTCGGTCAGTTTCGTGTTCTTGCCCGAGGTGGTGTCGTGCAGCCAGATGGCCTCGTTCATGTTCGCGGTCTGGGCCGTGTAGGCAACCCAGCGGCTGTCCGGCGACCAGACATAATCCTGGATGCCCCACCGCTCCCAGGCGTCGTCGTAATCGCTGTGGGCGATTTCATGGATCTCGCCGGAATCCGCCTTGACCAGGTGCAGCTTCATGAACTTGTCGGCGAACAGCAGCGACTTGCTGTCGGGCGACCACACCGGCTGCAGAATATGGCCGAAATTGCCGTCGGTCAGCTGCCGCCATTCCCGGCGTCCATGCTGGTCGACCAGGTAGATCTGTTCCTCGCCCGTGCGGTCCGACACCATGGCCACCCAGCGTCCGTCGGGACTCCAGATCGCATCGCGTTCCCGACTGCCCGGCGTGCGGGTCAGATTCAGGGGATCGCCTTCGTCGGTGGGCAGGTTGAGGATCTCGCCGCGGGCCTCGATCAGGGCGCGCTCACCGGCCGGGGACAGGCCGAAGGCTCCGGTGCTGGGTTCGGGGTTGACCAGTTCGGTCCGCACGAGCCTCCGGTCCGAAGGAATCGTGATGGGCACGGGCGCCACTTTACCGCTGGTCACATCCAGCACGCTCAAGCCCGGGCCGTGCTGGAAAACGATCTTGTCGTCCCCCAGACTTGGATATTTCACGTCGTAATCCTTGAAAAACGTCAGGCGACGGGTCTTGCCGGTGGCGAGGTCGTAACCATAGATGTTCAGGGTGCCGTCCTGCCGATCGCTGGCAAAGTAGATGTTGCCGTCCGGCGCCCACATGGGGAACTGGTCGCTTCCGGACCAGTCGGTGATACGTTTGATGTCCCCGCTCTTGAAATCCTTCACCCAGATATCCTGGGCATTGCCGCCCTGGTAGCGTTTCCAGGTCCGCACCTGGCGTCCGTAGCGGTTGTAGGCCAGGCCGCTCTTATCCGGGGCCATCGAGGCCAGGGATCCCCGGTCCACCGGCAGCTTGGTCGGCAGCCCTCCGTCCAGGGAAACCCGGTAGAGTTCGCTGGCGAATGCGGGCGCTTCACGGTTGGAAGAAAAGAGTACCCCCTTGCCGTCGGGACACCATCCGGTCACCAGGTCGGCCGCAGGATGATACGTCAGCCGATGGGGCACTCCCGCCGGGAGGTCCATCACGTAGACATCCATCCCTCCGTCGTAGTTGCCCGTGAAGGCGACCATGGTCCCGTCGGGGGAGATCTTGGCTCCCAGTTCCAGACCTGGATTGCTCGTGATACGCTGCGCGTCCCCTCCGGCTGCGGGAACCAGCCACAAATCATCTTCGTAAGTGAAAACGATCTGGCCGTGCCCGATATCGGCGTAACGCATGACATAACCGGGAGAGGGATCAACGGCGGGCTCGGCGGCAACGGTCGCCGCCAGTCCCAGCAGGACAAACATGACAAGGACAAAACGCAAGCGATTCACAACGAAACCTCCCTCGTGGGGTGGAAGAGCAGAAGCCGGACATGGAAACCGCAAATCAGCACCTCTGGTTTGATGCGGATTCCCGGGTGAAATGTTGCACCCATCCTGAATAAGAGGCAAGTTTTCCGGGGACGGGAGTAACCATGACCAGGGAATCACCGCCGTCGGGCCTCTATCCCGAACCGGCCATCTACGACATTCTCAACGCGCCCGGCACCCGGGCCGAGGTGGAGGCCTTTGTCCGCATCGAGCGCCGGCACGCCCGTGGCCCGATGCCGGCAAAACGTCTTTGGTTCGAGCCCGCCTGCGGAACGGGCCGGTACCTGAAGCTTGCCGCCCGCCGTGGATACCGGGTGGCGGGATTTGACCGCGACGCCCGGATGCTCGCCTATGCCCGCGGGCATAAGGGTCTGGAAAGGGCCAACTTGTTTCAGGCGGAAATGACCGCTTTCCTGGAGACGGCCCAGCAGAAAGGTGTCGCCGCCGGTTCGGTGGATCTGGCGCTCAATCCCGTCAACACCATTCGCCACCTGGAATCCGATCTGGAGACAATCGCCCACCTGAACCAGATGGCCGGCCTCTTGAAACCACGCGGCCTCTACGTGGTGGGGATCAGCCTGCTCGACTACCGGTGGCTGGAACCGGAAGAAGATCTGTGGGAGGCGGCGAGGGGAAGATGCCGCGTCAGCCAGCTGGTGAACTACCTGCCGCCCGAACCGGGCACCCGGCGACAAAGAACGGAGACCGTCCTCAGTCATCTGACAATCACCACCCCCAACCGGACCATGCACCTGGATCATCGCTACCGGCTCCGTACTTATGACCAGGAGCAATGGCTCGGGGTTCTGGACCGTTCGAACCTGCGGCGCATCGCCGGCTGCGACAGCCGGGGCCATGACCTGGCCGGTCGCACGCTCCCCTATCAACTGGAAATTCTCGGGGTCGATCCGCGCACCCTCAGCGCGTCGCAATCCTGATCGCTCCACTGCCTGCATCCAGGGAAACCTGGGCCTTGCCGCCACCGATGGCGATCTCCATCTCGTTGCGTTCCTTGCGCAGAATCTTTGCGCCCTCCACCTTGCAGACAACGCCCCCGTTGTTGGTATCGGCAACGATACGGGCCGAGGCGTCCGCCGGCAGCATTAGGTTGATACCCCCGGAACCGGTATCCACCTCGAAACGGCCCTCCCCCATGTGATCCAGGTCCAGGTCCACCGAACCGCTGCCGGTGTCGATGACGGCGCGATCCGCGCTGATGCCCCGGGCCTTCACCTCACCGCTGCCGGTATCGACCGCCAGCTTGACACACTTGGCCTGCTCGATGCGAACGCCACCGCTACCGGTGTCCACATGGATTTTATGGGCGTTTATCCTCTTCAAATCAACCGACCCGCTGCCCGTGTCCGCATCAAGACGGGGCCCGTCGACATCGACCGCCGTCACCGATCCGCTGCCGGTATCGATGACCACCTCACCCTTGATGCCGCTGGCTTCGACGGATCCGCTGCCGGTATCGGCAATCAGGTTGCCGCGAATGTCCCGGGCCCTGATGGCGCCGCTGCTGGTGTCCAGATCCAGATTCCCTTCGATATCCCGGGCCGAAATTTCCCCCACACGCTCTATCACCTTCAAATTGCCGCCCGCAGGCACGGAAATCGTGAGGTCCGCCCAGACTTCAAGGCCCTCGCCCCGCCCGCGCACCGTCACCCGCTTGGATGTCAATCCTGCCAGGAGGCGTTTCAACCAGGGCTCATGCTTGGACTCATCATCGCGGTAGGTAATGGTCGTCCGGCCCCCTTTACCCAGCTCGGGATAAACATATTCCTGATGATCCTCCACCGGAAACTGGACCAGCAGCGTGGATTCATCACCGCTGTTTTGCGTGAACTTCAGCAGGTTTTCTTCCGCGTCATCACCTTTGATCCAGGCAGTTACCTGGAAATCCGTTCCCGTGGCGGGCACAACCTCGATGTGGCCAATCATGTTGATGACCGTGAGGGTGGACCCGGAAAAGGTGAAATCCCGCTGGAGCCCGTCGGTGGCCCCGAAAGCAGGCGAAAGGCAAGCCACGATCAGCAACAGGGCGAGAACAGGAACAAGGCGCCGGAACTCAAACATGATGATCCTCCTGTAAATATCCTGGGTCAGGGTTCGGT
>CAZJGK010000069.1:0-16873 GCA_964545545.1 uncultured Fibrobacteraceae bacterium | reverse complement strand
TCCCACGTTCACGTGATCCTTGTTCCGTTCAAACTTTTCGCGCGCCATTTGCGGCTACCTCCTGATAAAACGGCGTTTCCCCGGCTCCGGAATAATCGCGATCCGGATGCGCGGGCGGCTTACGCCTTCTGATTTAAGCACCTGCGTACAAGCGCGTGATCGCCCTGGCGACCTTTTCCGGCACTTTCTCGTAGCGTGCCAACTGCATCGAAAAAACGCCCCGTCCCTGACTCAAAGACCTCAGCTGGGTCGCGTACCCGAACATTTCCACCAGGGGCACTTCCGCGTGAATGACCTGATCGGTCCCACGCTGCTGCATCCCGATGACCCGTCCGCGGCGGGAGTTCAGATGCCCCGTCACGTCCCCGAGGAAATCCGGCGGCACGGTCACCTGGACCGTCATCACCGGCTCCAGCAGGACAGGCTCCGCGGCCTTGGCCCCATCCCAAAGGGCGGCCGTCGCCGCGTTGCGGAAGCCCATTTCCGTGGACTCCCCTTCCACCCACTTGCCGCCGACCAATCTGACCGTCACATCCACCAGCGGGTACCCCGCCAGGACTCCGGTCGCGCATGCCTGCCGAGCGGCACCCTCAACGTAGTCGGCGAACTCCGGAGGAATCGTGCCCGCGTCCACCTCGTTGGTGAAGACGATGCCGGTTCCGTAGTCGCCCGGGGCAATGGCCAATTCCACCTCGGCGAAATTCGTCTTGCCCGCGAGCTCCCGTTCGAACTCACCCCGCGAAACCACCCTCTTGCCGACGGTCTCGCGGTAGGCCACCTGGGGCCGTCCGACGTTGCAGGAGACGTTGTACTCTCGCTGCATCCGGTTGACGATGATCTCCAGGTGAAGCTCACCCATGCCCCAGATCACGGTTTGTCCGCTGTCCGGGTCCTTCCGCACCTGGAAGGAAGGATCTTCGTCAGCCATGGCCGTCAGGGCCGTCCCGAGCTTGTCCTGGTCGGCCTTCGTCCGGGGCTCGATGGCCGTGTAAATGACCGGCTCGGCGAAGGTCATCTCGTCCAGGACCAGCGGGTGCTCCTGATCCGCCAGGGTGTCCCCCGTGCGAATCTCCTTGAAGCCCACCGCAGCGACGATGTCGCCGGTGCGGGCCTCCTGCAGATCCTCCCGCTTGTCCGCGTGCATCCGCAGCAATCGCTGGATCCGTTCCCGCTTGCCGGTGTTCACGTTCAGGACGACTTTTCCCGCCTCCAGGGTCCCGCTGTAGACCCGCATGAACGCCAGCCGGCCGGCGAAAGGATCGGCAAGGATCTTGAACGCCAGGGCGCTGAAGGGCTCCTCGTCGTCCGGCCGCCGGATCTCGGTCCCGTCTCCGGGAACATTCCCCACCAGGCCGCGTCCCTTGATGGGAGGCCGGTCCAGGGGCGACGGCAGGAAATCCACGATCCCGTCCAGAAGACCCTGCACTCCCTTGTTCTTCAGGGAGGACCCACAGAACACGGGCACCAGTTGCCCCGCCAGCGTTGCCCGCCGGATGCCGGCCCGCAACTGCTCGGGCGAGGGCTCCTGTTCGGCCAGGTAGAGCTCCGTCAGCTCCTCGTCGACCTCGGCCACCGCTTCGATGAGCAGGGCCCGTTGCGCCTCGACCTCCTCGACCATTCCCTCGGGAACGGCCTCCAGGTCGAAAGTCGCCCCCAGATCCTCCTCATGGTAGATCCGGGCCCGGCGCTCCAGCAGATCGACAACGCCCTGAAAAGAATCCTCGGCCCCGATGGGCAGATTCAACAGCAGGGGTTTGGCTCCCAGGCACTCGACCATGCTCTGCACGGCCAGCCGGAAATCGGCTCCCAACCGGTCCATCTTGTTGATGAACGCCACCCGGGGGACACCGTAGCGATCCGCCTGCTTCCACACCGTTTCGGACTGGGGCTCGACCCCGCCGACACCGCAGAATACCGCGACCGCGCCATCGAGAACCCGCAGGCTGCGCTCCACCTCGGAGGTGAAATCGACGTGCCCGGGGGTGTCGATGATGTTGATCCGGTGATCGCGCCAGGAGCAGGTCGTGGCGGCGGACATGATGGTGATGCCCCGTTCCCGCTCTTGCTCCATGTAGTCCATCTGGGTCGCGCCGTCATCCACATCCCCGGGTCGATGAACCCGCCCGGTGTAGTAGAGTATGCGCTCGGTCGTCGTCGTCTTACCGGCGTCGATGTGAGCCATGATCCCGATGTTGCGAATCCACTGCAGTGCGATCTCGCGGGCCACGACTCTTCTCCCAGCGGACCGGCTCGGGCGCGTCGCCCCGGAAAGGCGAACCCCGCGTCCGGACCAAACCGAATCACGCGCACATGACCCGAAACGGGCAGTGCGTCTTCTTTTGCCTCTAGCCCCTGCGATTCCCTTCGCGGAGCGGATTCAGGCTATTTGAATTTCCAAATCATCCGTGTGCTGCTAAGCGCTTGCCGGCGAACGAGAGGGACCCTTACCAGCGGCAGTGGGCAAACGCACGGTTTGCTTCAGCCATACGGTGAGTGTCTTCGCGCTTCTTGATAGACGGTCCTTCGTTTTTGCTCGCCATCAACAATTCAGCGGCCAGGCGTTCCGCAAAGGTATGCTCAGGCCTGCTGCGGGCAAACCCGATCAGCCAACGCATGGCCAACTGGGTCCGCCTTTCCGACCGGACCTCGACGGGAACCTGATAGGTAGCACCGCCGATACGCCGGGATTTGACTTCAACGCTGGGCTTGACATTGTTCAGGGCGGCCCGAAAGACATCGATGCCTTCCTGGCCGCTCTTGTCCTTGACCATGTCCAGGGCCTTGTAGAAAGAACTCTCGGAGACGCTGCGCTTGCCGTCGCTCATGCAATAGTTGATGAACTTGGTCACCATGATATCGCCGAACCTGGGATCGGCGGTCAAAACCCTTTTCTCGGGGGACCTGCGTCGCGACATGCTATCTCTCTCCTGAGCGGTCTTTCCGCAATTTCGCCGGCAGGGCCGGCAGATCTTTCAATTTCCTGTGCGCCCTCGGGCCACAAAGCCGCGACGCGAATTCTTCACGGCGTCCATCCCTGGCCGCCGAAAATCCCGAGCCGGGATTACTTCTGCTTGGGCCGCTTGGCTCCGTACTTGGAACGACCCTTGCGCCGCGAATCCACGCCCGAGGCGTCCTGGGTGCCGCGGATGATATGATACCGCACACCAGGCAGATCCTTGACACGTCCCCCGCGGACCAACACGATGCTGTGTTCCTGCAGGTTGTGGCCCTCGCCGGGGATATAAGCGGTGACTTCGATGCCGTTGGTCAGCCGGACACGAGCGATCTTGCGCAGGGCCGAGTTGGGCTTTTTCGGCGTCTGGGTATAGACGCGGGTGCAAACACCCTTGCGCTGAGGACAGGACTGCAAAGCCGGACACTTGCTCTTGCTCAAGATCGGTTTGCGGCCCTTGCGGACCAGCTGATTCAATGTTGGCAACGTCGTACTCCTGCTATCTGCGCCCTGGGCCGTCGTAGCCGCTGCGGGCGTATCCCGATCAACATTCACGCTTTACGCACGTTCAAACACAACTGCAGCCTTCCCGGCTGCGGTCGTGGATCGGGAACATTAATCGTATGTCAGGACTTTGTCAAGGATTCGGGAATTTTTTTCCTTGTTTCTCAGCCGGGACCCAGGACCGAGGTCCCCGACGCCAGCAACGTCAGGAAAAAGGCGGCCATCAGCAGGACACGGGGCGAATCCGTGAGTTTGGACGGCCGCAGGAAGGACATGAGGAAGAGAGAGAACATGGCCAGGGGCAACAACAGGAACGCCGGGCCCACGCGGGAACCCACGGCCAGGACGGGCGCCACCCCGGCCAAGGCGAGCAGCAGAAGGTGTTGCGGCCCGAAATCGTCCATCTGACGCCGGTGCAGGGACATCAGGAGCCAGAAGGCCCACACCCAGGCTCCCAGGACGGGCACCATAACCCGGTGGAGGGACGGGTTGCCCAGCAAAGGGCCGGGCAGCACAAACCAGGCGCCAAAGGCCAAAAGATTGCGCGGAATGTCCAGCGGGGAATACCCCCCGACGGTAAAAACACCCGACAAGGCCATGGATCCCTCGGTTCCGGCCAGTATGGCTCCAGCGACCACCGCCCAACCCAAACGTCCGGGACGCCAGAATTTCAACCGCCAGACCAGGATCCCGAGCACCAAGCAGGTCCAGATCAGCATAACCACAGGCGCGCCCGCATGCAGGGAATACGCCGCCAGGGGGCTGCCGGCGCAAAAAAGCCCCGCCAGCAGGGCCGCCGTGCGGTTCAGCCCCAAGCGCACACCCAGACGGCCGATCAGGACCACCGCGCAAAAAAGCAGAGCCAAACGCAACGCACCCACCGGCAGGGGATCCGTCCCGTTGGTGGCCAGATGACCATACCCGAGCAGGATCAATCCCAGCGGAAGGCCGTAGGTTTCAATGGATCTTTGCAATGGGCTCTCGATTCCCCCGTCAACCAGCACCCTTGATGATCACCCCGAATTCCCCACTTCATTCGTCACATTTCGCCATCTCTTGATGATTCAAAAACCGGAGGGCGGCATCCCTGGGGATACCGCCCTCTATCTATCATCACCTGAGACCGCGAAAAAACTAGTCTCCCATCGAAGCCTCCGCGGCCTCAACGTCGGATTCCTGTTCGGCCAGGATCGCCTCGGCGGCCGCCTGGGCCAGTTCGTGCTCCTTGATCCCGTCGATGATGAAGTCCTCCTCGTCCGAGGGCTCCTCGACGGCCAAGTTCCTGAACTGACTCATGCCCGTGCCGGCGGAGATCAAATGGCCCATGATCACGTTCTCCTTCAGGCTCCGCAGCTCGTCGCGTTTGCCCTTGGTGGCCGCGTCGGTCAAGACCCGCGTGGTTTCCTGGAAACTGGCGGCGCTGACGAAGCTGTCGGTGGTCAGGCTGGCCTTGGTGATTCCCAGCAGCAACGGCTCAAAGGTGGCCGGTTGCAGCTCGGGTTCGCCCTTGGCCCGCAGCGCCAGGTTATTTTTCACGAACTCACGGTTCGCTTCCTCCACAGCCTGCTTGTTGACCTGCTCCTCCTCGAGGAAGGGCGTATCGCCGGGAATGAGAACCATGACCTTGCGCAACATCCGCGAGACGATGATCTCGATGTGCTTGTCGTTGATCTTCACACCCTGGAGGCGGTAGACCTCCTGCACGGCGTTGACCAGGTACTTCTGCACCTCCGCCACACCCTTGATGGCCAGAATGTCCATGGGGTTGGCGGGTCCCTCGGTCAGGCGGTCTCCGGCCATGACATGCTCACCTTCGTAGGTTCGCACGTGCTTGCCGTGGGGAATGGTGTACTCCTTCTCCACGCCGCCTTCGCCGACCACGGCCAATTTGCGCTGGCCGCGGGTGGTCCCCCGGAACTCGACCACGCCGTCGATCTCCGTGACCGTCGCCGATTCACGGGGCTTGCGGGCCTCGAAGAGCTCGGCCACACGCGGCAGACCACCGGTGATATCGCCGGACTGGGACAGCTCGCGCGGAATCTTGGCCAGCTGCGTACCGCCGGTCACTTTCTGCCCGTCGACGACCAGCAGGAAGGCCCCCGTGGGCAGGATATGCTCGGCCATCTTGCGACCGGTCTTGGGATTGACGATCTGAATGGTCGGGTGGATGGATTTGTCCGCCGATTCGGCAATGACCGGCTGCTTCTTGCGGGTCTTCTCGTCCAGGTCCACGCTCAGAGTAAGACCTTCGATGATGCCGCTGAAAGCCACCACACCGGGTCCCTCGCTGATAATGAAATCGGCAAAAGGATCCCACTCGAAGATGGCCTCGCCGACCTTGACCTTCTGGCCGTTCTTGACCAGCATGACCGCGCCGTAAGGCAGGGTCATCTGGCTGCGGGTGATCCCCGCGTCCGTGACCAGACTCAGCTCGCCCTTGCGCCCGATGGAAATCATCTGCTTGTCTTCATTCTTGACCAGGAGGACCTCGTCGTTGAAGACGATCTTGCCGTTGGCGACCGCCTTCTTGGTGGTCTGCTCCACGATACGGCTGGCGGTGCCGCCGATGTGGAACGTCCGCAGGGTCAGCTGGGTGCCCGGCTCGCCGATGGACTGGGCCGCCATCACTCCGACGGGTTCGCCGATGTCCACGAGCTTCTGTTCCGCCAGGTTGTACCCGTAGCACAGGGCGCAGACTCCGCGCTTGCACTCACAGGACAGCACCGACCGCACCATCACCGACTGGATACCGGCATCCTCGATCTTGCCGGCGATCACCTTGTCGATGAGCTCACCCGCCTCGAGAATCATTTCGCCCTGGCCATCGATGACGTCCTCGGCGGTCGTCCGGCCCACGATCCGCTCGGCGAGACCCTCGATGGTCTTCTCGCCCTCTTTCAGGGTATGGACCTCGACGCCGCGCAGGGTGCCGCAATCGTGTTCGGTCACCACGATGTCCTGGGCCACATCCACCAGACGCCGCGTCAGATAACCGGCGTCGGCGGTCTTCAGGGCCGTATCGGCCAGACCCTTGCGAGCGCCGTGAGTGGAGATGAAGTACTCCAGCATCGTCAGCCCCTCGCGGAAGTTGGCGATGATGGGCTGCTCGATAATTTCACCGAAACCACCGGTGATCTTCTTCTGCGGTTTGGCCATCAGGCCGCGCATACCGGCCAGCTGCTTGATCTGGTCGGCAGAGCCCCGGGCTCCGGAGGCATTCATCATGTATACCGAGTTGAAGCCCTGGTCGTCTTCCTTCAGATGGTCGAACATGCGGTCCCGGATCTCGTTGGTCACCTGGGTCCACTTGTCGATCACCTTGTTGTAGCGTTCCCGGTTGGTGATCACGCCGTCGCGGTGGTCCTTGACGTACCCATTGACGACCCGCTGGGCATTGGCGATGATCTCCGCCTTCTCCGGGGGAATGATGATGTCGTCGATCCCGATGGAGATGCCGCCTTCGGTGGCGTGGTAGAAGCCGAGCTCCTTGAGACGATCCAGGAAATTCATGCAGGCGGTCATGCCCAGACGGGCGTGAACCTCTCCCACCAGCTTCGAAAGAGCCTTCTTGTTGAAGGTCTCGTTGATATACTCCATCTCGGCCGGCAGGCTCTCGTTGAAGATGATCCGCCCGATGGTGGTCTCGATGCGGGCACCCTCTTTTTCCAGACGCACATGGATCAAGGCGTGCTTGGCAACCAGGCCGGCGGTGTAGGCCGCGAAGGCATCATCGGGGTTGGCGAAGGCCTTGCCCTCGCCCTTGGCCCCCTTGCGCGTCAGGGTCAGATAGTAGCAGCCCAGCACCATATCCTGACTCGGGGAAGCCACGGGTTCGCCGCTGGCCGGAGACAGGATGTTCAGGGGTGAGAGCATCAGCAGCCGCGCCTCCAGCTGGGCCTCGTAACCCAGGGGCAGGTGGACGGCCATCTGGTCACCGTCAAAGTCGGCGTTGAAGGCGGTGCAGACCAGCGGATGGATGCGGATGGCCTTGCCCTCGATGAGCACCGGCTCGAAAGCCTGGATACCCAGACGGTGCAGGGTCGGCGCGCGGTTCAGCAGCACCGGATGGTCCTTGATGATCTCTTCGAGAATATCCCAGACCTCGGGACGCTCCTGTTCCACCAGCTTCTTGGCGCTCTTGACGGTCTGGACGTAACCCTTCTCTTCCAGCTTGCGGATGATGAACGGCTTGAACAGCTCCAGAGCCATGCTCTTGGGCAGACCACACTGGTAGAGTTTCAGCTCGGGACCGACCACGATGACCGAACGGCCGGAGTAGTCGACACGCTTGCCCAGCAGGTTCTGACGGAAGCGGCCTTTCTTGCCCTTGATCATGTCGCTGAGGGATTTCAGGGGCCGGTTGCCCTGGCCCTTGACCGCCCGCGAGCGCCGCCCGTTGTCGAACAGGGCGTCGACGGCCTCCTGCAGCATGCGCTTCTCGTTGCGCAGGATCACGCCGGGAGCCTTGATCTCGATGAGCTTCTTGAGCCGGTTGTTCCGGTTGATGACCCGGCGGTACAGATCGTTCAGATCGCTGGTCGCGAACCGTCCGCCGTCCAACGGCACCAGCGGCCGCAGATCCGGCGGCAGCACCGGCAGGCAATCCAGGATCATCCACTCGGGCTTGTTGTTGCTGTTGCGGAAAGCGTCGATGATCTTCAACCGCTTCAGGACCGTCTTCTTGCGCTGAACCGAGGTCTCGACCTTGACCTGCGCCCGCAGCTCCAGGTCGAGTTCGTCCAGCTTCAGGCCGCGCAGAAGCTTGCGCACCGCTTCGGCGCCCATCTCCATGGTGCACGACCAATCGGGGTGCTCCTCCTTCAGTTCCCACCAATCCTCGTCGCTGATCACGTCGCCGATTTGCAGCTCCGTGTTGCCCGGATCAAGCACCACGCTGGACTCGTAGTAGAGAATCCGCTCCAGGTCCTTGACCTTCATGGCCAGCAGTTGGCCCATGCGGCTGGGCAGGCCCTTGAAGAACCAGATATGGACGATGGGCACGGCCAGTTCGATGTGCCCGAGGCGCTCACGCCGCACCTTGCTCTGGGTGACCTCCACGCCGCACTTGTCACAGACCATGCCCCGGAAACGGATGCGCTTGTACTTGCCGCAATTGCATTCCCAGTCCTTGACCGGACCGAAGATCCGTTCGCAGAACAGACCGTCCTTTTCCGGCTTGAAGGTCCGGTAGTTGATCGTCTCGGGTTTGGTGACTTCGCCGTAGCTCCATTCCCGGATCTTGTCCGGGGAGGCAAGCTGGATCTGAATGGCGTTGCAGTCCGAGGACTTTTTGGCTTCGTCACGAATCGTGTGGCCGAGCATATATTCTCCATTCTCGTGCGTGCCCGCTTCAGCGGGCGCACCTAACCGGAAAAATGCGATCTATCCAGCGCTTTCCAGAGTCACATCAAGACACAGGCTCTGGAGCTCCCTCATCAACACGTTGAAGGATTCCGGAATCCCGGGCTCCGGGGGGTTCTCCCCCTTGACGATGGCTTCGTAGATCCGCGAACGACCCGTAACATCGTCGGACTTGACCGTCAGCATCTCCTGCAGGCAGTTGGCGGCGCCATAGGCCTCCAGCGCCCAGACCTCCATCTCACCGAAACGCTGGCCGCCGAATTGGGCCTTGCCGCCCAGCGGTTGCTGGGTGACCAGACTGTAGGGGCCGATGGAACGGGCGTGGATCTTTTCCTCCACCAGATGGTGGAGTTTCAGGATGTAGATCACGCCGACGGTGACGTCCTTGTCGAAGCGTTCTCCGGTCCGTCCATCGTAGAGCACGCTTTTGCCGCTGGGATCAATCCCCTGCTCCACGAGCGCTTCCTTGATCTCTTCGATGGTGGCGCCGTCGAACACCGGCGTCATGGCCCTTACGCCGGCCCGGGACGCGGCGTAACCCAGATGAGTCTCGAGGATCTGCCCGAGATTCATACGACTGGGAACACCCAGGGGGTTGAGCACGATGTCCACCGGAGTGCCGTCCTCGAGGTACGGCATGTCTTCCTCGGCCATGATCTTGGAAACCACGCCCTTGTTGCCGTGCCGGCCCGCCATCTTGTCGCCGACGTTCAGCTGCCGACGCCTGGCGACGTAGACCTTGACCAGCTTGACGACGCCGGGGGGCAACTCGTCCCCGCGCAAGGCGCGTTCGCAGTTTTTCTCGTAGGCCACGTCGATGCGGTCCCGTTCACGGGCCGCCGATTCGAACACGCTCCGGATCCTGGCGTCCTGCTTCTCGTCCTTGACCAGGGGCAGACCCCAGTGGATGGCGTTGAAGTCCAGGTCTTCCAGCACCGACTTGGTGAACTTGCGGCCTGACTTGAGCAGCACTTCACCCGTGTTCGCGTCGATGATGTGGTGGGCGATCTGATCGGCGAACAGTTCGGCCAGCCGCTCGACGGCCAGCTTGTTCACCTTGCCCAGATCGCGGTCGCGACGACGACGCAGCGAATCCAGCTGGCGCTTTTCCTCCTTGCGGGACCGCGTCGTACGGTCCTGCCGGGAAAAGACCTTCACGTCCACCACGATGCCCTCCATGCCCGGAGGGGCCTTCAGGGAAGCATCCTTCACATCGCCGGCCTTCTCGCCGAAGATCGCCCGCAAAAGCTTCTCTTCGGGGCTCAGTTCGGTCTCACCCTTGGGCGTGACCTTGCCGACCATGATGTCCCCGGCCTTGATGTGGGCGCCGATGAAGATGATGCCTTCGTCATCGAGATTCTTCAGGGCTTCCTCGCCCACGTTGGGAATCTCGCGGGTGACCTCTTCGACCCCCCGTTTGGTGTCGCGAACCTGCAGTTCGAATTCCTCGATGTGCAGGGAAGTAAAGTTGTCCTCCTTGACCGCTTTCTGGCTGATGAGAATGGCATCCTCATAGTTGTAGCCGCCCCAGGGCATGAAGGCCACCATCAGGTTGCGGCCCAGGGCCAGCTCGCCGTTTTCGGTGCAGGGTCCGTCCGCAATGGGCATTCCCTTCTTGACCCGGTCGCCGGGCATCACCAGGGGCCTCTGGTTGTAACAGGTGTCCTGGTTGGAGCGCCTGAACTTGCGCAGGTGGTATTCCACCATCCCGCCCTGGTCAAAGAAACTGTTCTGCGCGACTTTCTCCGGGTCATCGTAGCGAATGATGATGGAATCGGCGGTCGCAGCCTCGACCACGCCGTTGCCCTCGGACACCACCACGGCGCCCGAATCGATGGCCACCTTCATCTCCATACCAGTGCCCACCACCGGAGCCTGGTTCCGCAACAGGGGCACGGCCTGGCGCTGCATGTTGCAGCCCATGAGCGCCCGGTTGGCGTCGTCGTGTTCCAGGAAGGGGATCAGGGACGCCGCCGCCGAGACGATCTGCTTCGGCGAGACATCCATGTAGTCGATTTCGCTGGGAGTCGCCATGGGGTACTCCCCGTGGAAACGAGTCAATACCCGCTTTTCCCGGAACCGGGATTTGTCATCCAGGGGCGCATTGGCCTGGG
The DNA here is from genome assembly GCA_964545545.1 of uncultured Fibrobacteraceae bacterium. GTDB lineage: Bacteria > Krumholzibacteriota > Krumholzibacteriia > LZORAL124-64-63 > LZORAL124-64-63 > JAHJTW01. Next base: position 5,941 of record CAZJGK010000069.1, on the reverse strand, counting down.
CAATGGTCACCGTGTCTTCCTGATCGGCCGTCAGGTATTCGGTGAAGCTGCTCACCACGCCCTTTTCGACCCTGCGGTAAGGCGATTCGATAAACCCGAAGCTGTTGATCCGTGCATGGGTGGCCAGACTGGCGATCAGTCCGATGTTGGGACCTTCGGGCGTCTCGATGGGGCACATCCGCCCGTAATGGGTGTAGTGCACATCGCGCACCTCGAAACCGGCCCGGTCCCGGTGCAGACCACCCGGCCCCAGGGCGCTCAGGCGGCGCTTGTGCGTCAGCTCGCTCAAGGGGTTGGTCTGGTCCATGAACTGACTGAGCTGGCTGCTGCCGAAGAACGACTGGATCACCGCGGAAACGGTCCGCGCATTGACCAGGTCGGCGGGGCTCAGGGGCTTTTCCTTGTCCGCAAGGTTCATCCGCTCCTTGATGATCCGGGCCATCCGGCTCAATCCCACCGAGAACTGGTTGGCCAGCAATTCGCCCACCGACCGGATCCGGCGGTTGCCGAAATGGTCAATGTCGTCGATTTCGTTGCGACCTAGGAACAGGCCGATCATCTCCTGGATGATGGCCAGGAAATCCGCAGGTGTCAGGGTCGTGGTCTTGGGATTGACATCCAGACCCAGACGACGGTTCATCTTGTAGCGGCCGACCTCCGCCAGGTCGTAGCGCTTCTCGTTGAAGAACAGACGCTCGAACAGGGAGCGGGCGACTTCCTCGTTGGGGGGATCACCCGGGCGCAACAGGCTGTACAGCCGGCGCAAGCCCTCGTCCTGGTTGGTCGTGGGATCCTTGCGCAGGGTGTTCAGGATCAGACTGGGTTCGTTGAGGGAAACCTCCCCCTCGGCCACCAGCTTCACTGTCTTGATCTCACCGCCCAGAATGCTTTCGCGCAGCAGGGCATCGATGATGGTGCTGGCCCGCGCCAGCGGTTCTTCTTCGCCGGGACGATAAACATCCTCCGCGAGAATTCGGCCTTCGAGATTTTCCTCGAAGGCGGTGAATTTCTTGGTTCCGGGTTTGGGCACCTTGAGGGTCTCGACCTTGTGGAAGAGTTCAATGATCTCTTCATTGGTCTGGAAACCCAGGGCCCGCAGCAGAATGGTCGCCGGCTGCTTGCGCTTGCGGTCGATATGCACGTAGAGAATATTGTTGATGTCCGTGGTGAACTCGACCCAGGATCCGCGGTAGGGAATGATCCGGCTGCGGAACAGACGCCGGCCATTGGGATGGATTTCATCGCTGAAGAACACGCCCGGCGACCGGTGCAACTGGGAGACGATCACGCGTTCGGCGCCGTTGATCAGGAAGGTTCCCTTGTCCGTGATCATGGGCAGCTCGCCCAGATAGACTTCCTGTTCCTGGATGTCCCGGATGATCAGTTCATCCGAACCCTCGGCGGCTTCCTTGACCACCAGACGCAATTTCACCTTCAGGGGCACGCTGAACGTCAAACCACGGTCGCCGCACTCCTCGATCCCGTACTTCGGCTCCCCCGTCTTGTAGCTTATGTACTCCATGACAAGATTGCTGCGGGTCGATTCGATGGGAAAGATGGTGCGGAACACCGCTTCGATCCCTTGTTCCTTGCGCATTTCGGGCTTGAGGCCCGTTTGCAGGAATTCATGAAAGGAATCCAGCTGGATGGCCAAAAGGTTGGGCATCTTGTCTTCACGCTGGATTTTGGAAAAATTTACGCGTCCGGTGAATCTGTCGACGGAAATATTTTTCACAGGACCACTTCCTCGGAAGAAGGGACGGGGCCTACCATGGGGGCCACCAATCAGGCTTGATTCAAAACGGTTCTGCGGGGGCGGAGGTCCCCCAGGGAATCCTCCGCCCCGCGGAATCAGGGGATATTACTTCACGTCGATGATGGCGCCGACTTCTTCCAGCTTGCCCTTGACTTCTTCGGCCTCTTCCTTGGTCACGCCTTCCTTGACGGCAACCGGAGCGCTCTCCACCAATTCCTTGGCTTCCTTCAAACCCAAGCCACTGATAGCGCGCACGACCTTGATCACCTGGATCTTCTTGTCGCCCACACCGGTCAGCATGACATCGAACTCGGTCTTCTCCTCTTCAACAGCCGCGCCGGCACCGGCGATAGCAGCCACGGCCACGGGCGCAGCGGCGCTCACGCCGAATTTCTCTTCCATGGCCTTGACCAGGTCCGCGGCTTCCAGCAGGTTCATGCCCTCGATCATTTCCAGCACCTTGGTGGCGTTTTCGGTCAGATTGATCTCGCTCATTGCTCTATTCTCCTTCAGGTCCGGATCCAACATCCGGGGTTTGTCTGGTTGCAGCCGGTCCGCACAAATGTCGGCCGGCACCTCTTTCGAGAGACCGTCCTCAACAGGCTGCTTCGGCCTGTTTCTTGGCGACGGCCTCGATCGTGCGGGCCAAGCCGGCAATTACGTCGTTTATGACGTAAGCCAGACCCCGGGCCGGGGAGTTGATACTGCCGAGCATCATGGCGATCAACTCGTCCCTGCTTGGCGTCATGGACAGGGCCACCACTTGTGCCGGGTCTAGATACTGGCCATCGACGAATCCACCCTTGATCTCCATCGCCTGGTTTTCCTTGGCGAAGTCGACCACGAACTTGGCGGGGTCGACCTGGCTTTCGGGACCGAACACGATGGCGGTGGGACCCTTGAGATGGTCCTTCATCACCGGCAGATCGGCGGCATCGGCGGCGATGCGGGCCAGGCGGTTCTTGACCACACGGCAATCCACGGCACCCTGCCGACAGGTGCGCCGGAAAATGGTCATCTGCTCCACCGAAAGACCCGTGTAGTCGGCCAGAATCATACTCTGGGCGGCTTGGATCCGTGCGGTGATCGCTTTGACCTCGGCTATTTTTTCTGGACGTGCCATCAGGCAACTCTCCTTGATCTATGCACAGGCCCTTCCAGGGCGCCCGTGATGGTTTCCCGCGCAACCTCAGGCAAGGCTTGAGGCCACCAGGCGAATTGACGGGCTCATGGTACCGGAGATGAACGCCGATTTGACGTAGGTCCCCTTGACCGCGACAGGCTTGACCCGCATGAGTTCCCGGTACAGGGTCCGAGCGTTCTCCTCAATGCTGGCCGTGGGAAAGGAGCGCTTGCCGATGGGGGCGTGGATGATCCCTGCCTTGTCGACACGGTATTCAATCCGGCCCGCCTTGGCCTCCTTCACCGCCTTGGCGATGTCCATGGTGACGGTCCCGACCTTCGGGTTGGGCATCAGACCGCGGGGACCGAGAATTCGGCCCAGCTTTCCGAGCTCGCCCATCATGTCGGGAGTGGCGATGATCACGTCGGCATCCGTCCAGCCGTCCTTGATCTTGGGCAGGTACTCGTCGGCCCCGACCATGTCGGCCCCGGCCTCGGCAGCTTCCTGTTCCTTGGGACCGCGGGTGATCACCAGCACGCGCACCGTCTTGCCGGTGCCGTTGGGCAGAACCACCGTACCGCGAACCATCTGGTCGGCATGCTTCGGATTGACGTTCAATCGCACCGCCATGTCCACTGACTCGTCGAATTTCGACTTGGGAAACTTGTCGAGAAGCTCCACGGCCTCGGTAATTTCATATTCCCGGTTGCGGTCGTAAAGTTCTCGGGCGCTGTTGTAGGTTTTCCCGTGTTTCATGGTGATTATCTCCAATTGACTGTGATTTGCGATGAGGTGCGGCGGGAGGATTCCACGCCCATCTCTCTCCGGTGCCCGTCGGTCCGATGACCCGGCGCCGTATGTTCGCAGTCAGGCCGGTCTAGACGACATCCAAACCCATGCTCCGTGCGGTGCCGGCGATGATCTTCATCGCCGCCTCCGGGGAACCGGCATTAAGGTCCACCATTTTGGTCTCGGCGATTTCCCGCAACTTGGCGCGGGAAATGGTGCCGGCGGACAATTTGCCGGGTTCTTTACTGCCGGATTCCAGACCAACTGCCTTCTTGATCAGGACCGAAGCCGGGGGTGTTTTTGTGATGAAGCTGAAGCTTCGATCAGCAAAAACGGTGATGACCACAGGGATCACCAGACCCTTTTGCTCCTTGGTCCTTTCATTGAAGGCGTTGCAGAATTCCATAATGTTCAGACCATGCTGGCCCAGAGCGGGTCCCACCGGAGGGGCGGGATTGGCGAGGCCGGCCTTGATCTGCAACTTGATCTGCGTCATGACTTTCTTTGCCATGTCGACGGTTCTCCTTCAATTGTACACCAGACCTCTTCCAGTGCCGCGTTGCGCCTGCGGGGAGTCCAAACCCGTCCGCGCTTTGTTTGGCCCTGGCTCGGCCTTATCTATGGAACATCCACGCCGCATTGAGAGGAACGCGCGTGGAAGCGACCGCCGGGCCCAGACATGCCCAACGGACGCACGGACAACGGGGAATCAGACCGGCTTGACCTGCAAGAAGTCCAACTCCACCGGGGTCTCCGAACCGAAAATCGAGATCATGACCTTGAGCTTTCCCTTGTCCCGGTTGATCTCGTTGATCACACCGACCCATTCGGTGAACGGGCCGTCCATGACCTGTACGCTTTCCCCCACCTCGTAGGGGATCTCCAGGGTCGATCCCGCTTCCTCGGGAGCGGAAATACGACCGAGTATCCTGTCCACCTCATCACGGGTGATCGGCTGGGGCTTCAGGGGCGTCCCGCCGATGAACCGCGTCACACCCGGGATGCTGTTGATGAAGTGATGCGTCTCCTTGTCCATGATCATCTCGACCAGGATGTAACTGGGAAAGAACTTGCGCTTCACCGTTGAGCGCTTGCCGTTCTTCATCTCGGTCACTTCCTGGGTCGCCACCAGCACTTCGCCGAAATATTCTTCCATGTGATTCGACTTGATGGCCATCTCGATGTTGCGCTTGACCTTGTTTTCATGGCCGGTATTGGCATGGATCACATACCATTTCATGCGCCCACGGCGTTCGATCTCAGCCTGCTCCGAGGGGCTCAGCTGGATCTCGACCGCGGCGAGCAGTTCGTCTTCCTCGGTCCCGGGTTCCCCGGAAACCTCTACCTCTTCCGGGGCCTCTGGGCCATCGGCTGCGCCCTTTTCTTCCGGCAAGTCCAGGAACAGGGAATCGGCATCGTCATCAGGTCCGGTCTCCCGGGCCAGTTCCTCGGCCTTTTCCTCAAAACCGTCAAACACATCCTTCTTGGATGCGCCCTCGGTTTCCCCGTTGTGATCTCCGTCAGATTGAATCACGGCCGGCTCCTGCTGCTACAGAACCAGAAAAGGACACAAACACACCACGGAAATAGGACCCTGCGGCCCTTCCGCGGTACACCTGATTTTCGATCGTCGCGGCTGTCAAAATCAACCGAGAGCGATCAACTGCTTGATCCCCAGATCGAGGACCTTGTCGGCGGCAAACAGCAATACGGTGATCACGAACACCGTCACCATCACCACCACGGTGGATTCCTTGAGCTCGGCGATGGTGGGCCACGAAACCCGCTTCATCTCCACCCATGTCTCTTTTAAATACTGCGTTAATCGGGCAAACATTCCCTTTTTCCTTTACCTGAAACGCGAACGGCTTAATCCGTCCGTTGATGGAAAATGGCAGGGGCGGCAGGGCTCGAACCCGCGACCCTCGGTTTTGGAGACCGATGCTCTACCAACTGAGCTACACCCCTGCCTTGCCATCTTCCCGGGGCGACCGACCATGCGCCGCCCGAGGTGCCCTCAGCGGGACTCCTTGTGATCGGTATGCTTGTTGCATCTCGGGCAATACTTCTTGTACTGCACACGATCCGGATGGAGCCGCTTGTTTTTCTTGGTCGTGTAATTCCTCATCTTGCACCCGGTGCAGGCGAGGATAATGATGTCCCGCATGAGACCCCACTCCTGAATCGGTCGCCTTCAAGCGACGCTGTCCTTGACTTTCGAACTACTCGATGATCTTGGACACCACGCCGGCGCCCACCGTACGGCCGCCCTC
>CAZJGK010000068.1:5667-17326 GCA_964545545.1 uncultured Fibrobacteraceae bacterium | reverse complement strand
GACGGCGGCGGACTTGTCCAGGAACGCCTGGTCGGGCGCCACCAGCTTACGGGTCTGCCACCCCCGGTCCAGGATCCGCAAGCCTTCGAGGCGACCCGGTTCTTCGCAGGTGACCCGCACCTTCCCGGAAAATTCCTCCCCCGGCACCGCGGCCCGGGGTTCACCCAGCATGGTGAAGGTCACCGGCGGTCTGATATCCGCACGCGCCGTCGTCCACCCCAGCAGGATCAGGAGGGCGGCGATCCATCCGTTACGTCTTGGGTTCCGCATGGCAACCTTCCTTAGCGTTCCTGGCTGTCCGGCGCGGGCCGGTCAACAGGGACACCCCGGGTACGCGGAGCGGTGAGCTGGGCGATGTCCTGCTCGATCTGGACGGCGACATCCATCCGCCCCTCCTGGCGCGCGTACCGCGCCTGAATCCGGAGGATCTGAATCTCGGTGGAGGTCCGCAGGTTCTCGACCTGGCGTTGCAGAGCAAGCGCCGCGGCGTGGTCCACTGATTTTTCCAGGCCGGCGTTCAGGGCGGCCATGGCGACGTCCTGGGCCTTCCACAGTTCCACGATCTCGCGGAGCATGGGACTGAGCGTTTCGGGGTCGGCTGCCAGTAGTCCCGGCAGCTCCGTCGGCCGGTCAGGCAGGGCGACGTTTTCCGGATCCGGGCCGGGGGTCGGAACCGCCGGGCCGTCGTCAGGGGAAACCGCCCAGGCGAGGGAGGAAGCCAGGAGCACCAACAGACCGGCAAGCATGAAGCGGCGGAACATGTTCATCTCCTTAAAGGAATGGGACGGGGCGGCCAAACGGGCAGAGCAGGCCGCTCTCGGGGATCCACTATCCTTGGGACAGGACCGCAGCTCCAAGTGGCACAAAAAAATTCAGCGATGTTCTCGTGACGGAATCGTGAACCAGGTGTCCGGGGAGGCCGGCCCGGGCTTCAGCCCGCTGAATCCCTTGACGTTCCAGAGGTAGGTGGCGCCGGGTGCGAGCAACGAGGCAAGAGAGTCGCCCACCACGTAGGCATGGGCTTTGATTCCCCTCGCCGTGAAGATGATCTTCAGATCGGGAGTAAAGATCTCCAGCGCGAAAGCGTCGAGGGAATCGGGCGCCGTCCAGGCGAAGCTAGGCGGGGGCGCCGTCAACTTGCCGGATGGCTGGACGGCCATAACCACGGTCCTCTGCAACCCCGTGCCTCGCAAAGGCGCTCGAGCACCGCCGGGAACTTCGGGTCCGGGTATCCGTCCAATGCCCAGAAGAGCCATGACGAGCGTGGCGGCCAAGGCGGTGACCACGGGCCAGCGGGAAACACCCCGCATCCGCCCCGCCGGTCGGATCAGGGGTAGGATTTCCGTCGCCAAAGCCCTGTCCAGAGCGGGACCTACCGCATCCAGGTCGGCCTCTAGGCACAGACCCGGATCAGCCTCTGCGGCCTCGAACCGCTGAAGCCTCAGGACCTCCAGACGGCAAAGGACACAAACCTGCAGATGCTCCGCGATGTCATCGGCAGCCGGACCCCGCAAGTATCCCGCGGCGAACATGGCCAGATCGTCCTGTTCCGGATGACCCTTGCCGATGGTCTCATTCATCGCCGAACCCCTTCCTGCCGGTGAGCCTCTTCAGCTTGCGGCGGGCGTTCTGGATCAACGTCCTGGCGCCGCTTGCGTTCTGACAATCCAGCATCGCGGTGATCTCCCCTACCGAAAGCCCGTCCCTGTAGTGCAGGATGAAGGCTTCCAGTTCCTGGGGTTTAAGGATCCGACCCGCCTCGGCGAGTATCTGTTCCAGCTTCCCGGCGACAAAGTCCCGGGCCAGATCCTCGGCCCATCTCTCGTCGGCGACGTCCTGATCCTCAAGCGGCTCGAGCCGCCGTCGCCAGAGGTCCCCTTTGCGTTCAATGGCCTGGAGGCAGTGGTTCTGGGTGACACGATAGACCCAGGTCGAGAACCGGGCCCGCCCGGAGTAGCTCCCGATCCCCCGGAACAACCGGATGAATACCTCCTGGGTCAGGTCCACCGCATCATCGGCATCGTGGGCATACCGGTAACACCAGAGGTAGATGCGGCGTTTGAAGCGGCGATGGATCTCGGCGCAGGCTTCCTCGCAGCCGCTGGCCGCGATCCTGGCGACCAGTTGCTCGTCTGATGCGGCTGTCGGTATCTCCCTCATGTGTTTGACCTGCGCCTCAGGCGGATGACACAAAAAAATAATCCCAGCAAGCCGGCGGCTCCCAATCCGGCGAACCACAGTGACTCCACGCCGGCAGAATATGGGTTGCGGAGCAGTTTCACGTTCCCGTCGCCGATCAGGACGAATCCGGTCAGGGCGGCCCCGGTGAGGGAACCATCACCCGTGCCGGCCTGCACCCTGCGCAGTGCTTCAGCAGCCGGCAGCCCCTCCTGCAGATGGCTGTAGAACGCCCTCAGCCCGGGGCCCAGGGTCCCGTCGGGCACGTCATTGATCGACGCCAGAACGACCGAGGCCCCCGCATGCAGGAAAGCCTGGGTCAGGCCGGTGATCCCCTCGCCCACGGTCAGAACGCCACCGGCCGCCCGGCACGAGGCCAGGGTCACCAGGCTGGCGTTCAGGTCGAGGCCGGCGATCTCGTCCCATTGCAGCAGGCCGTCCTCCCCTGGGGGTGAACCTTCGGCCGGGTCAATTTGCCGAAAATCAGGCTGGAGCAAGATGAACGACCGCCGCACATCCTGCGGATCCACGAAACTATGGGCGGCGATGTGGATGATGCGGCTATCCGACAACGGTGCCCCCTTGAAGCTGCGCTCGTCCGCTGCGGGCCCGGTCAGCACCAGACTCCGGGGAAACAGGCCGCCCACCAGGCGGGCCTCGGCGGCGGCACGGGGCAACGGGTCCACCGGAGTCCCCGCGAAGGGATGGACCCGGGTGGCGCCCGGGTCGGTCCCGCTCGCTCCCACGGCGAGGAGGTCAAGGGGAGGCGCCTTGAAACCTTCCCTATGCTTATCCCTCTGGCGCAGATAGGCAAGAGTCCGCAAAGAGGGGGTGATGAAAATGTCGTGTTCGGCAACCAGGGCACCATTCGGGCCCTCGAGCAACCCGAACGGAAGGTTGTGCAAAGCCCCGTCCGGAATGATCACCAGGGTCCCGCCCGGTTGTAGGAATTCCGCCGCGGGCGCGATCAGCAAATCATGGAGCTGCCTGCTCGCCTGGGCGAAAACATCCGCAGGAGGAGTGTCCTTGGACCCGCCGGCTGCCTGCAGCGACCAGATTCTCCGGAAGAGGGCGGCCTTGTCGGCAATTTCCACCGCGTCGGGAAGCGGACGGACGGCGATCTCCTCCCGGGTGACGATGAACAGCCGGGACCGCTCTTCACCCAGGAAATAGGCGAGAACAGTCTCCCTGGGCCCCAGTTGCCGGCACCAGTCGGCCGGAGTCTCGGCAGCCGGGTCCCGACCTTCGCCACGCAGGGAGGAGGGCGCCTCCGGCGGCAGGACGATACGGTAGTCCTCCAGCTTGCGGATCTCCGCTCTCAACGCCAGGCGCTCGTCCGCGGGCACTCCGGGTTCCTGCAGCCGGGCCTGAAGATAACCGATTCGCGCCAGCAGCTCCTGCTCTTTCCCGGCCTGGGGATCACCGGCGCCGTCCCACGCCATGGCGCTGCGCAGCCGATCCGCCAGAGTCAGCGCGCGGGACCTTTCGGTGCAGGCGAAGGCCGCGGCGATGTCCGCTGGGATAGGATCTTCCGCCAGGTACAGGTCAACCGCCCGCAGGAACGGTTTGATGGCCGGCCGCAGGATGTGGCGGCGGAGTTCATCCGATCCCGCCCGGTTGCGCAGTGATTCCACCACCTCCATGGCCCGGCTCTCAGCGCGCAAGGCGGCGGCCCGATCACCCAGGGCCATGTGCGCCAGGCCCATTTCTGCAAGACACTGCCATTCCAGGTCCGGCAAGCCGCCCTGTCTGGCTGCGGCCAGGGCCGCGGTCATGTCGGCCAGGGCCTGTCGGGGATCACTCGCCGCTCGCCCCTGAAGCAACCGGGCCCGGGCGCGCAGGAAAAACTGGCCGTCCGGCTGAAGCAGCCCCACCGCCTCGGTAGCCCGAGCGGCCGCCAGGATCTTCTCGCCTCCCGCCAGATGGTGGTCGGCCAGCGCACAGAGCGACCAGATCTCGGCATCCCGATCAGACCAACGCCGGGCGATCGTCAGCGCTTCCCGGAGGTGGTGACCCGCTTCCTCATCCCGGCCCAGTTCGGTGTAGATGGCGGCGGTTTCACCCGCCGCCCCGCGCAGGACCTCCTCGTAGTGGCCGGATCGAGCCAAGTCCAGGGCCAAACCGGCATGTTCGAGTGCACGGTCGTAATCCCCCAGCTTCCGATAGGTGCCGGCCAGGCTGACCTCGACCCCGGCCAACCCCTCGGAGTCCTCGAGTTCGGCATAGAGATCCTGTGCCTGGAAGAAGAAAGCCAGGGCCGCGCGATAATCCCCCCGCAGGGAGCGCACCAAGCCGAGGGAATCAAGGCCCCACGCCATGCTCCGCCGGTCCCCTTGGTCCCCGCTGAGTTCGAGGGCGCGCCGGTAGTGGACCTGGGCCTCGGCCAGATTGCCAAGTTTATGAAAAGCCAGGGCCAGCCCACCGTGGATCCAGGTGCCCCCCACCCGAGTATCGAGTTCCTCCAGGAGGTCAACGCAGCGCCGGTAATGGCTGATGGCCTCGGGATACTCGCCCATCATCAGGAGGCTGTAGGCCAACCGCTGCCGCGAACCCAGTTCCCCGAATTCGTCCCGCGAGCTCAGGTGCGCCTCCAGGGCCCGCCGGAAACACCCCACGGCGCCCGCCCGGTCGCCCTGGATTTCCGCCAATCCGCCGAAGCTCCCTTCGATATTCCCCAGCAGACGCGTGAAGCCGCAGGACCGGGCCAGAGTCGCCGCTTCCTCCAGGTGTTTTCTGGACCGTGAAAGCCGTCGCAATTGGGTTTCGTCGTAGGCAAGGTTGGTCAGGGCTTGGGCCCGGCGGAAGGGGTCATCCATGACCTGCGCGAGGGTCAGGGCCCGTGCAAAGAGGACGACCGCGGCTTCGTGGTCCCGACGCCGGGAATTCACCGAACCCAAACCGTTCAGACAATCGCTTTGCGCCGAGACCAGGCCCGCGGCCTCGGCCCTGGACAAGGCGGCGGCATAGGCCTCCTCGGCCTTGGCATAGTCGCCCTTGAGATTCCAAAGATCGGCGGAAATGATGGCGGACTCGATGTCCAGGCGGAGAACCAACGGGTGGGAGTCAGGCTGATTATCGCTCAGGTTCAGGACGGCCGCGGCCCCATCCAGGTCTCCGGCGCGCATCAGAGCCCTTCCCTGTTCCATCTGCGCCGCCCGGACGGACAGGCTGTCGCCCCCGCTTGCGGCCAGGGCCGCGGCGGCGGCGAAGGAAGAAGCCGCCTCGGCAAACCGCCATTCCGCCCGGGCCCTTAGGCCCTCCAGAAAGGCTGCCCGCGCTTCATTTCCCGGGATACCTTCCGGATCCTGAGCAGCCCGCCCCTGGCTGCAATCCCGGGCCACGGCCATGGCATAGCCCTCGGCGGCGAGCAGGTCGCCCGGGGAGCCCGCGAGTTGCACCTGGAAAAGACGGGCGGTGGCCGGGTGGTCCCCCCCCCCGTCGAGCAACCGGAATCCCGCCTCCAGGTGGTCCAGGCGTGAACCCGGGCCGGCCCCGATGGCGGGCCCTGTGGCCAGGATCAGCCCCAGCAGGGAAAAGACCATAATGCGCAGCAGAACGACCATGCAGCTCCGGACTGGGATGACGGCTTTGAAACCGAGGCCTGGATCGAACAGGATTCCCGCACCATGACCATCATTACGTTCACTGTCCCGGTGATTCCAGCAACTTGGCGATTTTCTTCAAATCAAACGCGGCCATTTTTGCCATCAAATCATCTCGGGTCTCGCAACTGGAACAATCCACCACAACCGCAATTTCCCCCCCGACATCGGCCATAATCTTCACCGGTTTGTCGTCTCTTTTTCTTTCCACAACGACCACCGGAAAACCCTGCTGTTCCAGTTTTTTGACCGTCACCCTGTCAAGTCGAAGCTTGGCCACCTTCTTGTCAAACACCTTATCCTCAGGCGAGTAATAGGTGATTTCCACGGACCCGAAGTCATACAATCTGGTGGTGCTGGCTTTTTGAAAGCCTTGAATGACGATATGACTGTAAGCGGGTGCAGAAAGGGCCGACTGTTCCATGGACGAGGGATAGAAGCCGGCCAATTGTTCGGCGCTTATGTCTTCGGCATTGATGGCTTCGGCGCCTCGCAGGATTCCCAGCGGTGCAAAAGTAAAAATGATCGACATCAACAAGGATAATGCCAGCTTCATGCTTGATCCCCCGCGGTTAGGTCGTTGAAAATTTTTCCCGTCGGCTTGTTCACCGTGAAGGCACTTCAGGCCCAGACTGACGGCGAAAATTTTTCACCTTATCCAGTCCCGCCTCCCATCCGGATCCGCATTCTACCACACCCCGACCTGGGCACAAGGCACCCGGCCATGTTACCAGTCCCATTTGCTACCGACGCACCCGGAATATTGGCAAATCCCCAAACCAGAACAGACCCCAGCCCTGGCCCGTGCCGGAGACCTCCCCGACTAGCCGCTTGGAGCTGAGCGGGGCTTCTGGTGGCAAACTATTGTTTCGGCTGCGGGTTTAACTCCACCCGTGTGCGGGGCAGGTGCTCGGGGTGCGCCGTCTGCAGATGTCGCAGGAGCTCTTCCCGGACAGAACAGCGCAAGTTCCAGGAGCTCGACGAATCGGGAGTGCTCATAAGCGCACGCAGTTCCACGGTCTGATCCGTCATATTGGTGACCTGCAGGGTGCAGACCTTCTTGTCCCACAACGGGCTTTCAGCCAGGATGCCGGCCAGCTTATCGCGCAGACCTTGAACATCGACGCGATAATCCGCGTAAATATACACACTGCCCAGCAGATCGGCGGAGACGCGCGTCCAGTTTTGGAACGGCTTTTCCACGAAATACGAAATCGGCAAAACCAGCCGGCGCAGGTCCCAAATGCGCACGACAACGTAAGTCAACGTGATATCTTCGATCCTGCCCCATTCATTTTCGACGATGACCACATCATCAATCCTGATCGGCTGGGCGAAGGCGATCTGGATACCGGCCAAGAGGTTGCCCAGGGTTTTCTGGGCGGCAAAGCCGAGGACCACCCCGGCAATTCCAGCCGAAGCCAGCAGGCTTATCCCGATTTGACGGGCTTCGGCAAAGGTCATGATCATAAACGAGACGGTCAAAAGGATTACCAAAAAGTTGACGATGCGCCCGATGACATGGATTTGGGTCGTCATACTTCTGGCCCGCAGATTGTCGGCCACCGTTACATCGTAATTGTCCAAGATCATTTCACGGACCATCTGCACGGCCTTGACCACAAGCCAGCCGCCTGCTCCGATGAGCCACAATTGAACAACATGGAGGATGACGGGCTGGAATCGTGCCGGAAAATGAAGCCAGGGCAGGGTGATGAACACGCACACGCCCGGGATCAAGAGCCGCAAAGGCTTAATCAGAATATGGATGGACAGGGACCCTTTACCGTCACGCAGACGACCCCAGCGTTTTATAAAAAACGCGACAAGAAAATGAAGAACAAAACCGCCGCAAAACGCGGCAAAAATGATCACCAGAGAAGTTTGAATATTAGACATAGTCAATTGTTATACTACAGCAAGCGGCGACATGGCAGCACTTTCTTGAAAGCATCTCTTCCCCACCATGCTGGGCGAAGTTCACCTGCGGGTAGCCGGAGCTCACCTTGGCAAAATGATCAAAACGTGGGCCTGTCGGGAATGCTCAGGGAAAATATTGTGCCCTCACCCTCGGTCGAGGTGAAGGACACGGTCCCCTGGAGATAGTTTTCCACCATCAACTTTATGCTGTAGGTGCCGATGCCGCGCCCGGCCCCCTTGGTCGAGAAGGAGCGCTGGAAGATCTGGTGCTGCACCTCTTCGGTCATGACCTGGGGGTTTTGCACCCAGAAGTGCGTCACGGGCTCCTCGTGGCTGCAGCCAATGGTCACGCGGTCTCCGGGTACTGACGCTTCCAAGGCATTTTTCAAGAGGTTGCCCAAGGCGCGGTTCAGCAGCGCGGCTCCAGTAGCGATGGTGTGGTGGTCGACAGACACATCCATGACGATCTTTTTATCCAGGGCAAAATCCGTGTGGCGGTAGGTGCGGACCACGGAAGCCAGGAAGGGCTCAAGTTCTACATCCTCGATCACAACGTTGAGGGCCTTGTTTTCGGCCATCAGCAGGTCGCGCTGGGACTGGATTTCGTTCACGATTTGCTCGCCTAGGGAGCGGCTCAAAGACGCCAGTTCGCGCATATCCTCCAAGGTCTCGGATTCCACGGCGAGATCCGCCACACCCTGGATGTTGCCGGCGGTGTTGAGCACGTCGTGGAAAAAGGTCCGCTCCAGGATCTCGCGGCGCTTCTCGTGGGCGATGTTTTCCAAAGCGAAAAAGGTAAATGACATCCCCCGATAGCGGAATGGTGAGGCCTTGATGCGCAGGTCCAGTGGTTCCTGGTCCACAGGAGTCATGATGCGACATTCCTGGGTCACCGTCTGGCCGCTCTGGGCCGCCAGGATGGCGGCGACCGCGCCGCAGAAGCGGCAGGAGGTGGAAGTGCCGCAACCCAGCTCGTTGTCCCAGGCGTGCCTACAGCCGACCATTTCGCCGGGTCGGGTGCCCAGGATCACGTCGATATTGCCTTCGCCCCAGACATCCACCATGAGGTTGTTGGCGCTGACGATGTGCCGGTTTTCGTCAAGGATGCAGGCCATCAGGGGAAAGGCGTCCATGACCTTGATCAGCATTTCATCCGAAGCCAACGCATGATGAGCGGCGATGATATCTTCCGCCCGACTCCGCTGCCCCTTGGCGAACTGCGTATCACTGGTCAGGGAGCCGCCCATTCTTTGTCACTTCCGTTTAGACCGAACATAAGCCGTTATGGCTGCTGATTTCGGCCCAATACGGAAATTCTTGACAGGAATTAGCACAAATAGAGCAGTGCAACCCCGATCTCAGGCCACACGCCCACCGGCCATGCCGTCAGTCTGATTTGATGCCACCGCCCCCGAAAAACCGAAAATTCCCCCAAACCAGGACAGACTCTACCTCCTGGCCCATCTGAGCCAATTCCCTGGTCCGGTTTCCGGCCCCCTGTTCCGGTCTCCCGTGGCGGTCGGAAGATGAATTGTCATCTTGCAGCTGGGGAAATATCCTCTTGCGAGGAATTCCGCCGAGCTCTTGTGCCTCGCTCGGCGGGGGTGGCAAGGGGAGAACAAAAGACACAATCTTTGAGCCACGGCCTAGGGCAGGGAATCATCCGGCATTGATGTTTCCGCCTGCTGGCCGGGTGATTTGAACTGTTTTTCCAGTTCCTTTGAGAAGTCACGGGCCACGCGCTTGAACATTTCCGAACCGCTTTCGGCCCAGCTCTTGACGGTCCCCTCGAAATTGCCCCCGAAGATGGTCTGGTCGTTGGTCGTATCCCGCAGCTCCAGATGGGTCAACATCTTGGCCGAACCGGCGCCGAAGCCGATCATGAAACGCAGGAATCCGCTGCCTGCCTTGTAGCCAAGGATACTGCCGGTGATTTCGTAGCGGTATGGCGCTTGTGAGTACTCAGCTTGAGCAGGGGCCGCAGTTGCCTCAGGAGTCGTTTCACTGGCCTCATCCCCGAATTCCCAATTCTCGTTGTCGGACTGCACGGTATCTGAACCGGGATATGCCGCCTCGACAGGCAGGACCTCGAGGGGCAAGTCCCCGCGCTTGGAAATCTCATCAGCAAGGTAGCTGCGGAATTTCAGCAGGTTTTCCGCGGTAGGACGGTCCCCTTCTTCGGTGTCGGCAGGCATTTCATCCAGGATCTCGCCCACGCGGACGGTTTCGCCGAGGACCAGGGGCTGGGTCAACGGCTGGGTGATCATGTAGCGGGGCGCGCAGCCGGCTGCGGCGATCAGGACAAGCAGAACGGAGGTTGCGAAATGCAAGCGCTTGCGGGTCATGGGGATTCTCCTTCTCTTTCTGTCCTAGAAGAACAGGACGGCGCCGGCGCGCACATCCAGGATCATGGCGTAACTCGCATCGTAATAATTGTAGGAATTCTGGGTGGACCCCAAATAGACCAGATCCATGTTGGCGCCCAAGTCGACGCCCCAGCGTGGGTTCAGCATGAGGATGACCCCTCCGCCCAGGTTGGTCAAAAACTTGGTTTCCGACGTGGAATATGAAACGGTGCCCCCTTGTTCGGTGGCCTTGAATTCGGAGACATGATCGATAACCCCCAACCCGGCGTAACCGTAGTACATCCCGAACTGGTCGCCCTTCTTGTCCAGGTACTGATGAACCTGCACCGCAAGAAGGTAGCGATCAGCGTGTATGTTGACTAACTGGGACAAGTCCTGGTCAGCCAAGTTCATCCCGGCACGGGCGAAACACAGCCGCAGGGCGGCCCGCCGCTTGATGGGAATCAGTGCCTCGATCCCGAATCCGACGCCGGGGTCGATGCCCTCATACCAGTCGCCGATGGGGACGCTGTAGCTGCCGCCGACGCGGGCCGCGAATTTCCATGGGGAGGCCTGGGAGCTGATGTAGACCGGATCCTGTTCCGATCGCGCCTGCCGCTCCTGACGGGCGGGGCTCGTCCCGAGGATCTTGCCCGTCACCCCCTGGCCATCCACCAGGATCGATTCGATTTCATTGAAACTGATGTTGCGCGACCCTTCCGGCAGATCGAGGACAATGACCTTGAATTGTTCGTCCACTTTGAACGGGACATCCTTGATCACCTCGCCCGAGCGAAGCACGAAAGTGGCGCGTTCGATGGTCTGGGGCCCTTGCGCGGCAGCGGGAATGGCGGGGATCGTGATGAGAAGGAGGCATGCGAGAGAAAGAACGGTCCGCGGTACTTTTTGGGGCATGAAACAATCCTCCTGAATTGTTTTACGGGTGGGCATCTCCCCGAGGTGATTGAAGGCAAAAATCATCACCCGTCATCTGGATAATTCTGGGAATTTTCACGGATGCCTAACGAAGTGTCAAATTCAAATTATCCAGCATCCATCTTGATCTTGCCCGGGTATTTCCGACATCCGCGGGTTCTGCATTGCCATCATCGCCAAGCCATGGAGAAACGTATGTTCCCACCCGGCATGGCCGGTATTACAGACAAGATTCCGGCCAGGGCAATTAAACTCAATCGCTCTGGCTTTCTGCCGAAGGAAGGTCAGGGCGTGGACCATCGATCGGTTTCCTTCCTGTCCGGCGCCCGTAGCTCCCATTACAACGTCATGACATCGTGACGAAGTAGAAGAGCCCCAGGATTCATTGGAAATTCGCTCGCCGGGACGGCCCTGCATGGGGCGAGTTTCAAGAGAGGTTTCCCTATGCCCTCGATTGGTTCCGGGCAGTGTCCGACGGATGGCGAGCGCCAGCAAGCTGTGGTGGCCGCCCTTGGGCAGCGAGCAATTGCCGACATCGATCTGGATGTCTTGATGCAGGAGGCCGCCAATCTCGTCAGCGAGACGCTCGGGGTCGAGTATTGCGGCATTCTCGAACTCCTGCCGGACGGAGAATTCTTCGCCCCCCGCGTCTCGATCGGTTGGGCGCCAGAGGCCGTC
>CAZJGK010000068.1:0-5567 GCA_964545545.1 uncultured Fibrobacteraceae bacterium | reverse complement strand
AGGCGAAGGTCAAAGAGAGCGAGGAGTGGTTCCGCTCGATCGTCGAGACGAGCGGAGAGTGGATCTGGGCCTGCGATCTGACGGGGCGGCATCTGTACTGCAACCAGGGGGTCGAGCAGATCCTTGGCTACAGTCCCGAGGAAATGCTGGCGCAAAACATCGGCGATCTCGTCCACCCCGAGGACCAGGGGTTGGTCGGGGAAGTGCTGCAGGATGCCATTCAGCACAAGCGCGGGTGGAGCGGCCTCGTGATCCGCTGGAGACACAAGAACGGGAGCTACCGTCACCTCCACAGCAATGGCGTACCCATCTTGGACATGAAGGGTGAATTGACCGGATTCCGCGGAGCGGACCGCGATATCACGGATCGCATCCGCTCCGAGGCCGCTCTGCGCGAGAGCGCGCAACGCTTGCATCTTGTTTTCGACACCGCGCTGGACGCCATCATCTCCACGGACGAAGACACCCTCATCACGGACTGGAACCAACAGGCCGAGGCGCTCTTCGGCTGGACTCGCGACGAGGTCTTGGGCCGGCCATTGGCGCTGGTGATCATCCCCCCACGCTTCCGCGATGATTACAGCCAAGATCAGAGAAGCATCAAAAGAACAGGAACCGCCAAATCCATAGGCCAATATGTCGAACGATATGTGCAGGACCGTGACGGACGCGAAATTCCCGTGGAGCTCGCGGTGTCGCCGGCGCAGATCGGGAACAGCACCACCGTCACCGCGTTTATCAGGGACATCCGCGCCCGCAAGGCAGTCGAAGCCGAGCTGCACCTGGCCAAAGAGATGGCCGAGGTGGACACGCGGGCGAAAAGCGAGTTTCTCGCCAACATGAGCCACGAGATCCGTACACCGATGAACGGCATCATCGGTATGACGGAACTGCTGCTGGACACGAAACTGACGGAGGAACAGCGTCGCTACGCCCAGACCGTGCATGCCAGCGGCGAGACCCTGCTCGCCCTGATCAACGACATTCTCGATTTATCCAAGATCGAGGCGGGCAAGCTCGCGTTGGAAATGTTGGATTTCGACCTGCGCGACCTGCTGGATGATTTCACCGGGATGATGGCGGTGCAGGCGCACGACAAGGGACTGGTCTTGGGCTGCGTGGCGTCTCCCGAGGTGCCTTACCGTCTTCGGGGTGATCCCGGCCGTTTGCGCCAGATCCTCATGAACCTGACCGGCAATGCGATCAAGTTCACCGCCCAGGGCGAGGTCATCATCCGGGTCAACGTGGTCTCGGAAACCGAGAGTGATGCCCTGCTGCGCTTTGACGTGTGTGACACCGGAATCGGCATCCCCCCCGACAAGCTCGGGCGACTGTTCACCAAATTTTCCCAAGTCGATTCCTCGACTTCACGCACCTACGGCGGCACCGGGCTTGGCCTGGCGATTTCCAAGCAACTGACAGAAGCCATGGGAGGCGAGATCGGCGTTCAAAGCGACCCGGGCCAAGGCTCGGAATTCTGGTTCACGGCGAATATGGCCAAGGCGTCCTCATCCGAGTCCGCAGCGGCGCCGGTTGACGTCGACCTGCATGGGGTGCGCATCCTGATTGTCGACGACACCGACGTCAATCGGGAAATCCTCATGGTCCTGCTGAAAACCTGGGGTTTACGGCCCTGCGAAGTCGCTGACGGCGAAGCCGCCCTGCGGGAGCTGACTCAGGCCAAAGCAACCCAGGACCCTATCGCAGTTGCCATCCTGGATATGGACATGCCCGTCATTGACGGGGCCGCCCTGGCTCGCGCCATCAAGGCCGATCCCAACCTGCGGGACACCCGGTTGGTCATGTGCACCTCCCTAGGCCAAGCGGGTGGCGGTGCCCACGGGGAAGGCTTTGATTTCATCTCAGCGCTGACCAAACCCGTGAGGCGTCATGAACTCCGGGAGGCCCTGAAGGCTGCCGTCGGCAGCGGGAATACTGCCGCCTCCCAAATGAACGCGAGACCACAGGTCGTGCTGGGAAAGGAATTGAGGCATGCCCGCATCCTCGTCGCCGAGGACAACCTCACCAACCAGATGGTCGCCGTCGGCATCCTCAAGAAGTTGGGCCTGAAAGCCGATGTGGCCGCCAACGGGAACGAGGCCGTCAAAGCCCTTGAAACCATCCCCTACGACCTGGTGCTGATGGATGTGCAAATGCCGGAGATGGACGGAATCGAGGCCACCCGGCAGGTGCGCGACCCGCTATCACGCGTTCTCGACCATCAGGTGCCTGTTGTAGCCATGACCGCCCATGCCATGGGAGGAGACCGGGAGAAATGCCTGGAGGCGGGCATGGACGATTACCTCACCAAGCCGGTCCGGATATCGAGGCTGGTTTCAGTGCTGGAAAAGTGGTTGCGGCCGAGGGGCGAGAACGGCCAACCACCGGAGCAAGCGGAGGAAACCAAGGCCTCTGTCGAGTGTCTTTCCCGATAACGAATACGCTTGGCTATTACGCCTGGCGTGGTCGTCCCGAGAGCCCTCGCCTGAGGCGGCGTATCCTCTACCGCATCAGCGTTACCTTGCGCTGAAGGTGGGCATCCATGCCCGGTCCACGCACCGTCAGGCCGGCGATATAGGTGCCACTGCTGGCAGGGTGTCCCCGCCCATCCCGCCCGTCCCAGCCCAGGACGTGGGGGCCTGCGTTGAATTCCGAACGCTCGATCCGCCGCACCAGACGTCCGCGCAGGTCGTAGACCTCAAGGGTCACCACGCCCTCCTGCGGGATGGAAAAATTGAACAAGGTGTTGCCGAGCGACGGGTTGGGTGCGGGCGCAGCAAAGCTGATCCGAGTACCGGCCGTTCCGCCATCCCCCACGGCGGTTACCACATCCTCGACGCAGTCGGCGCAGCCGGAACGGCGGGCGTCGTGACCAGCCATGGGCCAGGTGATCCCGTACCCGGGACTCTGATGCACATCTTCAACCCACATCTGCGTGTCGGTCAGGAAAACAACTTCCTGCGATCCGTCCTGGTCGATGTCCCCCATGGCGGGCGCAACGTTGACCGGGTCGGAGAGTCCCTTGGGCCAGCCGCCGATCAAACCGCCGAAGTTGTCCCACGCCCACCCCTGGCTGTCCCGAGCGCCAGTGACCACATCGGGGGATAAACCTTCCAGGGTGCCGATCAGGGGCATGCCCAGGATGAACCAACCCGAACCCGTCGCTTGCGGCCAGCCGGATCCCTCGGCCCCGTTGGCGAAGCGGACGTCAACCGACGAGTTGCGGCTGGCCACTGCGATTTCGGGAGCGCTGGTGCCCAGCAACTGACCCACGGCGGCGCTGGTCAACGCTCCACTGCCGAACAGGATAGGCCAACCCGGTTCGACGCTGCCGTCACCCTGCAGGACGAAGAGCTGACCGTGTGCGGTGGGGACGATGATCTCCTGGTCTCCGTCCTGGTCCAGGTCTCCCAGGGAGATCGTGCCGGTGATGGCCGGAGCCCCGGACAGGGTCACGTCGAAGCCGATACCGCCCAGGTTCCAGTTCCACAACCGCCCCCCGGAAGAAACCACGATCTCGGGCACCCCGTCGTTGTCCACATCGCCGAACACAGCCGGATGATCGAGCACGCCGTCGAACAGGGCCACGACCGAGTTGTAGGCCAGGTTCCCTGCGCCGTTCAGGAACAGGGCGGCTTGACCCGAGGTCACCGCCACCACCCGCGCGTAGGGAGGCGCCAAATGCCCGATGGAAACATACGCCGGTTGACCGCTCAGGGTGTCGTAGCTCCAGAAGGGGCCGGCGGAACCCGTGGGACCGAAGGCATAGACCCGTCCGTTCACCGTACCCACCACCAGGGTCGGTTTTCCGCCATTGTTCAGGTCGCCAATGGCCACCGGACCGGTTGACAGGGCCTCCTGAAGGACGATGGGAAATCCTGGGTGTACGCTGCCATCGTGGTCATAGGCCTGGATGCGGTTGGCCGTATCGGTGAAGACGATCTCCAGATTGCCGTCGCCGTCGAGGTCCACCACTGCCGGCGCCGCCTTGGGAGCGGCTGTCAAGGTGACCGGGAATCCGGGTTCGGTAACAGGGTGTCCCGGGTCCCGGAGCCATTCGGCGTTGAACCGCAGACCAAGAGGAACGCTCAGGGAATCGCGTTCGATCCAAGCAGTGGCCACACGATCACCGTGGGTGGGAGAAAAGACGAAAGACATGTTTCTGCACCTTCTGGAAAAATCGATCTCGCCGAATTGGCCGATCCAATTCCAGGTGGTAAGGTCGTTGGGGGCCGAATCCTGCAAATTAACCCTGGAGGCACTACCACCGATGTACCAGATGCCGGTCCCGGGTTGGCGGTGGAGTCCGCCCCCGAAGCCGCTGCCTAAATTGGCCACCTGACGGCTGAAGGATGTCCCTTGGTCTGTCGATGCGAACACCCCCATTGCCACCTCCGCCCCACTGGTATTAGCCCGATCATACAATATGCCGACGGTATTGCCGCCGGGATCCGCCTCAATGCCATAGGCACCGTCATTGAATCCGTCGCTGGTCGAAGAAAGATCCTGTGTCGGATCCCAGCCGGACAGCCCACCGCTCGCACCAGAAGGCGCCCGACGATACCTTATCGCCGAGTCATGCGATCCGTCGGTTGCCGCGCTCACTGACCAGGTCAGATGGACGAAATCTCCGAAACCATGTACGACATGAGGATTCCCGTTGTAAGCATTGGGGTCGGAATTGGCTGCCACGATGTACGGCGCAGCGAAGGAGGCGCCCTGGTCGGTGCTACGGGTAAACCAGATGTCGCCACCGTATTTGTTGAAGTCGGTTCCGGATGAAAACGTCATGTAGAGGTAGAAGGAGTTGAAACTGGCTGCATCGCTAACCAGTTCAGGCCTCTGGCACCAGCGGCCGGCCTGGCTGAAAACCACCTGGGGCGATGTGAACGACAGGGCGCCGGCCGTCAAGTCGGCCTGGACCAGACGCACTTCGCGGCGGTCTGATCCGCTCACGGTCGAGACATAAGCCAGGTAACACCGCGATATGGCCCCCTCGGCCACCACCAGGGAGGGATAGGTATACCTTTCACCTGTGGCCAAGCCGCTGAGACTTCCCCACAGGACCCAGTCCTGGCCACCGTTATCCGAACGGTAGACCTCCAGCATGGTATAGTCGGAAGCAAAATTGACCTCGACGTCGTAGCTGACGGCAACAAATAGATCGCCGTTGGTGGCGCTTGCCATGCTGGTAGTGAAGCTGCGCACCTCGTTAAATACTGGTCCGAAATCAAGGATATGAACATCATCACCGCCCAGGACTGTGGATAAATCTTTGTCCGGAGAGGACGAGCCTCCTTGCCGAGCGCGTGCTGCCGGGGGCGCGGCCAGAATACAAATGGTCCACAACAGGACCGTGATGGACCGGAAAATTCCACGTGGTTGCATGATTGACTCCAAATACTGTATGGGCAAGGAAAGCGCCCTGGGGTATTCGCACCTTGGAACATCAAACGCACCATCCCGTCTCCCGGTGCGCCGAGTGGGGTCGATTATATCATACCAAAATGGTAGGAGTCAAGATCGAGGGCTGCGGGGGCGCACCCTGGACGGTGGTCCCGCTGGAC
>CAZJGK010000067.1:9735-17795 GCA_964545545.1 uncultured Fibrobacteraceae bacterium | reverse complement strand
ACTTGTAAAGATCCTTGCCGCTCATTTTGGCGATCTTGGCGGCGGCCTCATCCTTGGCTTCGGCGGGCGCCTTGTCCTGAGCCATGGCTACGCTGGAAAACGCCACCAGCAACAACACAGCGAAAAACAAGGGTAACAGACGTGACAATTTCATGACTTAACCTCCCGGCCGCCAGGGCGGCCTGTTATGGCGTGATTGCCCTGAACAAAAGTTGCGAAAATTCGCGGTCAATAGAGTGTTACTTTATTGACAACTAATTTATGGCTGCCATTTCAGCGAGTCAAGGTAAACCTTATGGTAATCCTTAGGCGGTGACTGGGGAGTTGTGCCACCGTCCTGGAGTATAGCCCCAGAGATGCGCAGACAGGTGTAACCCCTTGTACCCTCGGGTCATGGAGATCCCTTAGCCCTGGATGGAGGAAGGGCCGAAGGGACGAGGATGGGAGCAAAGGACGTTGCCGCCAACAGTCCATGAGGCATGGGGTTTGCCCTGCTTGGAACTGTGCGTGGGGGGTGTTTTCACCTGGGGAGCCCCAATTTTCGAGGCACAACACATTTTGAAACCCAGGTCATGACGATATATGCTGAATTCGCGGTGAATGGGTATGGCTGCCGTTTGCGGCATTTGCTCCCAGGAGTTCCTGCTGGTGCATCAAGGCAAATTGAGTGACAATAGTGCTTCCAGGTTATGCATGGATTTTCCATGATGGGGGTTGTTTTGGCACCGACGCGGATTGTTTTGTTTGAGGATCATCAGATGTGCCGCTTGCGGCCGTTGGGTTGGAGCACGCCGGCCTGGGAAATCAGGATTGGGTTGTTTTCCCTGCGCGAGCGGTTGGAGTTCGGGCCTGAAGCGGGAGACGGCGTTCTGTTGTCCCGTCCAGAGCTGGCCGGGCTTTCCCGGTCCCCTCGCTGGCACACTCGATGGCAGGGGACGGCCCCGGGCGGTCGATACCTGTGGCTCACCGGACGGTTCGGCGCCCACTGGGATGTTATCGGCGCGCTTGCCGAAGCCGCGCGCAAGGGCCCGGATTTTTGCTGGTTTGACGGGCAGGGACTGGTGGCTGCCGGGCTTGCCGCCCCCCAATCCGGGGATCTGTTTGACGCTTGGCGAAAATGGGAACAGGACAATCGCGGCCAGGTGTGGCGACCCGACACGACCGTGGATCCCTGGCGCCCGGATTTTGCCCCGCCCACATGGCGGCCGTGCACCGCAGGTGGCGGGCATGTGCTGTGGGTGGATGATGCCGATCCCCTTGCTGAAGACCTGATGCAAAAATGGAAAGCGTGGCTGGGGTGCAGTCACCTGGTCCTGGACTGGATATGGGAGCTGGTTCCCGCAACAGAAGCGGCCATCGTCAGGGATATCGAGCTGATTGCCGGACGGCCGCTGACCCGCTCACCTTTCGGCTTGGTTTCGCAAAGCGACGCGCCGCCCTGGGAGCAGGCCGTGGTACTTCAAGCCATGTCTCCGGCTCAGATGGTCGCCAGATTTCCCGGGGTCGCTGTCCGGGGCGATGACGGTCGGTTCTTTCTGGGGCCCGATGTATCCCTCGAGCCGGGGATTGTGATTGATGTCACGGAAGGGCCGGTAATTCTGGGCCATGGTGTCAGTGTGAGGTCGGGGTCGCGTCTGGAGGGACCGCTTTACCTTGGACCCGGTTGCATCGTCAAAGCTGGTGCTCGCATATGTGGCGGCTCCTTTGGCATTGGTTGCCGCTTGGCCGGTGAGATCGGGGAAACCGTGGCCATGGATTTTGTGAACAAGCAACATGACGGATTCATCGGCCACGCGGTGTTGGGTTCATGGATCAACCTCGGAGCCCTGACCACCTGCAGCGATCTGAAAAACAATTACTCCCCGGTGCGTGTCGATCTGGGGTGGGGAAGCTTGGCCACCGGTTCCCGTTTTGTGGGGCTGATGGCCGGCGACCATGTCAAGACCGCCATCGGGACCCTGTTTAATACCGGAACCTGCGCCGGGTTCGCGGCCAATGTTTTCGGGACCGGCATGCCGCCGAAACATGTGCCGGCATTTTCCTGGGGGGGGTATCCCGAGTCCCCTCGTTATGATGTGGACAAGGCGATCACGACGGCGACCATCGTTATGTCCCGTCGGGGATGCCTGCTGACCCCGGCGCATGAAGCCTTGTTCCGGGTCATCGCAGCCGGGGGGATTTGACTCCTTTTTGTTTCCTGTGGTTGGCCGCGATGGCTCCCGGTTGCCGTGGCTTTCCCGGCGGGTTGCAAAACGCCTTATCATATCCTTGTCGCTATGGCGTCCTGCGCGTTTCTCCGGCGGGAATTTTTCCTCCTTGGCTCACCTTGACGCCTTTGTCGTTCCTTTAACAGACGTTGTTTCAGGCTGTTATGCCTCGAGGCCTAATTCGGAATATCCGTCCAAAGAGCATAGGCTTATCTGGCATACAGGTTGCGGGGGGTAGAGAAAATGTTCTCTGCCCTGCGCGGGCTTGGCCTTTGAATCACCTACGCTCTCCGTGTTGTAGGTCCTATCATTGGTCACCCGGCAAATAGGTGGAGAACATTTTTTTCTTGGCCAAGCGGAATTGGTGTGATATTAATGTTCTCCTAAGCTGGTTTAATTCAATAAGGTATGATTCCCGGTGATCCGGGACGGGAGGCTGGAATGACCAAGGCCGAGTTGGTGGAACTCATCGCCCAGGAGACGGGAGTCAGTAAGAAGGATACCGGTGTTGTCGTCAACCTGATCATGGAGAACATTGGCAAGGCCCTGATGGCGGGGGACAAGGTTGAAGTGAGGGGTTTCGGGAGTTTCAAGGTGAAGTCCCGCAATGCCCGCCTGGCCCGTAATCCCAGGACGGGGGAATCGGTGTCCGTCCCCAGTAAACGGGTCCCTTATTTCAAGGCCTCCAGTGAGTTGAAGGCTCGGCTTAACAAGAAGGGGTGATGGGTTTCCATTTCCTGGTTGTCCCCAGGGAAGCCATATCCTATCTTGGGCCACTGATTGCTGACGATGGTATGCCGGTCCGGGTATTTGCTGAGGACGGCACGGGGTTACAATAGTTTGAGGAAAGGCTGGTCGTTATGCCGAACGGGCGTAAGCGTAAGCGTAAGAAGATTGCCACGCACAAGCGCAAGAAGCGGTTGCGCAAGAATCGCCACAAGAAGAAGTAGCCGGTACGGCCCGTTGACCGCGTCTTGTGAGCCGAGGGTGCTGTGTGTCTTGGTCCCTGGTACGCTAGGGACCGGAAGGTCCAAGCAAAGGAGCTACGGTGATCGATGGACACGATGACAGGCGAAGGTCACGCCGGATCGATGCCAGCCTCAATCTTGAGGTGAGGATACCGCGTGAGGATGGCTCTCATGAAACAGCCAGTCTGGAAACCATCAACATCAGTTCATCTGGTATTTACTTCCGGTCGGACAAGTTTATGGAGCCCATGACCAAACTGGCCATGCGCATGGATGTGACCGTGCCCGGCGGATCCGGGGATGAAATCATGCACGCTCCCGTCGAGTGTGAAGGAATCGTCGTGCGCACCGACCCAGACGTTGCCGGTTCTGAGGGTGACAGCTACGAGGTCGCGGTCTTCTTCACCCAGATCGAACCCGAGGGCATGGAAAATCTTGAGCGTCATATCGCCATGCTTCTGAATTCGTAAAAGCCCTGCCGCTTGGGGGGAAACCTGGCTTCAGCCGGGTTTGCCATCATCTGCAAATTCATAATCCAGGTTAAAGAACCCGCTTTTCCGGCCGAAAACTCCACCAGAAGAAACCATCGTGTTTTGGGCTCGGCCCGAAAATTGGATTGGAGTGTCGTGGCCCACGAGATCAAAGCCCGGACCATTCTCGTTGTGGATGATTCAGCCCCGACCAGGTTGTTCTTTCAGCGTTCCCTCGAATTGGAAGGTTATCGTGTCCTGACGGCCGAGGACGGCAAGTCGGGTACACGGGAAGCCCTGGCCTCGTTGCCCGATCTTATCCTGCTGGACAAGGAAATGCCCGGCATGGATGGGTTCGAGGTCAGCAGCATGTTGCGCCGCAATGAATCCACCCGCGGCATTCCCATCCTGATGATCAGTTCGGCCAGCGAGACGAGCAATCGCATCCGCGGCCTGGAAATGGGAGCCGATGATTTCATCCCCAAGGGCGTGAGCAAGGCCGAGTTGCATTCCAAGATCAGGGCCTTCCTGCGGATCAAGGATCTGCAGGATCAACTGCAGAAGGAATCCAACAAACTCAACCAGATTTTCCGTTTTCTGCATGAGCCGGTCGCCATCTGCTCCAAGGACGACAAACTTGTGCTGGCCAGCCGTGTGTTCCACTACCTGTTCCGGTTACCGCCGGACGTCCCCCGGTTCAAGACCATGACCGAAATCCTGCTGACCGTTGGCGTTGACCGGGAAACCATCGAGCTGCTCGCCAAGGGATGCCAGGAGGAAATTCAATTCTCCATTGCCATCGATGGTGAAAAGACGCACCTGCGCGGCCGGACGGCTCCCATCGAACTGGAGGGCAACGAGCGGGCTGTTGCCTACATTTTGCGGGATATTACGCGGGAGGTTGAAGCCGAAAGGATGAAGGCGGATTTCCATTCCATGATTGCCCACGATTTGCGTTCGCCCATGTCGGTGATCCAGGGTTATGTGTCGCTGATGGCTTCGGGAAAAACCGGGGAGGTCACCGCTACCCAGCAGGAATTCCTGGGCAATGTGGATCGCAAGATCAAGGAAATGACGACGCTGCTCAATGATTTTCTGGATATGTCCAAAATGGATGCCGGGTTCGTCAATCTTAAACGGACAACCTTGAATGTGGAAGAATTGTTGCAGGAAGTCCTGGATGATCTGGGTCCGATGGCAGCTTCCCGTTCCATAACCCTGGACCTGGCGGAATCAGGCTCCCCCATCACGGTGGATGCGGATCCGCTTCGTCTGACTCAGATACTGCGCAATCTCGTTTCGAATGCCATCAAGTACAACGTGGAGGGTGGGTGGATCCGCCTGGAGGCTCACGTTCAAGATGGCATGGCACGGGTAAGCGTTGCCGATGGGGGCATCGGCATGTCGGCCGAGGAAATCGATGTGCTGTTCCGTCCCTATACACGCGGCAAACTGGAACGGCAGATCAAGGGTGTAGGCCTGGGCGTCGTCATCGTGAAAAAACTTGTCGAAGCCCATGGCGGCACCATCGAGGTGACAAGCACTCCCGGCCAGGGTTCGGTTTTCACGTTTACCCTTGCGCTGGCTCACGGGTGCGGGTTGGCTGTGGACTCCGAAAACACTCGTGGTGCAGGTATCCAGAGGGAACCCGAGCCCGTCAATTAATTGGGCAAGGCATGGATCGGTTTCGAGCAGTTCCCGCCGGACCGAACGCAATGCAGCGGGTGGCGCAGGCGTCCCAACGAAATCCCGGGTCGAGGGGAAAAGTTTTCCCCTCTGTGCCACAGGCGGTTTCGTGATCTTTTAACCTATTTCCAGCCAACACCATAGAATACCAGCGGGAAAAGCGGCCCCGAACCGGCAATCATTCCCGGGCGGCAAGTTCTGCTTCAACCGTTCCCCGACTCCAGCTTGCCTGATCGATATTTCCCGGCACATACCTTGCGGATCACACGTGGCTGACCAGGTCCGAGTGTATCGGTCCCGGGAAAGGAATATCGTGATACGCAGCTTGAATACGGCTGAAAAAGCCATGCAGATTATCCAGGTGAAAATAGACGCCTTGGCCAACAATTTGGCCAATGCCGATTCTACCGGTTTCAAGCAGGTGTTGACCCGGGTGACGGAAAAGGCGGCCGGCCAAAACGGTCAGACGCCGGGACTTGCCGCCACATCGACCTCGGGGACATCGGCTCACAGCCTGCGGTTGAACCTGATGCCGTCCCTGGACTCCCGGCCTGGTGCCATCACGGAAACAGGCAGGCAAACCGACCTCGCCCTCATGGGGAAGGGCTTTTTTGCGATCGATACCGAAGCCGGGGAGCGCTACACGCGCAACGGTTCCTTCATGTTGAATGAAAACCGCCAACTCACAACGCCCGATGGACTTTTGGTCCAGGGTCAGGGCGGACCCCTGACCATTGAAGGGCAGGAATTCAGCGTGGAAAATGATGGTTCGGTGGTGGCCGACGGGAACGTGGTGGGCATGCTGAAGATCGTGGATTTCAGCGATCCCTCCCGGTTGGAGCATCAAGGCGCGAACCTGCTTGTCGCTCCGTCCGACCTCTCTCCCACGGCGGTTCCCCAGACCGAAATCCGTGTTGCCCAGGGAAACCTGGAAGGCAGCAATGTCAATCCCATCGATACTCTCGTGGCCATGATCGAGGCCCAGCGGGCCTTCGAGATCCAATCCAAGATCATGACCACCCAGGATGATATGTTGAATAAATCCGTCAATAATTTGCCCCGGGCCACCGGGTAAACATGAAGGGAAAGGTGAGAAGTCATGATTAGAGCCATGGGCACAGCTGCGTCGGGCATGAAGGCCCAGCAGATGAACATCGACACCATCGCCAACAACCTTGCCAACGTAAACACCACCGGCTACAAGCGCAGCCACGCCGAATTCCAGGATCTGCTCTATGAAAAGGTGGTGCCCGGCGACCAGGTCGACGCCCAGGGGCGCGCCAATCCCAATCGGGTGGAGGTTGGCCATGGCGTGAAGCTCGTGGCCACCAACAAGAATTTCAGCCAGGGCACCGTGATATCCTCGGGCAATCCCCTGGACGTGATGATTGAAGGCAACGGTTTCTTCCAGATGAAGTTGCCCGATGGGAACATTGCCTACTCGCGTGACGGCAGTTTCAAGATGGATGCGGACGGCAACATCGTGAATTCCGCCGGCTACCTCCTTGAACCGCCGATCCAGATTCCCTCGGACGCCATGGAAGTGGGGATTTCACGGGATGGCGTGGTGAGTGTCATCACCAACAGCGACACCTCAAACGTGCAGGAAATCGGGCAGATCGAGTTGGCCCGCTTTCCCAACGCCGCAGGCCTCCAGGCCCGCGGCGGTAACCTGTTCATGGAATCGCCGGGTAGCGGCACACCCATCCTCGGGAATCCCGGGCTGGATGGGATGGGGGAAACCTCGTCGGGGTTCCTGGAAATGAGCAACGTGGAAACGGTGGACGAACTGGTCAACATGATCTCGGCCCAGCGCGCCTATGAACTCAATTCCAAAACCATCACCATGGCCGACGAAATGCTGCAGACCATAAACCATATGAAGCGCTAGGAGTGCACCGTTGAAGGGATTCTTCAGAATTGCCGTTCTGGTCGGGGGCCTGGCCTGTTTCCTGGCCTCCGCGGTTTTGGCCGCCCCCTGGGTTTGCACGCTGCCTGACAGCCTGCAAATGGCCGGGGGAACGGTGACCCTGCAGGATGTCTCCCTGACTCCGGTGCCCGCAGGCGCGGCGCGCGTGGTGCTTGCCACCGGCGGCGTACCCGGGACCACGATCACCCTGGGGCAGAAGAGCATCCTGCGCAAGCTTGTCGGCCAGCACCTGGCCGGTGGAGTGAGTTTCCGAGGCGCCGCAGCCTGTCGCGTGATTTTTTCCGGTGTGGTCCTGGACGCGTCAATCATCACGGACCTGATGAAGAAATCCCTGAACAGCATGCTGCCGCCAGACGAACCGGGAGCCCCGGCAACCTGGCTGGAACTTGATTACGACCAGGGCGAGCTCGGGGCCAAGGGTGAATATTCCCTGGTCCCCTTGTTTGCAGGGGTGTTGAGACCAGGCCGCCAACAGGTACGCTTTCGGCTTCAAGACGAGGCGCAAGGCCGGGTCGTGCCCGTTAACGTGGTTGTGCACAACTACGGCGAAATCGGCAGGGCCGGCAGGCGGATTGCTCACGGCGCCCTCATCGCGGCCGGCGATATCATCTGGGAGTGGTTTGATCGCGCCGATAATGGCAAGGGACGAATCCTCGGCCGCAGGAATGTGGTGGGGAAAATCATGGCCCGCACCCTGGAGACCGGGTCTGTCCTCATGGAGCAGGACCTGAAGGATCCCCCCCTGATCCTGGCTGGTGATCCCGTGGAATTGAAGCTTGGGCGCGGTGGAGTCATGGTC
>CAZJGK010000067.1:1358-9635 GCA_964545545.1 uncultured Fibrobacteraceae bacterium | reverse complement strand
GTCGATTTCGAGAACGGGGCCTCTCTGGTCACGAACCTGAAAGCCCATCAAGTTGGCGACTTGCTGACCATCATCATTACCGAAAACGCCACGGCCAATGCCACCAGCAAGACCAAGGCGGACAACAAGAGCGAGCACAGCGGGGGCGCGGGGCTGGGCTTCTTGAATTTCATCAAGCCGTGGGGTGTTTCGGCTGAGAACAAGTACAAGGGCGACGGCAACACCCAGCGCAACGGAAGCCTGGAAGCGGAAATCACCGCGAAAATCACCGAGGTCCTCAGCAATGGGGATTTGCGCATTGCGGGCACCCGCATGATCAACATCAACGGGGAAAAGCAGCTGATAGAGATCACGGGCGTCTGCCGGCCACGGGATATCCGACCGGACAACACCATCATGAGCACCTACGTCTCCGACGCGCAGATCGCCTACAACGGAGCGGGCATCATCAACGACAATTCCCAACCCGGGGTTGTCACCAAGGTCCTCAACTGGCTGTTCTAGGAGCTGGTCATGTTTTGTGGAAAATTTGCAGTGAAGCCTCTGGTCCCGGCGCTACTGATGGTTGCGGTGGTGCTTAGTGCAACCGGGACCGGTTCGTTCGCCGCCGAAAAGGGGCGGATCAAGGACCTGGCCCTTCTGGAAGGGACAACCCATGAACCCCTGGTTGGTTACGGCATCGTGGTGGGGCTGAACGGGACAGGCGACAGCGCCAACGCCGAGATGACCATGAACTCCCTGGCGACCATGCTCGAAAAAATGGACGTCACGGTTGATCCCTCTTCGCTGAAGCCAAAGAACGTGGCCTCGGTCATGGTCACGGCAAACCTTGATCCCAACGCCAACGTCGGTTCCCGTCTGGACTTGACCGTCAGTTCCTTGAATGACGCCTCAAGTCTTGAGGGTGGATTGCTGTTGATGACCCCGCTGCGGGCCGCCGACGGAACGCTGTGTGTCCTGGGCCAGGGAAACATTTCCATTGGCGGATTCAACATCAAGACAGGGGAGGGCAACAGCTTTCGGAAGAATCACGCCCAGGCCGGGATCATCCCCAACGGGGGAACCGTGAAGGTGTCCTTGCACGGCTCCTTCATCAAGGAAGGCAAGGTTTCCTGGTTGCTCAATCACCCGGATTTCACCACGGCGGCCGAGGTTTCCAAGTCCATCAACAAGGCCCTGGGACCGGGTATTGCAGTTGCGCGGGATGCCCAGTGCATCGATGTAACCTTGCCCGCCCAGGATCTGGCCAACCCCGTGGGTTTCATCGCCAGGATGGGTGAACTGATGACCAGGACCGATGCCGTGGCCCGTGTGGTCCTCAATGCCAGGACCGGCACCATCATCGTGGGCAAGAATGTAACCCTGAAGCAAGCGGCCGTGGCCCACGGAACCTTGAAGGTGGTGGTAAGCACCGACTATGGCGTTTCCCAGCCCAGTTCCTTCAGCACCCAGGGCAGTACGGTCGTGGTGCCCAAAACCAGCACCAATGTTTCCGACAAGGTCGCCCATGTGGTGCAAGTACCCGAAACCAGTACGGTGGCCGATGTGGTGGCGGTCCTGAATGAAATCGGCGCCAGCCCGCGCGACATCATCGCCATCCTGATGGCCCTGAAGGAAGCGGGATCGCTCCAGGCCGATCTGGTCCTCATGTAGGAGAACAGGTGGAACTGCAAGGTCTCAATTTCCTGTCGAAACCAACCCCGCCTGCGGGGCAACGGCAGGGTCCGCCCTCTCCCGGGGTCGATACCGCGGACATCGCCAAAAAAGCCAAGGATCATGAAGGACTGGTCAAGGCCGCCCGCCAGTTCGAAGCGGTATTTATGAATCAATTGATGAAGGCCATGCGCAAGACGGTTCCCGAGGACAAACTATTCAATTCCAGCGGCCCGGTGAAATTCTACCAGCAGATGCAGGACGCCGAATTGGCCAAGGCCATGACGACCCAGAATGGCGGCATGGGCATCGCGAATCTCATCGTCCAGCAACTGACCAGCAGAGCTGACCAGCAGACCGCGCCTGAAACCGGCGAACCGATTCAAGGGCCGATCGATGGCCACCGGTATCCAGATTTCAGAAAGTCCGCCGTGGCGGGCTATCGCAGCGTTTGTTCACCTGGTGGGAGTCAGGCCCAGCGAGCGCGGCTGCGGGCGCTGGCATCGAGTCAGGGGGTTGCGGTGGCGGATACCTTGCGCCGTTTCGAGCCGGAGATCAAGGCTGCCGCCGCGGAATCGGGTTTGCCCCCGGAACTTCTGCTGGCCGTCGTTATGGAGGAATCCGGCGGCGATCCCCAAGCCTCTTCCGACAAGGGCGCCCAGGGGCTCATGCAACTGATGCCCGCTACCGCAGCTGACATGGGGGTCAAGGACCGGAATCACCCGGGTGAAAACCTGCAGGGTGGAGCCAGGTATCTGTCCCTGATGATGAAAAGGTACGACGGGGACCTGTCCTTGGCCTTGGCCGCGTACAATGCAGGCCCGGGCAACGTTGATCGAGCCGGTCGGGCTGTTCCTGCCTTCCAGGAAACCCGAAATTATGTGGACCGGGTTCTCAAACGATACGGCGATCTGGGCGGTGGCACGGAATTGGCGATGCCCACCCTGACGCCGCTGATACCAGGACCCAGTCCGGAGTGAACTCATGAAGACCCAAACACGACAATTTGCGCCTTTAGCTGGGGAACTTGACCGTTTGGCTGAATTGCTGGAGCTGGAGCACAAGCAATATCGCCGGTTGTTGCGGCTGGCCTGGCGGCAGAATTCGTACATGAAGCGGCAAGATGTGGACCGCCTGGAGGCCAACTCCCGGGAATGGTCCCTGTACCTGGGGCAGGCCGAACAGGTTCGGGGTGCACGCGAGAAATATCTGGTCCATTTGAAGGAAAGCCTGGGCCTCGACGTTCCCGTGGGAAACATCACCGCCTTTTTGATCCATGGCAATCCGGCCCTGCAATTCCGCATCAGGAAGTGCCTGGGGGGTATCAAGCTGACCGCTTCCAAGTTGGCGCGCCAAAATGAACTGAACAGGTCACTGGCGGAATTCTGCCTCGATCTGGCCCGGGAAGAGAACGAGATCTTCAAGCGCTGTGTCCTCGATGACCCTGCGGGGTGCTATGGCGATGACGCGCGCAAGACCGACCGGGGACCCGGCGGGGTTCTGGTCAGGCAGGCCTGAAAGGAATAGCATGTCCGGTTTGAATTCCATCATGGACACCAGCCTTTCGGCGATGTTTGCGGCCCAGGCAGGTTTGGCCACAACCGGCCACAATATCGCCAATGCCAACACTCCCGGTTACAGCCGCCAGTCGGTTCTGGTCGCCGCTCGCCAGCCTAATTACATGTCCTATGGAGCCATCGGCAGAGGCGTCGAGATCCAGGGTATTCGGCGAATCACCGATGATTTTCTCCAGAATAACCTGCGCACCCAGAGTGCGCGCATGGAATCCTATTCCGCAACGGACTCCACCCTCAACGAGATTGAAAACATCCTGGGTTCTGTCGATAACGATCACCTGGGAGATTCCCTGACCAACTTTTTCAACTCCTGGGCGGCCTTGGCCCAGCCGCCGATCAACACGAGCCTTAAGCAGGATGTGGTCAACAACGCGGTCAGTCTGATCAACGACTTTCATGGCATAAGTAATTCCCTGGACAGTCTGGAAGCGGACATCCAGAAGAATATCGAGGTCGAGATCACGAACCTCAACGGCCTGCTCGATCAGGTGGGCGACCTCAATAAACAGATCATGGCCGCCGAGACCAACGGCCAACCGGCCAATGATCTGCGGGACGAGCGCGATCGGGTGATAACCGAGGTTTCGGGAATTGCAGATGTCTCGGTGCTGGAGCGGGATGACGGGTCGAAAGACATCATTCTCGCGGGTCGCACCATGGTCGCCCGGGACAGCGTCACCCACTTCGAATCCACTTATACCTCGGTCCCCGGCGGTTACAAGATGACCATCGTGGCCAACGGGCAGAAAAGCCAGGTTCCGCTTTCGACAGGAAAGCTGTCCGGCCTTCTGGACAGCCTGAACACCCAGGTCACCAATGTCCGGGACCAGCTCGATGGGGTCGCCAAGCAATTGATCACCGAGGTGAACAATTTGCATACCCAGGGCCGGACGCCTTTGAGCAGCGGGCAGACCTTCTTCACCGGGGACAGCATGCATACCATCAACGTCAACAGCATGCTGCTTGCCGACCCGGACCTGGTGGCCATGGGCCGCACGAGCGATGAGGGCGATTCGGCGTTGGCCCAGGAAATTGCCGATCTGGCCCAGGCGGGTGTCGATGGTCCGGGGTCCCGTTCCGTGACCGATACCTACCGCAGCCTCCTGACCGATGTGGCCAGCAAGCGGTCCAGCTACTCGATGATGGTGGATAACCAGTCAAACGTTGTGGCCACCCTTCAATCCCGCATGAACAGCGTGTCGGGTGTCAGCCTGGATGAAGAAGGTGCCAACATGGTCAAATACCAGAACAGCTACAATGCGGCAGCCAAAGTTATTACCACGGTTCAGGCGGTATTTGAAACCCTCCTGAACATGGTCTAGGAGAGGAAGCAAAAGCCATGACCATGCGCGTGACCGACAGCTACTTGTCCTCGATCATTGTCGGGGACCTGAACCGCAGCCTGAGCACTTTGCTTCAGGCTCAGCGCACGGCCGGAACCATGCACCGGGTCAATTCCTATGTCGATGACCCGCGCTCGGTCAGTTCCATCCAGCGCTACAACCAGCTGATCGCCATGAATGACCAGTACCGGAACAATGTTTCGCGTAGCCGGACCATGGTGGACACCACCGATAATTCCCTGCAGAACATCAGCGATGTCCTGGCCGATGTCCGCGTCATCGCCATGCGGGAGTCTTCGGCGCTGGGCACGGCCCAGACCATGGGCTCCTCGACGGTGGAAGTTGACAACGCGATCAATCGTTTGCTGGATGCTCTGAATACCACCGTAGAGGGAACGTACATATTCGGCGGCACCAAGACTTCGCAGCCCCCCTTCGAACTCAATGGGGGGACCGTCATATACCAGGGTAACGACCAGGGAATGACGAGCCGGACCGGGCCAAATTCCCAGAGCCAGGTCAACATTCCCGGCAACGTATTCCTGGGCAACCAGAGCTCCAGTCTGGGCGGTCAGGTGGATCTGGCCCCGCATCTATCGGGCAGCACCAGTCTGGACGATGTGAATCTGGGCGATGGATGGAACCCTGGCAGCATCACGCTCGAAGACGGAGTGGGCAATGGCTGGACGGTTGATTTGTCGAGCGCGCTGACGGTCGACGATGTCATCACCGCCGTGAACACGGCCACCGGTGGCGGGATCACCGCGTCGGTCAATGCTGAGGGCACAGCCCTGAAATTCATCGGCACCGGGCCCCTGACCATTGCCGACGTCGAAGGCAGCATGACGGCAACTTCGCTGGGAATCAATGCTTCCAGTGAGGGCGGAATCCTGACCGGAAACGACCTGCGTCCGCCGGCCTCGGCCGCGACCAACCTGTCCGATATCGAAGCCATGGCGGGCAACCTTCCCCTGGGCAGCATCAAGGTGGATTGGCAGGGATCCTCCTACACGGTGGATCTGAGCAGCGCCACCACCCTGGGTGATGTCAAGACCCTGTTCGAGGCCGCCGTGCCTGGCATGGAACTTCAGATCCAGGATTCGGCCATCATGCTGGTGGGCGGCAGTCCGGAAAAATTCGAGATCACCAATGCCGACGGCACCAATACGGCCTCGGTGCTGGGCGTGGCGGGGACCGGAACACCGGTGCGCCTGTTTGGCGTGCTCGAAGACCTGAAGGCCGCTCTGGCCGCCGGGGACCAGGACGGGGTGCGGGGGGTCCTGACGGAACTTCAATCCCTGGAAGATATGGTTTCCCGCCAGATGATTCTCACCGGTGGACGTCAGAACGATCTCGACTCGGCCGAGAGGGTTCTGCAGTCAAGGGACGAGCGCCTGCGCAGCAATCTGTCTCTGGAGTACGATGCGGACACCGCCCAGGTCGCCACCGATCTGAGCCGGGCCCAAACCTGTTACCAGGCCAGTCTGGCCGTCACAAGCCAGTTGTTCCAATACAATCTGATCCAGTTCCTGCGATAGGTGATAACCGGGCATACAGAAGCCCGACGACAAGGAGTCGAAAATGCCGAAATTCAAGACCGTGCGCTTTGGGGATCTCGAGTATCGCCAGGAGGACGTCCTGCTAATGCCTGGGGGTTTGGTAGGCATGCCCCATCTGCGCAACTGGCTGCTCATGGACATGGGCGGCGACCATGCCATAAAATGGTTCCAGTCCCTGGACCGGGGCGATTTCGGTTTCCCCGTGGTCCATCCCGCTCTCTTTCTGGAGGACTATCAGTTTGATCTGAATAAGGACTGCCGGACCCGTATCGGCAATTCCTGCGAGGAAGAGATCGCCGTCATGATCATCACCACCGTCCATGCAGGCGGGGAAAAGGTGACGGGCAACATGGTGGCGCCCTTGGTATTCGACATGGTAACCCGTAAAGGGCTGCAGTTGACCCTGGACGGGGATTTCAGCATGAGGCAGGAAATCAATTACTTCAAATTTGGGCTTGCCGTAAACGTTGGCACAGTGGAGAATGAAGCGTCTCTGGAAAATCTGGAGGCTGCTGTCGCTGCGGGTCAATCCGACCAGGGAATGTCCGAAGCTACAGGCGCACAACAGGTTGCCCGCGATCCGGTCCCCGTGTAGGACTGCTCGGTGGTTGCTGTTTCAGCGCCCCTGAAAAGGACAGGGAGGTCCCGTGCTCATTCTCAGCCGCAAACGCAATGAAAAGATCATGATCGGGGATGATATATCCATCATGATCGTGGATATCCGTGGTGACCAGGTTCAGGTGGGTATCGAAGCCCCGCGTTCCATACCCGTCCATCGTTACGAGATTTATGAAGAGATCAAGAACACCACCCTGAAGGCCGCCAACTCGGAGAATGTGGATATGGACGCCATCCGCCGGAAGCTGAAAACAAACGGGAATGAGGGTGAGCCTGCCGAGTAAGGTGTAGATTTTTGGATCGCGAAGCCCTCTCCTGCCGGTGGGGGCTTTTCTCGTGTGGATCAGGCATGACGGTCAAGGCACCCGGAAAGACAGGGAGTCGGGTCGGCTCGCTTGTGCGTCGGCGCCTGACTGGTGTGCAGGGATTCAGCCGCCGACATGAGTTGGCGGCCTGCTTCGGACTGCAGGGCCGCATCCAGGGTCATCAGTTCCTGCAACCCGGAGGCGCAGTCCCTGAGCTCGGCTGGGGAGGCCTTGCTGTGCTCGTTCTGGAAACGGTCCATGGCCAGGCTGCGGACCGGCAGCAGCTCCAGGGCGCCCGCGGTATCGTCCCGGTCGAGCGCCTTCTGGATCTCAAGGGTAAGATTCACGGCGTGTTCAATGGCTTCAATAAGTTTCATGTCAAGCTGATAGGGACAACGACCCGACAGTGGTGTTGGGATCGAAACTCTTGGTCTCGGGCTGCGAAAGCTCGGGCGCTGCCGTCTCCTTCGTACCGACTTGAGCAGGATTCATGCCCCGTGTCCGTTCCTGCTCGGCCTTGTCGCCAGTCCCGATGGGGATTTTCCGCCAGGCCTCCAGCAGGGGCATCAGAACGCTGATGGAATTGCGGGCGTGGCCCGGATCCTTATCCAACAATTGTTCCAGGCATTGCGAGAAGGTGTACTGGTATAGCGAGTCCAGATTAGTTGCGATTTCGCCGCCGATATCATGGTCCAGGGACACACGCAGTTCACTGATGATCCGCGTGGCGTGGTTAAGATTCTTGGTCATGGCGAGCTTGTCGCTGCGTTCGATGTCCGTGATGGAGTTCTGGAGGTCGGCGATCAAACGCTCGTACAGCAGAACAAGAATTTTCTCCCGCGGCATGGAGGACATGTCCGTTTCCCTGTATTGCTGGAGTCCCCGGGAATTGTACATTGCTGCTGCTTTCTTGCTAGGAGCTGGGTTGGTACGTGAAGCTGTTCAGGTAATTGCCCTGGGACTGGAGTTGGGCGACCATGGCTTCCATGGCCGTGAACTTGGCATTCATGGTTTTCTCGTAGGAATCCACGCTGCGCTGATAACGGGCGATGGTGTCGTCCGCGTAGTCGATCTTGCGATTCAGGGAGTCCGTGGAAATCTTGAACAGGCCATCGAAATTGTCGGTCATGTCATCGATGGAGGTGTCCAACAAGTACATCTTGCCCAGGTTGCCCTCGCGTTCGATGAACAGGTCCCTTACACCGCCGAAATCGTCCTGGAC
>CAZJGK010000067.1:0-1258 GCA_964545545.1 uncultured Fibrobacteraceae bacterium | reverse complement strand
GAAATGCCTGCGGCGTCCCGGCTCACGTTGACGTGAATCGTGGTGTTCTCGTCGGCCTTCGAAAGGTCCAGCGTCAAGCCGCTGATGATATCGGAGGAATGGTTGCTGGTTGCGGTGACCGGTATGCCATCGACATCCAGCACGGCATCGGCCGCGACTTGCTGGTTGGTGAGAATCGGGGTGATGCCGCCGGACAGTCCGCTCATGTCGACCGAGAAGGCGCCGGTACTGCCGGCCTCGGAACTGCTGAGCACAAGGTGGTAACCGCCGGTCGCCGCCCCGTCGAAGACGATGGTGGCGTTCACGCCGGCAACATCGTTGTTGATCTGGTCCTTGAGCGTGTTGAGGCTGGTTACACCCGCGAGATCCAGGTCCGTGGTCTCCCCGTTGACAGTGAAGGAAATGATTCCTGTGCCGACCGAATCCAGCTTTGAGTCATAGCCCTGAGAGATCTCCTTCTGGGCCGTAGCCAGGGACTTGACGATGATATCGTAGGACCCGGCCGCGGCATCGGAGCTTGTGCTGACTCCGAGGCGGGACTCATCGCTGCTTGATGCCGCCAGGGATGCGAATTCGGTGGCCGAGTCGATACTCTGCGCAGCGGTCTGCAGGGCCAGAAGCTTAGTCTTCAGGGTATCCAGGGCGGAGATTTGGGTCTTGTAATCTTTTTGCTCGTTCTGAAGCCGGTATATGGGCTGTTTCTTGATCTCCATTAATTGAGAAACAATGCTGGCCGTATCCATTCCGCTTGCCAGGCCCGTAAAAGTAATTGCACTCATGATCATCTCCTGGGGTCAGGTATGTGTCGATCCGTCGACTCCCTGGCGCTCCGTCAGGTCATCTGGTTGATGACCATGCCCGAGAGATCGGCAAGTACTCGGCGTAGGTTAAGGATTTTTTCAGGAGGGAATTGATTGATGACTTCCCCCTCCTTGTTAAGCACCTCGACAATGGGCACACCGTAGTCATCCCGGCGCATGGCAATTTTATGGCCCTGTCCCAATTGATCGAGCTTGGCGCCCAGTTCAGCGGCCAAGTCTTCTAGATTCATTTTCCCCCCCCCAGACAACGGCGTCGATCCGCCTGCGTTTGGGGCCCCGGCACCCGAAGTTTTTGGCGCAGCCGGAATTTGCGGTGTCACTCTACCTTGAATTCCTGTGATGTTGCTGATGGCGGCCATCTTGCCACCTCCGGTCTGCGGTGGGGGCCCGGAGGCCCCCACCATGAATCGCCCTTACTGGAACAAAGCCAGGGCCAG
>CAZJGK010000066.1:0-17879 GCA_964545545.1 uncultured Fibrobacteraceae bacterium | reverse complement strand
TTGTACTCCTTGTCGAAAGTACCGCCGGTGACGAAGATGCGGATGGGCTCGTTCATGATCTTGCTCCTGGAAAGGGATGGTGGCCTGATTTTCGTTGATCCGAGGGCGGGCGTCCAGTGTTCCCTTGTGGTATTGAATCCTCCGGATCGTTGGGATATACTCCGGCCTCGCCTTTGAAACCACAATCTTCGGCAAGGAGCCTCCCATGTCTCTCGAATGGCTTCCGCGTGACGACCGCATCAAGAATCACGCCCTGTACGGCGTTGAACACTGGGGTACCGAAGCCCCGAGCACGATCTACGAAAAGCGCCCCGTTATCGGTCCCGAAGGCAAACCCGTGCCCGGCCTCTTCACGGCCTGGATCACCCTGAACAACCCCCAGCAATATAATTCCTACACCACCGAGATGGTCAAGGGAGTCATCGCCGGGTTTCAGGCCGCCTCGTCGGACCGCAGCGTGGTCGCCGTCGTTTTTACAGGCACCGGCGACAAGGCCTTCTGTACTGGCGGCAATACGAAGGAATACGCCGAATACTACAGCCGCCGCCCCAACGAATACGGCGAATAC
This sequence comes from uncultured Fibrobacteraceae bacterium, assembly GCA_964545545.1. Taxonomy (GTDB): domain Bacteria; phylum Krumholzibacteriota; class Krumholzibacteriia; order LZORAL124-64-63; family LZORAL124-64-63; genus JAHJTW01. The sequence continues at coordinate 17,311 of CAZJGK010000066.1, read as the reverse complement.
ATGGACCTGTTCAACGCCATGGTCGACGGAATCCTGGGCTGCAAGAAGCCGACCCTTTGCCGCGTCAACGGGATGCGGATCGCCGGCGGCCAGGAGATCGGCATGGCCTGCGACCTGACCCTGTCCTCGGACTTGGCCGTCTTCGGCCAGGCCGGCCCCAAACACGGTTCGGCACCCGACGGCGGCAGCACGGATTTTCTGCCCTGGATGCTCGGTCTTGAGGACGCGGTCTGGAACTGCGTTTCGTGCGAGATGTGGAGCGCCTACAAGATGAAGTTCAAGGGTTTGATCACCGCGTCGGTTCCGGTCCTGAAAATCGACGGAAAATGGGTCCGCAATCCCCTGGTCGTCACCGAGACCTTCCTGGATAGCGGGGAGATCGTTTACGGTGACCTGAAACAAGGTCAGGAGGCCGCCGCGGGCAAGGCCGCCCTCAAGGCCGGCGTTATCGATTTTTCAGGTCTGGACGCCCAGATCGACCAGATCCTCTGGCGTTTCACGAATCTCTTTCCCGGTTGCCTGATGAAGTCCATCGACGGCATCCGAGCCAAGAAAAAGTTCTTCTGGGATCAGACCAAGCTCGCCAACCGGCACTGGTTGGCCGCCAACATGTCCGGCGAGGCCTTTATGGGGTTCACCGCCTTCAACAACCGCAAGCTCACCGGATCGGACACCATCGATTTCGTAAAATACCGGCAGTTGATTGCCGAGGGTGCCCTCATGGACGACGAGATGTTCGACCAAGTGCTGCCACGCCCTAAATAATGATCGAATCCCGACTTCCGGCTTGACCCGGAACTCCACCCCCGGTATTCTACCGAACGTCAGTTCGAAAAGATGCCGGGGGCTTTTTGACCCCCCAACAGACACCACAGGCGGCGAAACCCTATGTCTCTGGGCAACTTCACCCTTCATCACCCCGCATCCCTGGTTGAGGCCTGCAGACTTTCCGGCGAGTTCGGGCGCCGATCTGCCATCCTCGCCGGAGGCACCGAATTACTCGTTGACCTGCGTTCGGGTCGCAAATCCGTGGAACATGTCATTTCCCTGGACCGCATCGAGGATCTGCGGCGGATCATCCTGGTTGGCGACACTCTGCATATCGGAGCCATGGTTTCCTTGTCCAGGATTGCCGAGGCTCCCGAAGTTGCGGAGATCTTTCCGCCCCTGGCCGAGGCCATCGTGACCATGGCCGGGCGCCAGATCCGCAACCGGGGCACCATGGGCGGCAATTTCAGCTGCGGAGTGCCCTGCTCCGACACTCCGGTGATTTCCTGCGCGGCAGACGCCGACATCGTCATCACCGGACCTGCCGGCGACCGTACAGTTCCGGCGCGCGGTTTTGTTCTTGCCCCACGGATCACCGTCCTGAAGCCAGGAGAGATCCTGCGGGAAATCCTCTTCTCACGACAACCGCCGGGATCCGGAGCTAGTTTTCAGCGATTCTCCCTGCGCGGCGGGTCGGCCCTGGCGGTGGCCTCGGTGGCCGCCTGGGTCCGGATCACCGGAGGCAAACTCGACGAGGCCAAGATCGTCATGGGCGCCGTGGGACCCGTTCCGCTGTTCGCCGAGAAAGCCGCCGCCGGCCTGACCGGAAGCAAACCCGGCGCCGCGGTGTTTGCCGAGGCCGGGCGCATCGCCGCCACCGAGGCCCAACCCATTTCCGATCTGCGCGGCAGCGCCGAGTATCGCCGCGAGATCGTCGCGGTGCTCACCCGCCGGGCTTTGGCCGCGGCGACCGCCAGGGCCCAGGGGGGAAACCGATGACACCCGACACCTCCGCCGGCACCAACCTGGTCTCCTTCACCGTCAACGGCATGCGGCACATCCTGGGCGTTAAGGCCACCGCCACCCTGAAACAGGTCCTGCGCGAAGATCTGGGGCTGACCGGCACCAAATGTGGCTGCGATGTGGGAGACTGCGGTGCCTGCACGGTGCTGCTTGACGGCCATGCGGTCACATCCTGCCTGGTCCTGGCCGGCACCTGCAATGGATCCGAGATCAGGACCATCGAGGGTGTGGCCCAGGATAACGAGCTGCACCCCCTGCAGAAATCCTTCCTCAAGCACGGGGCCCTTCAGTGCGGGTTCTGCACCCCCGGCATGATCATGTCCAGCCTGGAACTCATCGAGAAGCAACCTTCCCCCACGGAGATGGAGATCAAGACCGCCCTGTCCGGAAACCTCTGCCGCTGCGGCACTTATCCTCGCATCCTGGAGGCCGTCAAGGACTGGCGCAGCTTCACGGACACTCCCCTGGATACCGAGCCCGGACCGCACGAGGACAGGGACCAGCAGCGCGATCACGCCACCGTCGGGCGGGGCGTGACCCGGTACGACGGCCCCGACAAGGTGACCGGCCGCATCCAGTACACTGCCGACATCAAGCTGCAGCGGATGATCTACGGCAAGTGCCTGGGCAGCACCGTCGCCCATGGCCTCATCAAGAGCATCGACACGGCTGCGGCTGCGGCCCTGCCCGGTGTGCTGGCCGTCATCACGGGCAAGGACGTGCCGGACATCATGTATGGGGTCAGTCCCGCGCGATACGACGAGTATGTCCTGGCCAAGGAGCGCGTGCGCTACATCGGGGACGAGGTGGCTGCGGTCGTCGCCGAAGACGAAACGACCGCCGAAGAGGCGCTGAAGTTGATCAAGGTGGAATACGAGGAACTGCCGGCGGTGTTCGACCCCATGTCCGCGCTGGCCGAGGGTGCGCCCCAGATCCATCCTGAAAATCCGCGCTACAAGAACAACATCAACACGAGCGTGGAATGGCACTTCGGCGATGTGGAAAAGGGTTTCGCCGCAGCCGACTGCATCGTCGAGGATACCTTCGTGGGCAACCGGACTTACCAGGCCCCCATGGAGCCCCACGCAACCATCGCCCGCTGGGAGCACCACGCCGGGAAGCTGACGGTCTGGTCTTCGAACCAGGCGCCCCATTACCTGCGCCACATGCTCAGCCGGGTTTTCGAAATTCCCCAGGGCGACATCCGGACCATCACCCCCGCCATCGGCGGCGGTTTCGGCGGCAAGGCCGAGACCACACCCCTGGACCTGTGTGCGGTCATCTTCGCACGCATGCTCGGGCGGCCGGTGATGATGAAGTACACCCGCGAGGAGATGTTCCATCACTTCCGCGGCCGCCATAAGCAGTACATCGAGATGAAGCTGGGCGTCAAAAAGGACGGGACCATCACCGCCTGCCAATCCCGCATCCTGCTTGACGGCGGCGCCTATACATCCTTCGGCGTCATCACCGCCTACTACGCCGGCTCGATGGTTCCGACCCTCTACAAGATCCCGAACTACAAATACGACGGCTACCGGATGTTCACCAACCTGCCCGCCAGCGGAGCCTTCCGCGGACACGGCGTGCCCCAGCCCCGCTTCGCCTGCGAGACCCTGATGGACATGGCCGCCGAAAAGCTGGGTCTGGATCCCATGGACATCAGACTCCGCAACGCCATGGATCCCGATACTCTGACGTGCAACGACCTCGACATATCGTCGTGCGAGTTCAAGGCCACCCTGGAACAGGCCCGCGCCGCTACCGACTGGGACAACAAACGCGGCTCGTTGCCTCCGGGTAAAGGCATCGGCGTGGGTTGCGGCGGATTCGTTTCGGGCGCCGGTTATCCGATCTACCGTTCCAAGTTTCCCCATTCCAACGCCATGATCCGCATTTCCGAGGACGGCATGGGGGCCTCCCTGCATATTGCGGCCACCGAGATCGGCCAGGGCAGCAATACCGTCCTGCCGCAGATCGCCGCCGAGGAGCTGGGCATCCCCTATCATCGGATTTGGCTGGTGGAGAACGATTCGGTGCTCGACCCTACCGACCTGGGCAGCTACTCCAGCCGGGTGACCTTGATGGCAGGCAACGCCGTCCGCATGGCCGCGGCCGAGATCAAGGCCAGACTGCTGGAAGTGGCGGGGCAAATGCTCGGGTGCGACAGCGCCGCCATGACCGCGCGCGAGGGGCGTATCTTCGTGAAAGAGTATCCCCAGATCGGCGTGGACTGGGACGAGGTCGCCCGTGAGGCGTTTTCCCGGGGCGGCCCCGTGACCGGGAACGGTTACTACTCGCCGCCCCCGAACCTGGGCGGCAAGTACAAGGGCGCGGCCGTCGGTACCTCGCCCGCCTACAGTTTCTCCACCGCGGTGTGCGAAGTCACCGTCGACCTGGAAACCGGGTATGTGAAAGTCGACAAGTTCTACGATTTCAGCGACGCCGGGACGGTGATCAACCCGGTGACCTTCCACGGACAGGTCGAAGGCGGCATCATCATGGGCCTGGGTGAAACCCTGATGGAAGACACCCTGGTGCGGACTGATGGTTCCATCGTGAACCCCGATCTGCACGGTTATCTGGTGCCGACCATCAGTGACACTCCGCACATCATGTCGCGTGCCGTGGAAAGCTATGAGCCACGCGGACCCTTCGGCGCCAAGGAGATCGGCGAAGGTTGCCTGCTGCCGATCCTCGGCGCCATCGGCAACGCCATCTACAACGCCTGCGGGGTGAGGGTAACCGAACTCCCCATCACGCCCGAGAAGATCCTGACCGGACTGCGGGCGAAAACACAACAGGAGTGACCGGGCCATGGACTCCGAACGGCTCATCACCACCGATCAGATGCCGGGAAGCAAATCCTTGCGGACTGCCCCAAAGTTCGAGCGTTTGATTTCCCGCGCCTCGGCCCTCATGGCCGAGCGCGGATTCAGCCAGACCTCCATTCGGGACGTGGCCCAGGCTACCGACTTGAGCCTGGGCGGCCTCTACTACTACTTCAAGAACAAGGAGGATCTGCTCTTCTTGATCCAGGATCTTACCTTCAGCTCCCTGCTGGAACTGCAGGAAACCGCGCTGGGCGCCGAAGTGGATCCCCGGCGGCGCCTGGACCTGATGATCCGGAATCACCTCGAATACTTCACGACACATTTCAACGAACTGAAGGTTTGTACCTACGAGCTGGAAACCCTGAAGGGCGAGCGGTTCGAGATCATCGGCCGGTTGCGCAAACGCTACTTCCATTGCCTGGCCAAAGTCATCGCCGATCTGCGGGGAATGCCCGAACACGACGCCCTGACCGATCCCGGCATCCGGCGCCAGGCCCTGTTTATATTTGGCATGCTGAACTGGATCTTCATGTGGTACGACCCCACCAGGGACGGCGGGACCGATGTCCTCTGTCGGGATATGATCGATCTGGTCATGAACGGGCTGACAACGAACAGGCAAGACACCCCTCCGGCTCGAGGTCAAAATGAAGGATGACCTGCAAAACAGCGTGGCTCTGGTGACCGGCGGCAGCCGAGGCATCGGGGCGGCCATATGCCTGGAACTGGCACGACAAGGCTGCGACGTCGCCCTGACCCACCTGGGGGATCAGGAGAACGCCGAGCGGATACGCATCGCAGTCGTGGACCTGGGCCGGCGTGTGGCGGTCTTTGCTGCGGATTCCGCCGACAGCACTGCGGCCAACCAGGTCGTCGCCGGGACACTGGCCGAATTGGGGCGTCTGGACTTCCTGGTCTGCAACGCGGGCATCACCCGGGATGCCGTGGTCTGGAAGATGACGGACAAGGCCTGGAGCGATGTCCTGGCGGTAAACCTGACCGGATACTTCAACTACATCCGGGAGGCGGCAAGGCTTTTCAAGGACCAGCGCGGCGGGCGTATCGTCAACGTGACGTCCATCAACGGACTGCGCGGCAAGTATGGCCAGGCCAATTATACCGCCGCCAAGGGTGGGGTCATCGCCCTGACCAAGACCGTCGCCCGCGAACTGGGCAAGTTCAACGTCACGGTCAATGCCGTGGCTCCGGGCATGGTCGCCACCGAAATGGCCGCAGCGCTAGCCCCCGAATTTCTGGAGACCGCCATCCAGGAAACCCTGGTGGGCCGCCTGGCGGAACCCGTGGACATCGCCCGGGTCGTGGCTTTTCTCTGCGGCGAGGGAGCCCGGCACATTACCGGGGAAGTGATCAAGGTGGACGGCGGCCAGTACCTCTGAACCATGAGAGGACCATGATGAAAAGGGTCGGGATCATCGGTCAGGGCCAATCGGTTTTTGGGCGTCGCAGCGACGCCACGGTGCAGGAGATCGCCTGCGAGGCCTACCGCCTGGCCCTGGCCGACGCCCGCCTGGATCCCGGCCTCATCGAGGCTTCTGTGATCGGATCGGTACCCGAATACCACAAGCAGCGTTCGCTGGCCGGCGTCATCCAGGAATACCTGAACCTCAACCCCCGGCCGGTCTGGTTGACCGAGGCCGCCTGCGCCTCCGGGTCGGCCGCCCTTTACAGCGGCTGGCTCGCCATCCAGGCCGGCAGGCACGACATCGTGGCGGTGATCGGCTGCCAGAAAATGACGGAGTTGGAAACCCCCGAGATTCTGGCCCTGATGGGCCGCGTGGGTGACGTCCAGTGGGAATCCGGATTCGGCACCACGTTTCCCGGGTACTTCGCCATGTTTGCCCAGCGCCACATGCATCTTTACGGGACCACCCCTGAACAGCTCGCCCAGGTCGCCGTCAAGAATCACCACTACGGCGCCCTGAATGAAAAGGCCATGTTCCGCAAGGAGATCACGGTGGACAAGGTCCTGGCCTCGGATCCCGTGGCCTCGCCTTTGCGGGTGTATGACTGCTGCGCCAACGCCGACGGAGCCGCGTGCGTGATCCTGGCCTCGGACCAGGCCGCACGCAAGCTCGGCAGCAACCGGACTGTTTGGCTCGACGGCCTGGGGTGCGCCAGCGACAGCATGTCCGTGTTGCGCAGGGATGATTTGTCCGGCCTGGCCGCGGCCCGCCGGGCCGGGGCTGACGCCTACGCCATGGCCAAGGTAAAACCTGCGGACATCAAGGTTGCCGAAGTCCACGACTGTTTCACCATCTCCGAAATCATGGCCTATGAGGACCTGGGATTCTGTCCCTCCGGCGAGGGAGGGCGATTCATCGCCGACCGGAAATCCTTCATCGGCGGCCCGACACCCGTGAACGTGGACGGCGGACTGAAGGCCAAAGGCCATCCCATCGGGGCCACCGGAGTCTCCATGACCTGTGAGATCGTATCCCAGCTTCGCGGTGATTGCGGCGAACGCCAGGTACCCGGTGCGGATATCGGCTTGACCCACAACCTCGGCGGGATCGGCCAGTATTGTTTCGTGAACATTCTACGGAAGGACTGAGCGTGTTCTCCTGGTTCGGCATGGTCAACTATTGCCCCGGCACCAAGGTCGCCGCCTTCGCGGACCACCTCAGGGACGGCCGGCTGGTCGCCTCACGTTGCACGGGCTGCGGCCAAGTTTCGTTTCCGCCGCGGTCCGACTGCCCCGTATGCGGCCTGGACTCCTTCACGTTCCAGGAGATCAGCGGTCGCGGGGTCCTGACCACCTTCACGGAGATCGCCGCGGCTCCCGCGGGATTCCAGGAACTGACCCCGTACACCCTCGGTGTTGTCGAGCTGGAAGAGGCCGGCCGTCTGCTGGCCCACTGCGGCGCCACCATCTCCCCGGGTGACATTGCCATCGGCATGCCGCTCCAGGTCGTGCCCCGCATGTGCGAGGAATGCGAGCGGATCAAGATCCATTACACCCTTGAAGCGCCCGGAACCGTCTGGGTGCGCACCGGGTCCTTGTGACCCGGATTAACCGGAGGTAACCATGAAAGAATCAGCCTTGGTCGATTATCGGGTCCATGACGATGTGGCCTACCTGACCCTGGACAACCCGCCGGTGAATATCATGACCGGAGCTCTCATGGAAACCCTTACCGGATTGCTGGAGCGCGCCGCGGAAGACCGCTCCCTCAAGGCTGTCGCCATTTCCGGCAAGGGCAAGGCCTTCTGCGCCGGGGCCGATGTCGGCGAACACCGCCCCGAGAATGTCCACGCCATGATCGCCCTCTTCGGCCGGTTGTTCCGCCGGCTGGACAGCATGCAGGTGCCGGTGGTGATGGCTGTGGGTGGGGCGGCCATGGGCGCGGGATTCGAGCTCGCTTTGATGGCCGATGTCCTGCTGGCCTCTGAAGAGGCTGTTTTCGGACAACCTGAGATCCGCCTGGGCTTTTTCGCGCCCGTGGGGGTCGTCGTCCTGCCCGAACTGGTGGGCCGCGCCCGCGCCATGGAAATCACCTGCTCGGGTCGGAGCTACGGCGCTGCCGAAATGCAGAGCATGGGTCTGGTCTCCCAGGTCGTGCCCGGCGCTGCGCTGGAGGAGGCCCTGGAAAGCGTTCTGAAGGATCTCCGCAAGGCCAGCCCGCTGGTTTTGCGACTGAACACGACCACCTTGAAACGGAGCCTGGGCCGAGATTTCGACGCTTTGTTGGCGGCGGCCGAGCAGGTATTCCTGGGCGAATTGATGACGGCCGAGGACCCGGCAGAGGGGATCGACGCCTTCTACGGGAAGCGACGGCCGGAATGGAGAAACCGATGAGAATCGTCATCGTCGGCGCGGGCGCCCTCGGCGGCCTGGTCGGTTCCCTGCTCACCACCGGCGGTGAAGATGTCACCCTCATCGAGATCAACGAGGCGCGCAAAAAACTGTTGAACGAGTCGGGCCTGTTCGTCTCCGAGGGCACCCAGGGTGACCATTGTGTGCGCCTGAAGGTCGCCTCGTCCGTGGCTGGATTGCCGGTCGCCGACCTGGTCTTCGTTTCGGTCAAGAGTTACCAGACCGAGACGGCCCTGAAGGCCGTTCTGCCCGTGGTCGGGCCCGAGACCTTCGTTTTGTCCATGCAGAACGGCATCGGCAATACCGACATCATGGCCGGGATCATCAACCCCTCCCAAGTGCTCAGCGGAATCACCTACCACAGCATTCAGCACACGGGCCCCAACCGCATCCGCTACCGTCCCGGCATCAAACCAATCCAGATCGCCCCCTACGACGGCCTGATCACGCCGAAAATCGAACAGGTCGGCGAAGTTTTCAGGAAATCGGGGCTCAATACCGCGATCGTCCAGCAGATCGACGACGTCATCTGGCACAAGCTCCTGCACAACGCGGTCGTCAACCCGGTCTCCGCCCTGACCGGTCTGACCTGCCGCGAACTCCTGGACGACACCCAGCTTCAGGATTTCATGCGCCACCTGTGCCTGGAGATCGTGGCGGTGATGAAGGCCCGCGGCATACCCATCATCAATGAGGAGGACCCCTACGCCCCCGTCGTCGCATCCCAGAAGGCGCTCGGAAAAAACCGCCCCTCCATGTGGCAGGATCTGGCGCGGGACTACCGCACCGAGGTGGACGCCATCAACGGGGCCGTTGTCCGCGAAGCTGAACGATTGGGTCTCGATGCCCCCCACAACCGCGGGCTGGTCCAGTTCATCCATTCGCGGGAGCGTCAGAAATTCTTGCGCAAACAGGAGGTCGCGGCCGCGTTGCGTGCCGCTGCCGAGGGATCCTCCGGAACCATACCACCCCAGCTCGGGCCCAAGGCTGCGCGTCCCATCAGGCTGGCCCCCGGCGGCGGCATGCCCGTCAGTCGTGTCCCCCTGGAGGCCGCTCCCAAGCTCAAGGAACTGCTCACCTCCTGTTACCGGAATCTGCAGGCGGCCAGCGAGGATCCCCGGCGCAAGGTCGCCTGGTGCTCGGGGACCGGACCCGTCGAGTTGCTCAGGGCCATGGGCTACGAGATCTACTTTCCCGAAAACCACGCCGCCTTGATCGGAGCCAGCCGCCGCACCCACCGCTACATCCCTCGTGCCCTTCAAGAGGGCTTCTCCCAGTTCGCCAGTTCCGCCATGGCCAGCGATATCGGGGCCATGCTCATGGGCGACAGTCCCCTGGTTTCGGTGTACGGCATCGATGGTCCGCCCCAGCCTGATCTGGTGGCCTACAACACCAACTACGGCACCCACATCATCCGCTGGTTCGATTACTACGGCCGCCATTTCCGGGTCCCGGTACTCGGGCTGCATCCCCCCGCCTACCTCCACGAAGTGGGGCCGGAGGAGGTCAACGCCGCCGGGCAACAGTTCCTGCGCATGGCTGAGAAACTCGAGGAAATCGGAGGACGCAAACTCGATTTTGACCGCCTGGCCGAAGTCGTCGAGCTGTCCAACAAGTGCCGCGGCCTGTGGAACGACATCCTGGGCCTTTGCCGAACCGTGCCGTCACCGTTGACCTTCTTCGACATGCTGATCCACATCGCCCCATCCATCATCATGAGAGGAACACCCGAGGGGGTCGCTTATTACTCCCTGCTGAAGGCCGAAATCGAGGACCGCGTGGCGAACAAGGTCGGAGCCGTTCCGGGGGAAAGGTTCCGCTTCTACTGGGAAGGGCCGCCCATCTGGCCGGCACTGAGGCCCATCTCCGACCTGTTCCTGCACCATCGCGTGGCCGTGGTGGCCTCCACCTACTGCGGGATCCTGACCCAGGACCTTCTGGACCCGGCCAATCCCATCGAGAGCATGGCCCGGGCCTACACCGGCATCTTCCATAACCGGTCCGACGCCTTCAAAGAGGATTTTCTGGGCCAGGCCTTCGAGGATTACGGTGTCGACGGCGTGATCTACCACGAGGGGCGCACCGCGCTCACCGAAAGCAACGTGACCTACGGATTGGAGTCGCGCCTGCGGAACCGGACGGGTATCGACACCCTGGTTCTCGAAGGCGACACCCATGACCTGCGCTTGTTCTCCATGAATCAGCTCATGGAGAAACTCCGGGATTTCATCCAGATCAAGGAGTTGGCGGCAGGCAAGTAAAGCTGGCGGTTCTGCGGAAACGGGCACCGGAATCAGGAGCGAAAATGACCGACCAGATACGAATCGCCGTGGGGTTGGACGCCGGGACCGAGTGCGTCAAGGCGGCCGTGTTGAGCGAGGAGGGCGCCCTGCTGGGCAATGCCATCGTACCCCGCCGCGGCTATTTCCAGGACCGCATCTCCGAAGCCTTCACCATGGCCCTGGATGAAGCCCAAGTGGAATCCGGAGCGCTGGTGGGAATCTGCGCCACGGGTTTCGGTGACAATTGTGCCCCCATGGCGACCACGTTCCTGGGTGAGGCCTCCTGCCACGCCCTGGGAGCCTTCCACCACCATCCCCACCCCGTGTGGGTGGTCGACATCGGGGGCCGCGATCCCAAGGCCATCCGCGTCGATGAAAAGGGCCTGCCCATCTCCGTACACACCCTGCGTCGCTGCGCCGCCGGGATCGGCACCTTCCTGAATTTTGCCGCCAGGCAGCTCGATGTGCATCCCAGCCGCCTGCAAGAGATGGCCACCATGGCCGTCGAACCCGCCTCGATCGGCAGCTATTGCTCCACCTTCTCGGGCCAGGACATCCTCGAACGATTGCGCGAGGGCGCTTCCCGCGAGGAGGTGGCTCTCGGTTGCATCCATTCCATCGCCGACCGGGTCATCGAGATGGTGAATTTCGAATCGGAGATCCTGGTCACCGGCGGCGTCGCCGAATATTTCCCGGGAGTCCTGCAGGCCCTCGCCGCCAAAACGGGGGTCGAGGTCCGGACCGTGCCCAATCCCATCCTGGTCGGAGCTATCGGAGCCGCATTGTGGGCCTTCCGGGTTCCCGTATCCAACCTCTACGATAAAGGAGAGGCCTCATGAACGCGACTGAATGCAATCGCTGGGTGATGACCGCCCAGGGCGAGCCCTGTTCACTCCAGGTCGAACCCATCCCGCATCCTCCCGCCGGCGAGGCCGTGGTCGAAGTGGCCGGCTGCGGCGTCTGTCACACGGACATTTCCTTCCTTCACCTTGGCGTCCCCACGCGGGCGGACCTCCCGTTGGCCCTGGGGCATGAAATCAGCGGCACGGTCACGGCCCTCGGCGAGGGTGTGGATCCTGGACTTCTGAACCGCAAGGTTCTCGTGCCGGCCGTGTTGCCTTGCGGCGAGTGTGAACTATGCCGGGCCGACCACCGCCGGATATGCAAGCATCAGGTCATGCCCGGCAACGATCGGCACGGAGGCTTCGCCAGCCATGCCGTGGTGCCCGCCCGGTATCTATGCCCGATCCCCGACAGCGTGCTCGCCGAACACCAACTCTGGGAGCTTTCCGTGGTTTCCGACGCCATCACCACCCCCTTCCAGGCCGTGCGCCACTCCGGGCTGGTCGCCGGCGATCTGGCGGTCTGCATCGGGGCCGGCGGAATCGGCATCCACGGGATCCAGATCGCCGCCGCCACCGGGGCAACGGTCATCGCCCTGGACATCGATCCCGCCAAGCTCGAGACCGCCCATCAATACGGAGCCTCCGCCGTCATCAATACCTCGGGTCTGGACATCCGGGGTGTGAAATCCCAGGTCAAGGAAGCCGCCGCCAAGCTCGGCGCCCCTCGCGCCTGCTGGCGGATTTTCGAGACCTCAGGCACTCTTGCGGGGCAGGAAACCGCCTTCGCCCTATTGAACCAGGGCGCCCATCTGGCCGTGGTCGGTTTTACAATGGCCAAGCTTGAACTGCGGTTGAGCAACCTGATGGCCTTCGACGCCACGGCCCGGGGCAACTGGGGCTGCGATCCCACCCTCTATCCCGAGGTGTTGGAATGGATCGCGGCGGGCCGCATCAAGGTCTCGCCGTTCGTGGAAAAGCATCCCTTGGCCGACATCAATGCCGTCCTGGATGCCGCACACGCGGGCACCTTGAAGAAACGGGCAGTGCTGGTGCCGTAAGCAGGGTCAAATGCGGCGGCGGTCAACCAGCGTCACGGCGAAAAAAGTCGCCAGGCTGACCAGCCACATGAAATACACCGGGTGGGGAAACACGCGCCAGGACGCCGGGGCCACCAGCCAGACCACCAGGGCGATTTTCGTCATCGCCAAGGTCCACACCGCCGATCCCCTGCGGCAAAGACGGGGCGCCAGCATGGTCATCAGGACGATGAGGGTGTAGGACGTGGTCAACGTCAGGGCGACCAGCAGCACCTTGAGGATGCCGGTCACGGTCAGGGCCAGGCCGAAGGTCACCATGCTCACGGCCATCACCGTCAACCGGCAGAGCAGCTGTTCCTTGGCGGGCTTCAGGTCGGGCAACCAGAACCGTTTAACCAGGTCATTGGACACGAGCGTGGCGCTGCCCAGCAGCAGGGCCGAGGCCGTGCTCACATCGGCAGCCCACAAGCCAGCCAGGATGACCCCCGCGGCCCAGGGGTTCAGGCCCAGCACCACCTGGGGCAGGGCTTCGGTCGGCAGGATCCCCGGATGCAGCACGACGGCCGCCAGACCCAGAAGGGCGCTGAGAAATCCCACCGGGGCGATGATCAATCCGCCCAGCAGATAACCGCGGCCGGCGGTGCGGGCGTCCCTGGCCGCGAATCCCACCTGGATCACCGCCTGGGTCGAATGGGCCATGGTGATCATGACGATGAACCAAGCCAGGATCAGACCCCCGCCCACGGCGCCCGGATGGAATCCCGGGTGTCCGGCAGGCAGGGAAGCCGCCAGGCCCGAGAGCCCTCCGACCCGGCCCAGGGTCAGGATGACCGCCAGTCCGATCCCCAGATAGATAACCAGCACATTGACCACGTTGGTCAGCCCGGCGGCCCAGAAGCCCCCGATGAGGGTGATGCCTACAAAGACCGCCGCGGTGATGGCCATGCCTATGTGGAAGGAAATGAGTCCGGGCAACAGGGCCGACAAGATGGCGCCACCGGCCACATACTGCAGGGAGGTGATGACGATCTGGATCACGAGCTGGCCGACCACACCCAGGACCCGGCCCCCGACGCCGTAATGCCGTTCGAACAACTCGGGCAGGGTGGTGATTTCCCAGCGCCGGTAGCGCCGCGCCGCGAACAGGCCCATGACGACGGCGCCCGCGGCCCAGGCCGCATTGTACCAGCCGGCCGAGATGCCCATGGTGTACGCCTGTTCAGCCACTCCGATGGTCGAAGCCCCGCCCACGGCCAGTCCCGCCAGCAACGCCGCGACCACCACCGTGGGCAGGTTGCGGCCGGCAAGCAGAAATCCGACCATGCCGCCGCCGCCCTTGGCGGTCAGCCTGCGGGCCCAGGCCGTGACGCCGAAAAGCCCGGCCAGGTAGACGACCACCACCAGCAGGGGGATCAACCGGACCATGGACTACCGCACCTTGATCCGGACATCGACCGCCGCCGGGGCCGTCCCCCGCGGATAGGCGAAAACGGGGTTGAGATCCATCTCGGTGATGTCCGGAAAATCGGCGGCCAGCAACCCCACCCGCACCACCAGGTCGGTCAGGGCTTCGAGATCCACGCCGGGTTTCCCGCGCAGGCCTTCGAGAACCTTGAAACCACGGGTGGAGGCCATCTGTTCGCGGGCCTCGACACGACTCACCGGGGCCACCGCAACGGAAACATCCTTGAGGGCCTCGACGAAGATCCCCCCGAGACCGAACATCACGAGGCTGCCCAGTCCCGGTGAGGCGGCAATCCCCAGGATGATTTCCGTACCCGCGGGCATCTGCTGCATCAACAGAAAGGAGTGCTTCCCGCCCGGAAAGCGTTTCCGCATCCCCTCATAAGCCGCCCGCAGCCCCGCCATGTCGGCGATATCCAGGACCACCCCGCCGGCATCGGACTTGTGGACGACCTCCTTACTGTCGACCTTCAGCACGCAGGGAAAACCCACGGCCTCGGCGGCTTTTTCCAGCTCCGCCTCACCGGCCAGGGGCGCCGTCCTGGGCACGGGAATGCCGTAGGCCTTCAGGAGCGCGAAGGCATCGTCCTGGGCGACGTACTCGTCGCGGCCGCGGTGGGCCGCGATGAGCTTGGCGGCCGAAGCCCGATCGACATCCAGATCCGGCACCGTCTCCTGTGGCCGGTCGCGCAGGGCGCTGTACTTCGCCATGGCCGCCAGCACACGCGCGCCGTCTTCGGCGAATTCGAACACCGGCAAACCGGAGGCGCGCAACCTGTCGATCAACGCGTACCGCTCGCTGCTGGTTTCCACCACCACGACCACGGGCTTGTCCGAACCCGTCGTCGCCTCCTTGATCTTCACGGCGATGGCATCGGTGTCGGTAAACGGCGCGGTGACGAAGAACACCAGCACCATGTCCGTGTCCTTTTCGGCCAGCAGGGTGCTGACGGCCTCGTGGTAATGGTTGTGGTCGGCCGTGGCGACCACATCCACCGGGTTGCCCAGGCTGGCCTCGGCAAAAAGGCTTTCCTTGAGCCGGGCCTTGCCGGCCTCGGACCACCGGGCCAACACCAGGCCGCTGCCGACGGACTCGTCCACCGCCTGGATGCCCGGCCCTCCGGTATTGGTGATGATGCCGATGCGGTTGCCGCGCGGCGGCTCCTGCGTGGACATGGCGATGGCGGTCTTGATCATCTGGTGGGTATCGGTGAACTGGACGACCCCCGCCCTGCGGTACATGGCCTCGGCCATGAGCGCCTGGTCGACCAGGGCTCCGGTGTGCGACGAAACCGCCACCGAACCCTCGTGCGTGCGCCCCGCCTTGATGGCCAGGATGGGCTTGTGCGGCGTGATGGCCGCGGCGGCCTCCAGGAATGCACGCGGGTTCTTGAAGCTTTCGGTCTGCATCATGATCACCCGGGTGCCCGGGTCCTGCCCGTAGTAGTCCAGGATTTCGGGCATGGTCAGGTCACACTCGTTGCCGTAGCTGCAGTACATGCGGTGGCCGAGGCCCACATTGTGCAGGTGTAACTTGAGCATCTCGCCCATGCCGCCACCCTGGGCGATGATGGAAATGTTGCCCGGTTTCTGGGGCACAAAAGTGAAATTGGCGTACACCGACACTTCGGGGTCGGCGTTCTGGATGCCCTGGCTGTTGGGACCGAAGATCCGGATCCCGTGCTTGTGGGCCGTGGCGACCATCTTTTCCTGCAAGGCCTCGCCTTCGGGCCCAACCTCCTTGAAACCCGCCGAATGGACGATGGCGAACTTCACCCCCTTCTGGCCGCATTCCTCGAGAACGCCGGGCACGTAGGTGTTCTTGATGGAGATGTTCACCAGGTCGATGGTGTCGCAGGGAACCTCAAGGATGGAACGGTAGGCCTGCATGCTGCGGATACAGCCACCCTTGGGATTGATGGGAAATACCGGGCCCTTGAATCCGTACTTGACCAGGTTCTGCACCACGATGTGCCCGATGGAATAGGGGTTTTCCGAAGCCCCGATCACTCCGACCGCCCGCGGCCTGAACAATCCGTCCAGCATGGTCATGCCTTCCTTTGCTGAGAATCAGGTTCGCCGTCGAGTGCCGCGGCCGTCAGGGCGGCGCCCAGAGCGCCGGTGAACCGCGGCTCTTCAGGCACGGAAACCGGCCTGCCGAGACGTTCGCCGAGGATATCCACGATCACCGAGTTGAAGGCGACCACCCCGCCGGTGGCCACGACATCTCCTTCGAGAGGATCCATTTCCAGGATGCGGTCGACGACCGAGACGAAAGCCCCGCGCACGATGCCCGCCACGGGTTCACCCCGTCTGAGGTGGGACAGGATTTCGGTCTTGGCGAATACCGTGCAGAAACTGCCGAGCTTCACCGGTTCGAGGGTTGAGCGGGCCAACCCGTTCAACTCGCCCACCTGCAGGCCGAGGCGCAGGGCGATCTCCTCGACGAACGCCCCGGTACCGGCGGCGCACTTGCGGTTCATGTGGAAATCCCGGCGCCGCCCCTTGTCATCCAGATGGATGACCTTGTTGTCCTGGCCGCCGATGTCGATGAGGGTCATGGCCCCCGGCGCGCCGTGGAAACAGCCCAGGCCGTGGCAATGGATCTCGGTGCGGGTCTCCTGAGCAAAGTCCACATTGTTGCGTCCATAGCCCGTTGCCACCGTGACCGTCAGCGGACCCGTAAGGCCGGCCGTGCCCAAGGCCAGGTCGAGACAGCGCTGTGCCGTCGCGGCGTAATCGACTCCCGAGGGCAGCGCCTCCCTGGCCAGCACTTCTTTCCCTGCATCGATGAGCACCAGCTTGGTGGCGGCCGCCCCGATGTCCACTCCGCAATAGATCCTGTCCACGAAGCTCCCCATCCTCAGCGCGACTCCTGGAGTTGTTCAACCAGGGCCTCGAACTGGGTTCGGGTCTGCTCCTCGGAATAGAGGCGCAGATCGTTGAGATCACCGTTGATGGTCACGTAGGGCACGCCGCTGGCCTTGGTCAGCCGCTGGGGCATGCCGTAGCGACAGTTCGAGTTGTTGGGACAGGTCTTCGCGTCGTGGAAAATGATCCCGTCGACGGCGTAATCCTCCATCATGGTCCGCAGGTATTTCTCCTTGTAGGTTTCGCTGCGGACGATGAACAGCTCGGTGTAGGCCCGCGCCATGCCTGCGAAGGGATCGCTATCGGCCAGGGATTCGAAGATCCAGCTGTTGCAGTAGGTCGAGGCCACCAC
>CAZJGK010000065.1:0-18934 GCA_964545545.1 uncultured Fibrobacteraceae bacterium | reverse complement strand
ACAACGTGGCTTTGCAGTCTATCCTGGACAACGAATACGGGCCGGGCGCCATCGACGCCGCCACCGATTACGAAGGACACAACGCAGGTGACGGAGATCCCGCCTATTGGGAGGATCTGGGGGTCGACGGCCTCATCATCCGCGAGGTGGCCGGGTTCAGCAACCGCAACATCATGGGGTGGTACGCCGAGGACCTCAGCGCACCGCCCGTAATCGACGGCGTGGACGACGGGGTGGTCTTCGACGGTCCGATGAGCCAAGGCGCCACCGTGAGCATCACGTTTTCCGGCGGGATGACGCGGTTCGGTTTCTACCTGAACCCCAACGGGACCCAGGACGGCGGCGGCAACGCCCCGGAACCCGAGCTGTTTTTCACCAACCGCTTCTACAACGACCTGGGTGCTTCCGGGGCCGGTTCCCTGCACGCGCCGTTCGATGGTGACCCGCAGTGCCTGGTTTACAACATCACCGCACTGAGGGGCGGCGTTCCGACCTACGTTCTGGCCTGGGAAGACCTGGATTACGGCGGACCGATCACCCCCGGTTACACCTGGGATTCCACGGATAACGATTTCCAGGATCTGGTGGTCGAGATCAGCGCCAGGTCGCCGGTTCCCAACGAAACAACGAGTTGGGGCAACGTGAAGGCCCTGTTCAGCCGCTAAGGATCGCCACCGCCCAGGGGAAAAGCCGGGCCCAGGCCCGGCTTTTCCCTTTTCTCGGAACGGCGGTGAGGCTATGCCAGCGAGCCGACTTCCTTCTCCACTTCCTCCAGCACCTCGCCGGAGCGAACCAGTTCCATCATGGCCGTGTGGTCGTTGTGCAGCGGGCGGTCGATCTCCAGGAAATCCACATGGCGGCGGACCGTCGCGTGGGCTTTGGTCACGCCGCGGCCCTTGGTGAATTCGCGGAATTCCAGGGCCTGGGCGGCGGCCATCATCTCGATGCCCAGCACGCCGCAGGCATTCTCGATGATCTGCTTGTTCTTGAGCGCCGTGTTCATGCCCATGGAGACGAAATCCTCCTGGTCGGCGGCCGCGGGGATGGACTGCACGGCGGCAGGGGCACAGAGGATGCGTTGCTCGACGATCAGGGAGTCGGCGGTGTACTGGCTGAGCATCAGGCCGCTGAACATGCCGGCGCCCTTGGTCAAAAAAGCGGGCAGGCCCACGCTCAAGGCCGGGTTCAAGAGGCGGTTCAGGCGGCGCTCACTCAGGACGCAGACCATGGTCATGGCGGCGCCGGCGCCTTCCATGGGCAAGCAGACGGGCGAGCCCTGGAAGTTGGCACCGGTCAGGGTCAAATTCTCGGCGGGCAGGAAGATGGGGTTGTCGCCCACACCGTTGAGTTCGATCTCCACCTGGCTGCGGGCCCAGCGCACCGCGTCGTGGGCGGCGCCGATCACCTGGGGTGAGGAGCGCATGGAATAGGCGTCCTGCACCTTGGTGGTCATTTTTCCCGAGACCAGATCGCTGCCTGAGATGCATTTGCGGATGGCCTCGGCGCTGCGCACGGCGCCGGCAAAACCGCGCAGTTCGTGAAGCTGGGAGGTGTAGGGTGTCATGTTGGCCAGCAGGGCTTCCAGGGACATGGCGCAGGTGATCTCGGCCTGTTTCAGCAGCCGGTTCATGTCGTGCAGGTGCAGGGCGCTCATGGCCGTCAGCATGTTGGAGCCGTTGATGGTGGCCAGGCCGTCACGCGCCTCCAGACCGGGGATCGCGATGCCGGCGCGCTCCATGGCCTCACGGCCGGGCAGCAGTTCGCCCTGGTAATAGGCGCGGCCTTCGCCCATGAGCAGTTGGGCGATCTGGCTCATGGGGGCCAGGTCGCCGCAGGCACCGACGGAACCTTTTTGGCAGACGAAAGGGGTGACGCCCTTGTTCAGCATTTCGATCAGGGTAAAGGTGATTTCGGGCCGGCAACCGGAATTGCCGTGGGCGTGGACATTGATGCGGCCGCACATGGCGCCGCGCACGTATTCGCCGGGGGCGGGATCGCCGATGCCCGCGGAGTGGTTGTAGATGAGATACTTCTGGAAGTCCCGGGTCTGGTCGTCGTCCAGGATCACGTTGCAGAGCTCGCCGATGCCGGTGTTGACCCCGTACATGGTCTCATGGGCGGCCATCTTGCGTTCGAGCATGGCGCGGCAGGTCTTGATGCGCTCCAGCGCCTCGGGCGCCAGTTCCACCGGCTCGCCGTGACGCGCAACCGCGACGAGCTTATCGATGGTCAATCCGGATCCGTTCAATACCACCGTCATCGTTGCCGCCTCCTCCAAAGCCCAGGAAATTTCCCGCCTATTTGGCAAATACAACGTCAACGGTATATCCCCGGGAACGGGAGTTCAAGGGGGGAGAAAATGCCGTGAGTAGGGAATTGAAGCTTTTCCGTCTCCTTGGTTGGCCATGCGGCCCGCTTTGTATTAGAATCACTTTCCATTGAAAATTCGCCCGCGGAACCTCCGCCATCCCTGGAGCTGACGGCATGAACCAGCCACGATATTTCAAACCGGCCTCGGTGGACGAGGCCGCCCGGTTGCTGACCGAGCACCAGAAGGCGGTGATCATCGGCGGTGGCGCCTACATGCGGCTGGGCTCGCGCAAGATCGAAGTGGCCGTGGACCTGTTCGACGCGGGCCTCGATTTCGTCAGGCAGACCGACGCGGGCCTGGAACTGGGCGCCATGGCGACCTTCCGCATGCTGGAAACCGATCCCCTGGTGGCCGGGTATGCAGACGGTGTGCTCGTACGCGCCGTGGAGCGCATCGTCGGCGTGCAGATGCGCAACATCATCACCGTCGGCGGCACGCTCTTCGGCCGTTACGGATTTTCCAATCTGATCACGGCGCTGCTGGCCCTGGACGCCGAGGTCGAACTGCACAAGGCGGGCCGGATGCCGCTGGATCAGTTCTTCGCCACCAAGCCGGACCCGCACGACATCCTGACCAAGGTCGTTATGCCGGCCGTTGCCTGGCGCGCGGCGTGGCAGGATCTGACCCGCACCGTCAACGATTTTGCCGCATTGAATGTGGCGGTGGCCCGGCACGATGACCAGAGGCGGGTCGTGGTCGGCGCGCGGCCCGGCCGTGGTTGCCGGTGTCCGGGGGCGGAAAAGGCCCTGGAGGCCGGCGGACAGGATGCGTCCATCCGGGCGGGCGAGGCTGCGGCAGCGGAACTGGAGTTCGGCGACGACGTGCGGGCCTCGGCGGACTATCGCCGCGAAATCTGCAAAACCCTGGTTGCCCGCGCCGCGGTGGAGGTGTTGTCATGACCATCGCTTTTGAACTCAACGGCCGGTCCATAACCTGGGAAATCGAGCCGACCGAGACGCTGCTGGAGGCCTTGCGCCGTCACGGTCTGGTCGGCGTCAAGCAGGGCTGCGACACGGCTTCCTGCGGAGTGTGCACGGTGCTGCTGGACGGCAAGCCCGTGCCCTCGTGCGCGGTGCCCGCGGGACGTGTGGCGGGACACGCGGTGCTGACGGTCGAGGGCGTGCCGGACAAGGCGCGCGCCATCGGCGAGGCCCTGGCCGCCGAAGGCGCCGACCAGTGCGGATACTGTGCTCCCGGTTTGGTGATGTCCCTGGTCGCCATGGAAAACGAGCTGGACCAACCCGACGCCCAAAAAATCGCCTCTTACCTGGCGGGCAACATGTGCCGGTGCAGCGGCTATGCCCCGCAGACCCGCGCCATCAAGAAATACCTGGAGGGATCCCGATGAAGGAAGTCGGCAAGTCCTTGCCCAAGATCGACGGCGTGGGCCTGGCAATGGGCCGTCCCGCCTATACCGATGATCTGGCGCCCGCCGAGGCCCTGATCGTGCGGGCCCTGCGCAGTCCTCATCCGTTTGCGCGGATCAAATCCATCGACACGGCGGCGGCCGCAGCGGTGCCCGGTGTGGCCTGCGTGCTGACCTGGCGGGATGTGCCGCGCATCGCCGTGACCCGCGCCGGTCAGGGGCATCCCGAGCCCTCGCCCCGCGACCGGTTCATTCTCGATGAATTCGTGCGCCATGTGGGTGATGAGGTCGCCGTGGTGGCGGCCGATACCGAAGCGGCGGCCCAGGTCGGCCTCGACGCCCTGGTGGTGGAGTACGAAGTGCTGGAACCGGTCCTGGATTTCGAGCAGGCCGCAGGCCATGCGTCGGTGCTGCATCCCGAGCCCGAGGCCCACGAAAACTTTCCCATCGGGTTTGAGCCTGCGCGCAATATCGCCAGCGCCTACGCCATGCACGTGGGAGATGTGGATCAGGTGGTCAAGGATGCCGAGTTCGTTCTGCGGCGCAGGTATTACACCCAGGCCCAGCAGCATGTGGCCCTGGAGCCCATGGTGTGCGCGACCTGGCTGGATCTGCACGAACGCCTGAATGTGCTGACCTCGACGCAGACCCCGTGGCATGTGCGGCGCATCATGGCTCGCGCCCTGGACATGCCGGTCAAGGATATTCGGGTGAACAAACCGCGCATCGGCGGCGGCTTCGGCGGCAAGCAGATGATCCACGGGGAGTTGCTGTGCGGCCTGGTCACCCTGCGCACCGGCCAAGCGGCGCGGATGATGTATTCGCGCAGGGAGGTCTTCACGGCCACCAACACACGCCATCCCATGCGCATGGACATCACGCTGGCCGCAGACCGCGACGGCCGTTTGCGCGCCATCGATATGGAGACCCTGTCCGACACCGGCGCCTACGGCGAGCATGCCCTGACGGTGTTCATGGTGGCCGGCGCCAAGACCCTGCCCCTGTACAACAAGGTTGACGCCGTGCGTTTCGGCGGCCAAACCGTCTACACGAATCATGTGCCGGGAGGGGCTTTCCGCGGGTACGGCGCCATCCAGGGCAATTTCGCCCTGGAGTCCGCGCTGGCTGAACTGGCTGCTGAATTGAAGCTGGATCCGGTTGAACTGCGCCGCATGAACATGATCGCCGAAGGCGAGACCTCGCCGATCTTCGCCATCATGGGCGAGGGCACCGAGGGGGTGGCCCAGACCGTCGACAGCTGCAAGCTGCCCGCGTGCCTGGCGCGGGGCATGGAAATGATCGGCTGGAAAAATAAGTATCCCCGGCGCGAAGTGGGCCCGGACCGGGTACGCGGGGTGGGCATGGCGCTGGCCATGCAGGGCTCGGGCATTCCGACCATCGACATGGCTTCGGCGACCTTGAAACTCAACGACTTCGGTTCGTTCAACCTGTTGATCGGCGCCACCGATCTGGGCACCGGCAGCGACACCGTCCTGGCCCAGATCGCCGCCGAAACGCTGGGGGTGGCCACCGACCGGATCATTGTCTATTCGTCCGACACGGATCGGACGCCCTTCGACACCGGCGCGTACGCTTCGAGCACGACCTTTGTCTCGGGCCTTGCCGTGCGCCAAGCGGGCGAAAAGATGAAGGCTGCGTTGATCACCGAAGGCGCGCTGATGCTGGATTGTGATCCCGGCGAAGCCGACTTCAACGGGCAGGAGGTCCGCGGTCCCGGCGGATCCATCTCGCTGGATGATTTGTCCACGCGCCTGCTCTACAGCCAGAACCAGAAGCAGCTCTGCACGACCGGCAGTCACCTGTGCGGGAAGTCGCCGCCACCGTACATGGCCGGGTTCGCCGAGGTGGAGGTTGATCTGGGCACGGGCAAGGTCGATCTGATCGACTATGTCGCCGTGGTCGATTGCGGCCAGGCCATCAATCCCAATCTGGCCAAGGTGCAGGTCGAGGGCGGCCTGGTGCAGGGCATCGGCATGGCCCTGACCGAGGACGTGCGCTACAGCAAGAGCGGCACCCTGCTGACCCGCGACATGATGACTTACAAGATTCCGGCGCGGCAGGATGTGCCCAGCGTGAGGGTCGAACTGGTGGCAAGCCACGACCCGAGCGGGCCGTTCGGCGCCAAGTCCGTGGGTGAGATCGGCATCGACACGCCGCCGGCGGTCATCGCCAACGCCGTGTTCAACGCCGTCGGCGTGCGCGTGCGCGATCTGCCCCTGACTCCCGAGAAGGTCCTGATGGCCCTGCGGCAGGCCGAGGGCTCGTGATGAAGGTTGTCGGCAAGCCCCTGCCGCGGCGCGACGCCTGGGCGAAAGTGACCGGCCGGACCCGGTTTCTGGCGGACATTCCGCGCGACGATGCCTGGTGCGGCGGCGTGTTGCGTTCGGCCGTGGCGCGCGGCCGGTTGCAGTCCATCGAGCGTGACGGCGCCTTCGACTGGTCGGCGGTGACGGTGATTACGGCGGCCGACCTGCCCGGTCCCAACCTCGTGGCCATGGTGCGCGAGGATCTGCCGCTGCTGGCCGAGCAGGACGTCCAGTTCGTCGGCCAGCCTCTGGCGCTGGTGGCCGCCGCGGATCGCGAAACGCTGCAGGCCGCCTTGTCCGCCCTGCATCCGCTCATCGAGGAATTGCCGCCGGTGCTGACCATGGCCGAAGCCCTGCGCGGCGACTCGGTGATCTGGGGCCGGGACAACATCATCGCCGACTATCTGATCGCGCCCCCGGATGGGGCCGCTTTCGCGGCCGCCATGAAGGGTGCCGACCGCGTGATCGAGGGCACCTACCGCACCGGCTACCAGGAACACATCTATCTGGAACCCCAGGGGGTCGTGGCCACGCCGCGTCCGGATGGCGGGGTGGAGATCCTGGGTTCCCTGCAGTGTCCCTACTATGTGCTCAACGCGTTGGCGCGCGGGTTGGCCCTGCCCAAGGACCGGATCGTCGTGCGCCAGTCGCCCACCGGCGGCGCGTTTGGCGGCAAGGAGGATTACCCCTCGGTGCTGGCCATGCAGGCGGCCGTGCTGGCCCTGGCCGGCGGCCGCAAGGTGATCATGATCTACGACCGCCACGAGGACATCATCGCCTCCACCAAGCGGCATCCCTCGGTGAGCTTCCAGCGCACGGCCGTGATGAACGACGGCGCCCTGGTGGCCGCGGACATCGATGTGGTCCTCGACGCCGGCGCGTTCACGACCTTGAGCCCGGTGGTGTTGTCGCGCGCCATTTTGCATGCGGCCGGTTCCTACCACATTCCCCAGGTGCGTATCCGCGGCCGCGCGGTGGCGACCAACACCCCGCCCAACGGGGCGTTTCGCGGGTTCGGGGTGCCCCAGAGCATTTTTGCGGCCGAGAGGCAGATGGATCGCATCGCCCGCGAACTGGACCTGTCGCCGGTGGCTTTGCGGCGGCGCAATCTGTTGCGGCCGGGTGACCGGTTTCCCTACGGCCAGCAGCTGCGCCCGGGCGAAGCGGCGGCGGAACTGGTGCTGGAGCGGGTCCTGGCGTTGTCGGGCTACGAGAAGCGCCGCGCCGAGATCACGACCGCCAACGAGGCCGCCGACGGTGCGCTGCGCCACGGTATCGGCGTTTCGTTGATTCATCACGGGGCGGGATTTACCGGCGACGGCGAGGACAAGATCAACGCCGAGGTCAGGGTGCGCGGCGAGGCCGAGGGCACCGTGACGGTTCTGGTCAGCAGTGTGGAGATGGGCCAGGGGGCCGAAACCGTCCTGCCGACCATTGCGGCCGAGGCCTTGGGGTTGCCCCTGGATGCGGTGCGGTTTCATCAACCGGACACCAGCGCCGTGCCCGACAGCGGGCCCACCGTGGCTTCGCGCACGACCATGGTGGTCGGCGGGGTTCTGGTGCAGGCGTGCCGGATTCTGGTCGAGATGGCCGGCGAATTCGGCGCTGATTTGCAGACGGTGTTGGCCGGCCGCGCGGCCGCCGGCTCGCCGCTGGAAGCGAGCGCCCGCTACGAACCGGACCCACAGATCAAATGGGACCAGGAGCATCACCAGGGGGACGCCTACCCGGGGTATTCGTGGTGTGCGACGGTGGTTGAGGCGGCGGTCGATATCGACACCTGCGCGGTCCATCCCGAGCGGGTCACCGTGGTGGTGGAAATCGGCAAGGCCATCAACCCCGTGCTGTGCGTGGGACAGGTCGAGGGCGGCATGCTGCAAGGTCTGGCCTGGGGCTACATGGAGGAGATCAAACTGGACCGCGGGCGCTATCTGAACGACCGCATGGCCACGTACATCATTCCCACCTGTCTGGACGCGCCCGAGTTTTCCGTGGAGCTGGCCGAAGAACCTTCTCCCCGCGGCGCTTTCGGGTCCAAGGGCATTGGCGAATTGCCCATGGACGGCGGCGCTCCCGCCTTGGCCGCCGCCCTGGAACATGCGCTGGGCGCGGTGCCCGACGAAATTCCCCTGACCCCGGAAAGGCTGCTGGCCGGACTTCACAAGGAGCGGTCATGAAGATCACCCTGACGGTCAACGGTCAAACCCACGCGCTGGATGTGCAGCCCATGCGCCGCCTGCTGGATGTGCTGCGCGAGGACCTGCGCCTGACCGGTACCAAGGAAGGTTGCGGCGAAGGGGAGTGCGGGGCGTGCGCGGTTCATGTCGACGGGCGCTTGCTGAATGCCTGCCAGATGCCCGTGTACCAGGCTCACGGCCGCAATATCCTGACCGTCGAGGGGCTGGGCACATCCGCGGCGCCCGATCCGGTGCAGGCGGCGTTCGTGTCCGAGGGCGGCGTGCAATGCGGGTTCTGCACTCCTGGTTTGCTGATGGCCTCGCGGGCCTTGTTGAACGGCAACCCCGCCCCCACGGTGCAGGAAATTCGCACGGGCCTGGCTGGTAATCTGTGCCGCTGCACCGGCTACGGGCGCGTGGTGCAGGCGGTGCAGAAGGCCGCGGGTTCGGTTTCCGCGCAGCCAGAGGCCACCGTTATTGCGCGGACCCTGGAACCGCCGGTGCCTTCTCCTGGCGACCAGGTTCAGGTGTATATGCCGACCTCGCTAAGCGGGGCTCTGGAAATACTAGCCTCAGACGAGTGCACCGTCATCGCCGGCGGAACGGACCTGATGGCCGCTTACCATGCGGACAAACCTTTGCCCCCAAAGGTGCTGGATGTGTCGCGGCTTCCCGAACTATCAGGAATCAACGTCGACCCCCGGGGGGCGAGGCTAGGCGCAGCGGTGAGCTATACAGAACTCCATAACGCCAAGGAGCTTGCCGCAGGCTGGCCCGCTCTTGTCGAAGCTGCCGGACTCGTGGGAGCCCCGGCCGTGCAGAACGCGGGCACGCTCGGCGGCAATCTGGTGAACGCCTCGCCGGGCGCCGATCTGGTGCCCGTGCTGGCGGCCCTGGATGGCGTGGTGGCGCTGGCTTCGCGCGCGGGCGAGCGCCGGGTTCCCGTCACGGAGTTTTACCGTGGCTACCGCGACTGCGATCGCCGCCCGGACGAACTGGTGACGGCGGTGGAGCTCCCCCGACCGCCGGCCGGCCTGCGTCAGGCGTTTTTCAAAGCCGGCACCCGTCTTGCCCAATCCATCGCGCGCGTGAACCTGGCCTGCTGTGGCCGTGTTGACGAGGCGGGATGCCTGCGTGATGTGCGGCTGGTGGCCGGCAGCGTGGGGCCCACGATCATGGTGTTGCGCAGGACCATGGCGTGGCTGGAGGGTCGGCCCGTGGTCGAGGAAGGCCTGGCGGTTGCTGCCGGAAACCTTGCCTCCGGCGAGGTTACTCCCATCGACGATGTGCGCTCCACCGCGGAGTACCGGCGCACCGTGACCGGGAATCTGGTGGCGCGGTTTCTGAGGAATGTCGAGGTTTGACCCCACAAACGGCCGTCCGTGCGCTATTTCACTGAGGGGACAGGGAAATCCACATGGAACTGACCAGGAAGAAATTCCCTCTCAAGACCTTTCTCAGTTTTCTAGGGCCAGGTTTCCTGATCACGGTCGGTTTTATCGATCCGGGGAACTGGGCCACGAATATCGAGGGCGGATCGAAATTCGGCTATGACCTGTTGTGGGTCATCACGCTCAGCACCATCATGCTGATGGTTGTCCAGCACATGGCCGCCAAAGTCGGCATTGCCACCGGCAAGTCCCTCGCCGTTAACATCCGGGAACATTTTCCCGCCCCGGTGTCGGCGTTTCTGGGGCTGACCATCGTCACCGCGTGCATCGCGACGGATGTGGCCGAACTGCTCGGCGGAGCCATCGGATTCAATCTCCTGCTGGGCATGCCATTGTGGTTGGGCGCCCTGCTGACGGTGCTTCTTGAAGTGTTTCTTATCGTCAGCCAGCGGTATCATCGGCTCGAGGCCATCATCATGGGCTTTCTGGGGATCATCGGCCTGTGCTATCTGGTTGAAATCTGGATCGTCAAACCTGAATTTTCCCAGTGGGCACCCTGCCTGGTCATCCCAACCATTGATAAGACAAGCATTTATATCGCCATGGCCATCCTCGGCGCGGTGGTCATGCCGCACAATATCTTCCTGCACTCCAATGTCATCCATAGCAGGAAATGGGGAGTATCGTACGAGGAAAAAAGATCTCTTCTGCACTACGAAAAGGCCGACACGATTCTCGCCATGATCATGGGCTGGGTGGTCAACTCGGCCATGATCATCGTGGCGGCCGCCGTGTTTTTTCAAAACAATGTCATGGTGGACAGCATCGAGCAGGCGTCGGCGACCCTGAAGCCCCTGGCCGGATCCTTGGCCGGTTTCCTTTTTGCCGTGGCCCTCGTTTTCGCGGGGGTTGGATCGTCGGTGACTTCGTCCATGGCAGAGGTCAACGTGATCACCGGATTTTTGGGCAAGCCCGAGGATCCCCGGACGCTGCTTTACAAGGTTTCGGTCTTTGTGACCGCCATTCCCTCCTTCCTGGTCATTCTGCTGGCCATGGACACCTTTCGGATACTGATTTTCAGCCAGGTCGTGCTGTCCATCCAGTTGCCCTTCACCCTTATTCCGCTGCTGATCATCTGCCGCGACCGCCGCATCCTCGGCCGCTTCAGAAGCGGTCTCTGGGAGTTCGGCGCCGCGGTGGTCATTTCCGCCATCGTGATCATCCTCAATCTTTATTTGCTCTATTCGACCATCACCGGAGGAGCCTGACATGCAAGTCTACAAGAAGATCCTGGTCACCGTGGATTGCTCCCCCGTGGACGATGTCGTCATCGAGCACGTATCGGCCTTGGCGCTTCAGAACAAGGCCCAGGTCCGCCTGCTCCATGTGGTGCACTCCCATTCGCTTGGTCAGGACCGCGCGATGCGGCAGCTGGCCGAGGCGTCCCTGGCCACCCATCGCGCGTTGTTGGAAGGCCGGGGCATCAAGGTGGACACGCTCATCCGCAGCGGGGAACCGGAGGACGAAATCCTGGCGGAGATCGAGCAGAACGATTTCGACCTGGTTGCCATGGCCACCCATGGCCACTCCTTTTTCGGCGACCTTTTGTTTGGCAGCGTCTCCCGGACGCTCAAGCATAAGATCAGCACCCCGTTGTTGCTCATTGGCCGGCAACAGTGAAAAATGATGCGGCCTGCTTGAACAGCTGGGCCTTGGCCATCCCTCGGGTCATCAGTCTGGTTCAGGCGCCGCCTCCTCATCCGGCATCGTCACCAATTCCCCCACGAAGCACGTGGCGTTCTTGACGAAAAGCACATTGGACAGACCGGCGGTCAAGGCCTCCATGCGGTCGGCGTAGTCGGCCTCCTGACCCGGCTCGGGAGTCGCCAGGCCCATGATGACGAGCGCGGCTCCGGCGCTGCGCTCCCGGATCACATCGGCGACGAGGGCGTCGGAATCCTTGAGCAGCACTTCGATCTCAGCCTCGATGCGGATGGCCTGCAGCAGGTGGAGCAGGTTGCTCTCGGTCTGCTGCTTCATCAGTTTGGTGGAGGCCAGGCTCATGACCTTGACCCTGGCGTGCCGCCAGGTGGGGTTGCCCGAGATCAGGTGGGTCAACAGCAGCATCAGGTCGCCGTTGCGCTGCAGGCCGCCCCACCAGACCATGATCAACGGAGCGACCGACATGGCCGGGACCGCCAGAGGTTCCCGGGAACGGACCAGGATGATCGACTTGTTCATGACCTCCAGGCGGCGCAAAGCCTGCAGGAATTCCACCTGCAACCCGGGATCGGCGGGCCAGCCCAGCAACACGGTGTTGCTGGCGATTCCGCCCATGCCGTTGGCCTGGGCCACATCCACGATGCCGTCCACCAGGTCCCGGGCCAGATCCACTTCGGGAAAGGCCACCAGGCCTGCGGATTCCAGTTCGGTGCGCATCCGCTCCTCGTCCGCGATCAGGTCCGCATTGGTGATCGCCTCCTTGACCAGCAAACGGCAGACCGTCACCACGCCGCGGTGTCGGCAGAACCAGTCGGCCAGGCGCACCAGGTCCAGCTCGGCGTCCAGATCAGAGGCGAAGACCAGGATATGCGGCCGCCAGCTGCGCGCGGTCATGGGGTGCCGGTCGAGCTGGACCAGGGCCCAGCGGATCAGGTTCTCGTAAAGGCCGCGGCGGGCGTCTCCCCACCCGATGGTGAACTCGCGGCGGGCCAGCCAGAGGTACAACCCCAGTTCCGCCAGCAGGGCCACCAGACCCGCGACGGGATTGATCAGCACCATGACGCCCAGGCACGCCACACCGCCGGTGAGATTCAGCAGCCAGGGTGCGTGCAGGGTTGGCCGCCAGCTCGGATCACCGCTGAGGGCCTCGAACGCGGCCACGACATTGATGGCCCCATACACCGTCAGAAAGAACATGGAAACGACTTCGGCGACTGTGTTCAAGTCGCCCAAAAACACGGCGCCCAGGGCCAAGAGAACCGTTACCAAGAGGGCCGGCAGCAGATCCGGTTCGCCTTTGCGGCTGCGGGCGAGGAACCGAGGCCCCAGACCATCGCGGGCCAGAGCCTGCAGGGTGCGAGGAGCCCCCAGGATCGACCCCACGGCCGAAGAGAAGATCGCAGCCCACAAGCCGGGCAACACCAGGTAGGGACCACCCCAGGCGATTCGGGCCCAGACCAGGGGATCGTCGCGCAGCTCGGCGTTCCCGGTTCCCATGGTCAGCAGGACCGGCACCACCAAGTAGACGGCAAGTCCAGCCAGGACCGCGGCAAAGGTGCCGCGGGGAAGGGACCGCATGGGGTCTTTCAGGTCCCCTGACAGCCCGAGGCCCGCCATGACGCCGGTAACCGCCGGAAAGAACACGGCAAAACCGGCCCAGAATCCCAGATCCCGCGGAAGTTCCGGTTCAGAGGGGGCCCCGACCAGGGCACCGTGGCGCATCAGCGCGCCAACCGCCAACGCGGCCAAGGACGCCCCGACGAGGATCAACAGCGGCAACTGGGCCCGGAGCGCTTTTTCCGCGCCGAAATAGGCGAGCAGACCCACGGCCAACACGACCCCGATGGTGACCTGCACCAGGGGCAAGTCGGGCCGGACAATGAGCAGGGATTCCGCCAGACCATAGGCGTACAGGGTGACCGACAGCGCCTGGGACAGGAACAGGGGCACGCCGATGGCGCCGCCGGCCTCGATCCCCAGGCTGCGTGAAATGATGAAGTAGGCGCCGCCCCCGCCGATGGGTTTGTTGGTGGCCACAGCGGAAAACGAAAGGGTGGTCACAATGGTTATAACGTTGGCCAGCAGCACGATGGGGATAACCCGGCCCAATCCCAGGTTGCCCACCAGCCACCCGAATCTCAGGTACATGATCACGCCGAGAATGGTCAGGATGGTGGGCGTGAACACACCGTAGAAAGTGCCGAGTTTGCGGGGCAACAGCGACCGCCTTGCCGAAGGTGGGGTCGAATGGATTCTTCACAGTAGTCTTTGTGTGGCCCGTAGTATACAGTGACCAATGATCGGGACAATGCATTTTCCGGCCGCCGCGGAGTCGTTATGGAACACATCATTCAAGTGATCATCACCTGGAGCAAGGCCCACCTGGGCCTGTCGCCCGGGGTGTTGGCCAACCTGCTGAAGACGGTCGTGGTCTGGTTTGTCTTTTTCCTGCTGAAGAAGCTTTACGGCTCGGTGTTGGATCACCGCATCGACGACATCAGCCGCCGTTATCTTGCTCACAAGACCTTCAACTACATCACCGGCACGGTCTTCTTCATCACCACCCTGGTGATCTGGTTCGGCGGCTTCACTGGCTGGACGGCCTACCTGGGATTTGTCAGCGCCGGTTTGGCCATCGCCTTGCAGGATCCGTTGTCCAATCTGGCCGGCTGGATCTTCATCAACTCGCGCAAGCCGTTCGCGGTGGGCGACCGCATCGAGATCAACGGCTGCAAGGGCGATGTCATCGACCAGCGCCTTTTCCAGTTCTCCCTCGTGGAAATCGGCAATTGGGTCAACGCCGACCAGAGCACCGGCCGCATCATCCATATTCCCAACGGCTGGGTGTTCAAGAATTTCCTCGCCAACTACACGAGCAGTTTCCAGTTCATCTGGAACGAGATCGCGGTGATGGTCACGTTCGAAAGCAACTGGAAAAAAGCCAAGGAGCTGCTGCTTGACATCGGAGTCAAGCGCAGCGCGGTCGAGACGGACCACGCGGCCCGTCAAGTGAAACGCGCCAGCCGCAAATACATGATCCTGTTCCAGCACCTGACACCCATCGTGTGGACCGATGTCGCCGACTCCGGCGTGGTGCTCACCCTGCGCTACATCTGCGACCCGCGCAAACGGCGCGGCACGGCCACGATCATCTGGGAGGATATCCTGGACGCAGTGGCCGCGAATCCGGACATCGATTTCGCGTACCCCACCATGCGGCGTTTCAACAACCGGGCCGAAGGCAAACCTCAGGCGGGAGGGCCGCCGTCGCCAAGTCCGCCAATATCAAGTCCTCCCACCCCTGAATAGGTGATTTGCCTCGGCTCACGTTGCGGATTTGATCATCTGTTTTTATCCTAGCTGAGCATTGAATCATCCTGGAATGCGGCGCTATGCGCCGTTTCACCATAACCAAGGAGCATTCCTCATGAAACACGTACTGCCTGAACTTCCGTTCGCCAAGAGCGCCCTCGAGCCCCACATCTCGGCGGAAACGCTTGAGTACCACCACGACAAGCACCACGCCGCATACGTCAACAACCTCAACAATCTGATCGAAGGCACCGAGTTCGCGGATATGCCGCTGGAAGACATCATCCGTAAGGCCCCGGCCGGCGGTCTCTTCAACAACGCGGCCCAGGTGTGGAACCACACCTTCTACTTCAACGGCCTGAGCCCCAAGGGCGGCGGCGAACCCACCGGCGCGCTGGCCGCGGCCATCACGTCGGCCTTCGGCAGTTTTGCCGATTTCAAGGCCAAGTTCAGCAAATCGGCCGCCACCAACTTCGGCAGCGGCTGGACTTGGCTGGTCAAGACCGCCGGGGGCAAGCTGGAGATCGTCAACACCAGCAACGCCGATTCGGCGCTGAAGCTCGACGGCACACCCGTGCTGACCATCGACGTGTGGGAGCACGCCTACTACGTGGACAAGCGCAACGCCCGCCCCGCCTACATCGAGGCCTGGTGGAACGTCGTGAATTGGGAATTCGCCGCGGAGAATTTTGGCGGGTGATGATTCAGACTTGAGCACGGACGGCCGGGCATAAGCCCGGCCGTTTGTATTGGTGCGCCCTTAAATCTCCGGTAATGCCGAAGCGCCCATGTTTCACCGAAAACAGGATTAAATTATTTTATTAACAACTTTTCTTGGGTTCTGGTCCTGTCGGTACTTCATTTCTCAGGTCAAACAATGCCTTCCCAATACTTGATTCAAGGAGAGACCCGTGGCCGATATCCGCCCCTTCGCCGCCTTCAGGCCTGGCCCCGGCCTGGCGCAACGCGTGGCCAGCCCGCCTTACGATGTCCTCAGCTCGGATGAGGCCCGGACCATGGCCGCCGCCAATCCGGACAGCTTCCTGCACGTGGTCAAGGCCGAGATCGATCTGGACCCGGAGCAGGCCGGCGATAACGAGGCCGTTTACGCCCGGTCGGCCGCCAATCTCCAGGCCATGCTGGAAACAGGTGTCCTGGTGCGGGACGAGGCGCCGGCCTTTTACGTTTACCGTTTGACCATGGGAGGCCACCAGCAATTCGGCTTGGCCGTCGGTTGCAGTGTTGATGAATACGTCGAGGGCCGCATCAAAAAACATGAATTCACGCGCCGCGACAAGGAAGACGATCGGGCGCGGCACATGGAAATCCTGGGTGTGAACGCCGGTCCCGTGCTGTTCACGCACCGGTCCAACGAACCTCTGCGCATGCTGGTAAACGGCCTGGTGGCGGGCCGCGAGCCGGAGGTGGATTTCGTGGCGGACGACGGCATCGGTCATGCGATCTGGGTTGTCAGCTACCCCCAGGACATCGCGGCCCTCCGGGGCGCGTTCGACGACATCGAAGCGCTCTATGTGGCCGACGGCCACCATCGCACGGCATCGGCCCACCGGGTGCGGGACATCATGCGCGCCCGGAATCCGCAGCACACCGGTGAGGAGGCCTACAACTATTTTCTGGCCGTCGTCTTCCAGGAGGATGAGCTGAAACTCATGGGGTACCACCGCGTGGTGGCCGATCTGAACGGTCTGGGCAGCGCGGAATATCTGGCCAAAGTCGGCGAGATCTTCGAGGTTGCCCCGACGACGAAACCCGAACCCGACGACCATCGCCAGTGGGGCATGTTCCTGGACGGCCAGTGGTACCGGTTGAAGGCGCGTGCGGGCAGTTTTGCGGCCGACGACCCGGTCAAGGGCCTGGACGCCGCCATCCTGCAGGACCTGTTGCTGGCGCCGGTGCTGGGGATCGGGGATCCGCGCCAGGACCCGCGCATCGATTTTATCGGCGGCAGCCGCGGCACCGGTGAACTGGAACGCCGCTGCGGCCTGGACATGAAAGTGGCCTTCGCTTTCGCGCCGGCCAGTGTGGGGCAGATCATGGCCGTGGCCGATGCCGGCGCCGTCATGCCCCCCAAATCGACGTGGTTTGAACCTAAACTGCGCTCTGGTCTGCTGGTGCGCAGTCTGATCGACTGATACCGAAGGAGGCTGAGATGTTGATTCTGATTTCCGATGCTTTCGATCCCTCGCTGGAGGGCAAGCTGGCCAAGTATGGCGAGGTGACCACGGACAAGAACCGCCTGTCCGAAGCCGACGTCGTGCTGGTTCGCTCGAAGACCAAGTGTGACCGCGAATACATCATGAGTGCGCCGAATCTGAAGCTGATCGTGCGCGGTGGCGTCGGCACCGACAACATCGACAAGGTGTGCTGCGCCGAAAAAGGCATCATCGTGAACAACACGCCCAAGGCGCCGAGCATCGCCGTGGCCGAGCTGGCGTTCGCCATGATGCTGGCGGTGCCCAACCACATCGTCCAGGCCAACGAGTCCATGCGCACGGGCAAGTGGCTGAAGAAGGAACTGAAGCGCACCGAACTGCACGGCAAGACCCTGGGACTGGTCGGCATCGGCCACATCGCCCAGGCGGTGGCCGTGCGCGCCAAGGCTTTCGGCATGCACGTGATCGCCTACGACAAGTATGTCGAGAGTTCGCGGCTGGCCGTGCTCGTGCCGACCCTGGAAGAGATGGTGGCGCAGGCCGACTACATCTCCCTGCATGTGCCGCTGACCGATGAGACGATGCACATGATCAACAAGGACCTCATCGCGCACATGAAGGACGGCGTCATCGTGATCAACACCGGCCGCGGCCGCGCCGTGGATTCGGCGGCGATCATCGCGGCCCTGGAATCGGGCAAGATCGCGGCCTACGCCACCGACGTGTGGCCGAAGGATCCGCCGGATGCCGACTACCCGCTGCTCAAGGCTCCCAACGTATTCATGTCGCCGCACCTGGGCGCCTCCAGCAAGGAAAACCTGCTGCGCATCGGCGACGAAGTTTGCGAACGCATCGAAAATTTCCTGGGAGGTAACGCATGAGCCGTATCTTCAACTTCAGCGCGGGGCCCTGCACCCTGCCTCTGCCCACCCTCGAAGAAGCCCAGGCCGAGTTCCTGGACTTCCAGGGTAACGGCATGTCCCTCATCGAGATGAGCCATCGTTCGGCCGGTTACGACGCGGTGCACATGGAGGCCATGGCTCTGGTCAAGCGCCTGTACGGCCTGCCCGACAATTACAAGGTGATGTTCCTGGGCGGCGGCGCGACCCTGCAGTTCGCCATGGTGCCCATGAACCTGATGCGGCCGGACCAGAGCTGCGATTTCACCCTGACCGGGGCCTGGGCCAAGAAAGCCGCGGCCGATGCCGCCAAGGTCGGCAAGGTCAACCCCGTCTTCGACGGCAAGCCCGAGAACTTCATGACCCTGCCCGAGGTCGGCAGCCTGCGCGCCAACCCTCAGGCGGCCTATTTCCACATGACCAGCAACGAGACCATCGGCGGCGTGCAATGGCCCGATTTCCCGGACACCGGCGACGTGCCCCTGGTTTGCGATATGAGCAGCGACTTCGTCAGCCGCCGCATCCCGGTGGAAAAATTCGGCCTGATCTACGCCGGCGCCCAGAAGAATGCCGGGCCCGCGGGCGTGGCGATCGTGATCATCCGCGAGGACCTGCTCGAACGCAGCAGCGACCAGCTGCCGGCGTATCTGAGCTACGCCACCCACGCACCCAAGGACTCGATGTACAACACACCCCCGGTTTTCCCCATCTACATGGTGATGAAAACCCTGGCGTGGCTGGAAAAGCAGGGCGGCCTGGACGCGGCCACGAAACTGGCCAACGAGCGGTCGGGGTTGATCTACGGCGCCATCGCCAAGGGCAAGGGATTCTATCGGTGCCCCGTGAACGAGAGCTGTCGCTCCAACATGAACATCGTGTTCCGGCTGCCGAGCGAGGATCTGGAAAAGCAGTTCGTGTCGGAGGCCTTGGCTGCGGGGATGAGCGGCTTGAAGGGCCACCGTTCGGTGGGCGGATGCCGCGCCTCGGTATACAACGCCATGCCGGTTGCCGGTGCCAAGACGCTGGCTGACTTCATGGGAGAGTTTGCGCGCAAGAACGGCTAGACCAAAGGTTGTGCCTCGGAAATTGTGTCCGTCAGGTTATAACACCTCCCCACAGGTGTTCCCGTCAGGCATAACCCCTTGTCTCATGGACGGTTGGTCGCGACCTCCTGTCGCTCCCGCCCTCGACATTC
>CAZJGK010000064.1:0-19623 GCA_964545545.1 uncultured Fibrobacteraceae bacterium | reverse complement strand
CCATGGCTCCCGGGCCTCCATGACGCCATGATACAAGGGGTTATACCTGCCTGGAACACCTGTGGGGGTCTGTTTTCACCTGACGGACACAATTTCCGAGGCACAACCGATATCACTCGGGGCTCTTCCCGGCCGGGGCAAGAGGGGTCGGAGCAAGATATTGCCGTAACCCATCATTGCCCGGATCCAATTTGAGGGCGAACTCGAGGGCGCGGCGCCCCCCCGGATCCCCCGCATCCTGACAGATGAATCCAACCAGGGTCCACAACCCGACGTCCGGCCAGCGCTCCCCGGCCCCCTGGTCCAGGAGCTTCAGCAGTTCTTCGGCGCGCACGGCATTATTCTGCAGGCGATCTGCTTCCAGGATGATTTTGAGATCCTCCGGGTCCATCCTGGTCAGATCTGCCTGAAGCGGCTCCCGGGCCAGTTTCATCCCTTCCTGCTGGTGGCCGTGGCGCAGCAGAAAGCGGGCCAGATCCCGTCGCACGGCACCATCGCCGGGATTGTCCCTGTAATGCGCCCGCAGGCGGGCTTCCACGACGACCGGGTCCTCGCCGGGACTCCAGGCCAGATCCATCATCTGGAATAAATGGCCGCCGTCGGTAACCTGATCATTGAGCCCGGCCTGGGCCGCCTGCAGCAATTTGTCCACCGCGGGGCGGCAGGTCTGGTCCCAACCCGGCCGATCCAGGGCCTGTTGCGCCCTCCGTCCGGCCGCCAACATGGCCTGCGGATCTCCTTGCACGGCATGGGCGTAGCCAAGCAGCAGATTCGCCACAGCAGTATTCAGACCCGAACCCGCGCAGATTCCCAATTCCTGAACGGCCTGGCCGGCCAGATCGGCCTGTTCGAACCAATTGGTGGCCAACCTGGACCGGGCCAGCAGCGATGCCCCGTAAGTCAGGCGGTCACCGGCAATGAAATTGGTGTCAAAAGCCAGGAAGAAGGGTTGGTCCCCCGGGCGGCCGGTGATGTCGGACAAATCCAGCTTGTAGGCCTTGCTGGTGAAGTAAGGAAAATACGGCGTATACATCAGGGCCAGTCCCCATGCCTTGTCCGCCAGGTCCCGCCGGCCCGTGGCTTCATAGATGGCCCCGGCATCATTCCAAAACCGGGATCCGAAAGGATAGTAGTGCCGCATCCGGCTGAACGAGGGAAAGACGCGGGCTGCCATGTCGGTGCTGCCCTCATGCAACCAGGCCAAGGCCAGGATCCAGTCCTTGAGATAAGAGGATGGTTGGGCAGGCCACACCATGGGATCCAGAATTCCCGGCGTGAAAACACTGTTGGACTCCCAATCCTGCTGGAACACCCGAAGTGGCGCGCCGTCCACCTTGGACGCCAGCCGCTTGGCTTCCTTCATGTCTCCCATCTGGGCGGCGATCAGACCCCGCAGAACCTGGATCTCCAGGCCTGGTTGGACTCCCGCTTCTTCAGCACCCAACACGCCGGCCGCATCCGCGAAACGCCCCAGATCCCGCAGCAGCCAGGCCCTATCCAACCTGGCGCGACGCCGCATCCCATCATATTGATCCCTGGGCAGTACGGCCAAAGCGGCGTCCAGGCTGTCCAGCGCGGCCAAGCCCCGCGGCAGATCACCGCAGCTGGTCGCCAGATAAGCCAGCAGATGCCAGGCGTAGGGATCGGCGGGGTCCAACCCCGTGGCCGTCTGCAGTCGGCCCAGCAAATCGTCCACCACCCGTGGATCCATGTCCCGCAGTCCCCAGCCCACGTCCTGATTGGCCCTTACCCTCATGACCAGATCGGCCATCCGGTTGTGGAAACCCAGCACCTGCTCCAGGACCTCCCGGGCCTCGGCGCGGCGCTTTTCAACCTGATCGGCCGGCAACGCCGAAAAGGCCTTCAGCCCCAGGGGCTGTAGGTCGGAATCGAAATCAAAGGTCCGGCGGTAGGCCGCCTGCTGGTCGTCACCGTAGAATCGTCGACTCAAGCTGCCGGTCAGCTGTTCGATCCGGTAGAAATGGGAATCGTCACTCATCCACTCCTGGACGGTGCCGATCTCGTTCCAGTGGGGTGGTTCGGTCCATGCGCCGGAGGCGATCAGCGGAGATGATATCAACATGAGGCCGAATAATGATAAGCGGAACAACACCCACCCCCTTGGGAAAACCCCGTCGACCGCGTCATTATACCCGGAGACGCCTTCAGGTGCCAACCCGCAATACCTGCGACCCCTTGCTTCCCCCGGACCGCAACTGGATCAAGGCACGGTTGGCGTCCTCCAGGTCAAAAACCTCGGTTTCCGGTTTCAGGTCCGCAGCCACGGCCAAGTCAAGCAACTCCCGGATATCCCGTCCGGCGACATTGGCCACCGACTTGATTTCTCGCTCGCGCCACAGGTGGGTAACATAGTCGAGTTCCAGCAGGGCACTGCGGTCCGCATCTTCCTTGCGGATGGCGTTGATGACCAGGCGGCCCCCGGAAACCAGACATTCCAGGGCGCGCAAAACCGGCATCCAGGCGGGTGTCGTGTCGATGATCGCATCCAGCAGGGCAGGCGGTTCGTCGCCGGTATCTCCGGCCCAGGTTGCCCCCAGCGAACGGGCGAAGCCCCGGGCTTCCTTGTTGCGCGCGAACACGAACACCTCGCTGTGGGGATACAGGTAGCGCGCCAGTTGCAGCACCAGATGGCCCGACCCGCCGAATCCCGTCAGACCCAACCGCTGGCCGTCCGTCAGGCCGCACAGGCGCAAGGAACGCCAGCCGATGGCCCCGGCGCAAAGCAGGGGGGCGGCGTGCACGTCGTCCAGGGCCGCCGGCAGCAGGTGGGCATAGCGGGCATCGATCACCATCTGCTGCGCGTAGCCACCGTTGATATCCTTGCCGGTGGCCTGGAACCGGTCGCAAAGGTTGTCTTGCCCGGCCAGACAGCGGTCGCAGGCGCCGCAGGCCGAGGCAATCCACCCCACACCCACGCGCTGCCCCACGGCGGGCGCGGTGACACCGTCGCCCAGGCCGATGATTTCCCCCACCACCTGGTGGCCCGGGACCACAGGCAAAACAGGCGGCGCCGCGCGGCCTTCGATCTCATCCAGTTCGGTGTGGCAAACGCCGCAGGTGAGCACACGGATCAACACCTGGCCGGGCCCGGGTACGGGATCGGGCAGCTCGGTCGGGCGCAGAGGTTTGCTGTCGGGAGTGACCTTGCCGAGTTTTTCGAGGATCATGGCGCGCATACGAGCCCTCCCGGCAACGGTCGAGTCATCAGGCCTCGGCGACCTCGGTCACTTCGACCTGGCAGTGAAGATCGCTGATGTCGATTTTTTCGGCCAAAAGGTCAAGGGTCTTGCGGCGGGCGGCATCCAGGAATTCCTTTTCCCTGGCCTCATCGTCGAACACGCTCCAGCAGATCTCTCCGACCTGCTCGGTTCCGCAGTAGGCATGCAGATCCAGGTAGAGCGAGAACCCCATTTCCGGATCATTGTAGCTGTCGAATTCGATGGCGATGGCGAATCCGTCCTCGGGAATTTCCTTGCCGCCCTTGGCGCGCACGGCGTCCTCCCAAAAACCCGACACTTCGCCGGTGAGGTACAGGCGGAACTCGCCGTCGGTGGTCAAGGGCCAGATGGCGGCCAGACGGTCCACATCGTCGTGTAACAGGTCGATGGCGATGTTGGCGTCGATGCGCAGGGGACAGTTGTCGCGCAGGTCTTCGAAATCCCGGTACATGGGCAGATCCTCTCGCGGGTTGGAGTGCCGGGAATGTAGCCCACATGGATGAGCCGCCGCAAGTGACATGGTGAAAATGCCGTATCCCGGTATTGTCCCAACACGTTCCGGCATTTACATTGGCCTGGGATATGTGCCCCCACCGGGGCGGACAGTTAACGGAACCGATCACAGGGGAGCGCTCCGCCATGGCCCAGACCATCATCGAAAAAATCGTCCAGGCCCACGCCCTGGACCTTGAACCCGGACACGAAGTTCACGCCGGCGATTTCGTGACCCTGACCCCCGATCACGTCATGACCCACGACAACACTTCGGCGGTGATGATCAAGTTCAAGGGCCTGGGTGTGCCCCGCATCAAGAATCCCGATCAACCGGTTTTCACGCTGGACCACAACATCCAGGACCTCGGTGAGGCCAACCAGGCCAAGTACCAATCCATTGCCGAGTTCGCCGCCCAGCAGGGCGTGACCGCCTACCCCGCCGGTCGGGGCATCGGGCATCAGATCATGGTCGAAGAGGGCTACGTCAAGCCGGGCGGCTTCTGCGTGGCCAGCGACAGTCACAGCAACACCTACGGCGCCCTCGGCGCCCTCGGCACGCCTGTCGTGCGCACCGACGCCGCCGCCTTGTGGGCCACGGGCACGGTTTGGTGGCAGGTGCCGCCCACGGTCAAGGTTGTCTTGAGCGGCGAACTGCAACCCGGTGTCACCGGCAAGGACGCCATCATTACCCTGTGCGGCATGTACAACCAGGGCGAGGTGCTCAACACCGTGATCGAGTTCGCCGGCGGGGGTATCGCCTCGCTGACCATGGAAGAACGCCTGACCATAGCCAACATGACGACCGAGTGGGGCGCGCTGGCGGGATGGTTCCCGGTGGATGAAGTCTGTGTGGCGTTCATGGCCCAGCGCCGTGAATGGCTGACCGCGCAGGGTGCGCCCGACCGCATCACCGCCGAAGAGATTGCCGCCTGGGGCGCCCAGCCCCCGCGTTCGGATGCCGACGCCTATTACGCTGCGCAAATCGAACTGGACCTCGGCCAGGTCACGCCCCACATCAGCGGGCCCCACACCCTGCAGGTCGCCACGTCCTTGAAGGACATGGCCGCCCGTCACGTCAAGGTCAACAAGGCCTATCTGGTCTCGTGCACCAACAGCCGTCTGGGTGATCTTGAGGCGGCGGCCGCCGTGGTGGGCGGGAAAAAAGTCGCCCCTGGCGTGGAATTCTACGTGGCTGCGGCCAGCGCTCCGGTCGAGGAGGAGGCCCGGGCCCGCGGCGCCTGGCAAATACTTCTCGACGCCGGCGCGCGGCCTTTGCCCCCAGGCTGCGGACCCTGCATCGGACTGGGCACGGGGTTGCTGGAGCCCGGCGAAGTGGGCATCTCGGCAACCAACCGCAATTTCAAGGGCCGCATGGGCAGCCGCGACGCCGAAGCCTATCTGGCCAGCCCCGCCGTGGTCACCGCCAGCGCTCTGGCCGGGTTCATCACCGGACCCGCCGACCTTGATCTTGACGGGCCCGAGCCCGCGCGGCACTTCGAGACTTTCGCTGCTCCCGAGCGGCGGGCCGGCGCCGTGGATGTATTGCCCGGGTTCCCGGCGGGCCACACCGGACGTGTCCTGTACCTGCCTGCGGACAACCTCAACACCGACGGCATCTACGGCAAGGATTACACCTACCGCGAGGACATGACCCCGCAGATGATGGCCGAAGTGGTCATGGAAAATTACGACCCCGCCTTCGCCAAGCTGGTCCAGCCGGGTGATGTGATCGTCGCCGGCCAGAACTTCGGCACCGGCAGTTCAAGAGAACAGGCCGCCACCGCCCTGATGGCCGCCGGCATCAAGCTCGTGATCGCCGGCAGCTACAGCCAGACCTACCTGCGCAACGCCATCAACAACGGGTTCGTCTGTGTCGAATGCCCCTCCGTGGTCGAAGCCATGCGGGAGCATTTCGGCGCGCAGGCCGCCGGCGGCGCCAGGACCATCGTCGGTGCCGAGGGCCTGACCATGGATTTCGCCCAATCGCTGATCCTGTGGCAGGGTCGTGAATTCAGGTTTGCGCCCCTGGGCAAACCGGTCCAGAAAATCGTCATCGCCGGCGGCGTCGAGAACATGGTTCGCCAATAGATGACATGATCCCAACCGGAGGGCCGGCGGCGTGCTGTTGTGGAAAATCGGGTTGATGTGCAGCCTGTGGTGCTTTTTCCACAGCCTGATGGTCACCCACGCCTGGGACCGTTTTCTTCAGCGCGCACTGCCAAAGGACCACGCCCTGGGCCGGCTCGCTTATGTGGCATGCAGCGCGGTCACCTGGTTCTGGCTCATGATCTGGATCCACGGCCTGCCCCATAGCACTCTGTGGGCGTGGCCCGGGGCCTGGGCCATCCTGCGGTGGACCGGGCTCCTGCTTGCCCTGCTGTTGTTCCGGCAGGGCAGCCTGGTCTTCGACAACGGGACCTTCCTGGGGCTCAGCCAGTGGCGCGCCTGGCGGAAGGGGGCCGCAGCGCCCGAACCGCCGTTTCGGCAAACGGGTATCCTGCGGCGCATCCGCCATCCCTGGTACGCCGGTGCCCTCCTGTTCTTCGCTTTTTGTCTGCCGGTGACCGATATCAACGCCGTCTGGCGCGGCGTCTTCATCCTCTACACCCTGATCGGGACCGAGCTGGAAGAACGCAAGCTGTTGCGTGATCTGGGCCCCGCCTATGCCGCATACCGAGAGCAGGTCCCGCGTTACCTGCCCCACCTCCGGTAACCCTGTTGCTCCCCAACCCGTGTTCGGGTATAGTGCCCGAGGGTTATCATTTCCTATTCAAGCCGCCTGCGGGGGGAT
Source organism: uncultured Fibrobacteraceae bacterium (assembly GCA_964545545.1). Taxonomy (GTDB): domain Bacteria; phylum Krumholzibacteriota; class Krumholzibacteriia; order LZORAL124-64-63; family LZORAL124-64-63; genus JAHJTW01. The sequence continues at coordinate 13,098 of CAZJGK010000064.1, read as the reverse complement.
CATGCTCAAAGAAAACTTCGTCGATGCCCTGGCGGGCTCCCTGCGCAGTCACTGGTCCGCCTCCTGCTTCAGCGATCTGGATGGGCAGGCGATCACCTACGGGGATGTGGCCAACAGGATCTTCAAGCTGCACTATATCTTCAACGAAGCGGGCCTGGCGGCGGGGGACCGCATCGCCCTGGTCGGCCGCAACACGACCAACTGGGGAGTCGTCTATCTGGCCGCCGTGACCTATGGCGCCGTCATCGTGCCTATCCTGCCGGATTTTTCCAACGGCGAGATCGAGCACCTGGTTCGCCACAGCTCCTCACGCCTGCTGTTCGCCGCCGAGGGCATTTTCGACGGCCTGGAACAGACCAAGATGTCCTCCCTGGAGGGCATCTTCCGCCTGCACGACCTGCAGTTGGTGTGGCACCGGGACAAGAAGCTGGCCGAGGTTTTCCGCAAGGCCACCACGGGTTATGTGGAAAAATTCCGCGGCTTCCTGTCGCGCGAAACCCTCGCCTTCGCTCCCGTGGACAACGCCCAGCTGGCCGCCATCGTCTACACCTCCGGCACGACCGGATTTTCCAAAGGCGTCATGCTGGCCCACAACTCCCTGATCGCCAATGTGCTGTATTTCAGCCGCTGCGTGGAGTTGCACACCGAGGATCGCATCGTCTCCTTCCTGCCCTTGGCCCATGTCTTCGGCTGCGCCTTCGATTTCCTGGCCCCGTTCGTGTGTGGTTGCCACATCGTGTTCGTGGAGAAAATTCCTTCGCCCAAGATCCTGGTGGCCGCCTTTGCCGAGCACAAACCCGTGGTCGTGATGTCCGTGCCCCTGATCATAGAGAAGATCTACCGCAACCGGGTCAAGCCCCTCATCGAAACGCCCCGCATGCAGATGTTGCTGAAACTACCCGGGGTCAACAAGATCATCCGGCGCAAAATTCGCGACAAGATCTACGATGTCTTCGGCGGCGACTATCGCGAAATGGTGATCGGCGGGGCGGCCTTGAACAAGGATGTTGAGCGTTTTTTCCGGCAGATCGGCTTGAACATCACCTGCGGCTACGGCATGACCGAATGCGGCCCGTTGATCAGTTACTCGGTCTTTGCCGACAACCCGCCCTTCGGCAGCGTGGGCAAAGTGATCCCCTATCTCCAGTGTCGCATCAACGCCCCCAACCCCGAGACGGGCATCGGCGAGGTTCAGGTCCGCGGGGAAAACGTCATGCAGGGCTACTATCTGGACGAAGCGGCCACCGCCGCGACCATCACTCCCGAGGGTTGGCTGCGTACCGGGGATCTGGGTCGGCTCGACAGCGAGGGGTTCCTCTACTTGACGGGCCGTTCCAAGAACATGATCCTTTCCCCTTCGGGCCAAAATATTTATCCCGAAGAGATCGAATCGCAGGTGAACAATCTGCCCTGTGTGGAAGAATCCCTGGTGATCGAACACGACAAGAAACTCGTGGCCCTGGTTTATCCGGACCTTGAATCCGTGGACCAGGCCTGCCTGAAAGGCCGCCAGGTGGAAGAGCTCATGGAGGACAACCGCCGGCTGATCAACGGTGCCCTGCCCGGCTATGCCAAGATTTCCGAATTCCGCGTCATGTACGAGGAATTCGAAAAAACACCGACCAAAAAAATCAAACGTAACCTCTACACCGCTGCCAGCTGAAGGAGCACAAAGTGAAGATAAAACAGAATCCCCGGGGAAAAATCATGGTGTTGGAACTCTCCGGCAAGATCATGGGGGGACCGGATTTCGATCTGTTCAAGGGATCGATCACCGACCTGATCGAGAAGGGTTTCAAGGATGTCATTCTGGATTTCGGCGGCGTGCCCTGGATCAATTCGACCGGTCTGGGCATCCTGATTACCGGCCATCTCTCGCTCAAGTCCGCCGACGGTTCGTTGCGCATCTGCAACGTCCGCGAACGGGTGCTGAGCATCTTCTACATTTCCCAGCTGGAGAAAGTGTTCCAGGTTTTCCCGACCTGTGACGAGGCCGTGGCCAGCCTGCAGTGAATCCCGGTCAGGCGGACCCTTTTTTCTTGACCATGGCATCGCAGACCGCATAGCCGTATCGCTCATAGAGCCCGTGGGCATCCCTGGTGCGCAGCAGATTCTGGCTGGTGTTCCTGACCCAGGGATGGTCCTCCACGCATTCCATCAACCACTTGCCCAAACCGGAGCCCCGTAAATCCGGATGCACCATGACGTCGCATATCCAGGCAAAGGTCGAGCGGTCGGTCACCACCCGCGCGAAGCCGATTTGACGTCCGTGTTCATAAAGCCCGAAGCACAACGAGTGGCTGATGGATTCCTCCACCTTTTCCCTGCTGCGCCCCTTCGCCCAGTAGGATTCCTGCAGGGCGGGCACGATATAGAACAGGTCCAGTTCCGACTTGTCGTCACTGATCCGGTAAGCTTCCCGTTTCCATTCCATGATTTCGGATCCTTCCAGCCCGGCGATCAGAATTCCGCCAGCTTCGGCGCACGTGGGAAGGGTATGACGTCCCTGATGTTCTTGATGCCTGTGACGTAGTTCACCGCGCGGTCAAATCCAAGACCGAAGCCCGCATGAGGCACGGTCCCATACCTGCGCAGGTCCCGGTACCACCAGTATTGCCCGGCATCCAGGCCCATTTCCGCGATGCGGGCATCCAGCACCGCAAGGCGTTCCTCGCGCTGGCTGCCGCCGATGATCTCCCCGATGCCGGGAGCCAGCACATCCATGGCCGCCACGGTCTTGCCGTCGTCGTTCAAGCGCATGTAAAAAGCCTTGATGTCCTTGGGATAGTTCATCACGACGACCGGCCGCCGGCACAGGTCCTCGCACAGGTAGCGTTCGTGTTCGGACTGCAGATCCATCCCCCAGCTGACCGGAAATTCGAATTTCGCCTTGGCCTTGGCCAGCTGCGCCACCGCCTCGCCGTAGTCCATGCGCTCGAAGCTGCTGTGGACAAAGGCTTCCAGGCGGTTGACGGCCTCCGACTCGACATGCTTGGCGAAAAACGCCATGTCGTCGGCGCGTTCGTCCAGCACGGCCTGGAAAATATATTTGAGGTACTGCTCGGCCAGGTCCGCGTCGTCGTTCAGGTCGGCGAAGGCAATCTCGGGCTCGATCATCCAGAACTCCGAAAGGTGGCGGCTGGTGTTGGAGTTCTCCGCCCGAAACGTGGGACCGAAGGTGTAGACCCGGCTGAGGGCACAACAGAAGGTTTCCACGTTCAGTTGCCCCGAAACCGTCAGAAAGGCCTCGCGACCGAAGAAATCCTGGGTGTAATCGATATCCCCCTCGGGCGTGCGCGGCGGATTGGCCAGGTCCAGGGTCGAGATGCGAAACGCCTCACCGGCGCCCTCGGCATCACTGGTGGTGATGATGGGCGTGTGGATCCAGTAGAACCCGTTCTCGTGAAAGAAGCGGTGGGTGGCCTGGGCCAGGCAGTTGCGCACCCGAGCCAAGGCCCCGAAGGTGTTGGTCCGCGGCCGCAGATGGGCCACTTCACGCAGGTACTCCATGGTGTGCCGTTTGGGCTGGACCGGGTAGGTCTCCGGGTCTTCCACCCAACCGATCACCTCGATGGCGGCCGCCTGGATCTCCACGCACTGACCCTTGCCCTGGGAGGGAACCAGCTCACCGGTGCAGACCACGGAACAGCCGGCGGTCAGCTTCTGGATTTCGTCCTCGTAGTTGGGCAACGCCGACTGGGCCACCACCTGAATGGCGTCGAAGGCCGTGCCGTCGTGCACGGCGACAAAACTCAAACCGGCCTTGGAGTCGCGGCGCGTGCGCACCCAGCCCTTGACGGTCACTTCGGATCCCACGGGCACGGCGCCCGCCAGCAGTGTCGAGATTTTCTGATCGGCCATGACGGTTCCTCGGCAGGGGAATAAGCGCGGTATGCGAAGGGGGAAAGATAGCACCCTCTTTCGCGGGCGACAACCGGCGAGGAAGGTTTCAGACCTCGGTCGTCTCTTCCATCTGCTGCAGGTTCCAGCGGGCATCCTCGTTGCACGGATCCCGGGCCAGGATTCCGGCGAGGATGTCCACCGCATCCTGCCTGCCGGCACCCTGCGGATCACTCTGCCAGCGAATGACCGCCAGGTCGTTGGCGGCGCGGTCATTGTCGGGGCGGCCGGCCAGCACCGTATCGAGTATCTGTTCGGCCTTGGCGAGCTTGCCGGCGGCGAAATACTTTTCGGCCCCGGCAACCCAGCGATCGGCTTCCCAGCGCTGCAGGGGAAGCACCGTCACCCGCGCCGAGGGCGGCAGGGAATTGAAATGCAGGGCTGGCGTAAATCCCTCGCTGATAAGCAGTTGCAGGTTCAGGTTTCCCGTCTGACGGGCGGTGGGTTCCAGATCCCACTTGTTGCGGAAGATCTGGAATTTATCCTCCAGTTCCTGGTCGTAGTCGATCCCGCCGGCCAGGAAACTGCGGCTGCCGAAATGGTGCACGAAACTGTCCTTGGCCACCGTGGACATGTATCCGGCCAGGAAGGCCCGCAGGCAATAGTCCGTGTCCTCGAAATTGCCCCGGCCGAATCTTGTGTCCAGACCGCCGATCTTCTCGACGACTTCCCGTTTGATCAACACGCAGAATCCCACCACCCATAAGGCCTGCTCGGTGCATCTCTCGTTCGCCGCCGCCTGCTTGGCCGCAAATTCCGCCAGACCCGCGAGACTTTTCTGGTCATAGGACACTTCCGGCAGCTTCTGGCCGCCGGTGATGGAATTGGTCACCGGCCCCACCAGGCCCACCCTGGGATTGCTGTCCATGGCGGCGAGCATATGGTCCAGCCAGCCGGCCGTGACCACGGTGTCGCTGTTGAGCAGGCAGAAATATCGCCCGCGGCCGGCGGCCAGGCCGATGTTGTTACCCGCGGCAAAGCCCAGGTTTTTTCCGTTGTAGATGACCGTTACCCGCTCGTGGTCGCCGTCCAGTTCCGCGAGGTAACCAAGCGTCGCCTGATCCGAACCGTTGTCCACGAAGATCAGCTCACAAGTGTCATCGGTGTGTTCCAGCAGCGAGTCCGCACACTTGCGAACGTACTCCAGGGCGTTCCAGACCAGGACCACCACACTGACCGTGAACGGAGAGGCCTCCGGCTCGCCCGACAAGGCTTCCCCCACGCGCAGGCGGGGAGCCACATAGGGTCCGATCATGTTGTCGGCGGTCGGGACATAGTTCTCGTCGCCGTCGCGGACGAAATCCACCTTCGCCACCCCGCGCCATTTCGATACCAAACGCTGGAGATTATGTTCGACCTTGGTCCAGCGCTGGGGCCCGCTCTGGGATTCATAATGGATGATCTCGCACTCGGGCCGATAGACGACCTTCCAGCCGGCCTGGACCGCCTTGAGACAGAGATCCACGTCCTCATTTCCGTTCCAGTATCCGGTGTCGAAGCGCCCGGCCTCCGCGAAAATCTCCCGGCGGATCAACAGGCACGCTCCCGTGACAACCTGCATTTGCTGGGCGCGGTTGGCTGGAGGATCCTGGGCCGGCTTCTTGTAGGAAAGATGAACTCCGCCGAAGGAGGTGTTCTTGCCGCGAATATCCACCATGGCCACGCCGCCATGCTGAATTGTGCCATCGGGAAACAGGAGTTTGGCTCCCACGATGCCCACGGCGGGATCGCTGTCCAGGGTTCCGGTCAACGGGTCCAACCAACCGGGGGTCACTTCCATGTCGTTGTTCAAAAACAGGAGGTATTTGCCGCGAGCCACCGCCGCGCCGGTGTTGCAACCCTTGGCGAAACCCAGGTTTTCCCCGCTGAGCACCGCGCGCAATCTGTGGGCCTTCTGCTGTTCTTCCAGCCAGGCGGTGGATCCGTCGGTGGATCCGTTGTCCACCACGATGATCTCGAAGCTCGCCTCCACCGCATGCTCATGAAGGGATCCGATGCAGGTTCTGGTCAGCTCCAGCTTGTTGAACACCGGAATGATCACCGAAACCACGGGCCGCGGGTGGTCGTGGGTGTAAGCCATGAAATCAACCCCTCCTGGCCGAAAACCGGCCAACAATCCCCCCGAAAGGGGCTTCAAACGCTATTTCCCTGAAAAAATGCAAAAATCGCGCCCTTGTCTTGACAGGTGGCCCCGGGGTCCGCTATTCTGCCCCCGTCCTTTAACCGTGGCCCGTGAGCCCGAAAGGAGCCTTCCGATGACTTCGCTTTCCTTTGCCCCAGAGCCCTCTGCTTCCGTTCCCGTGGTTCATTCCCGGATGTTTTTGCCCCCCGGACGCCCGCGGCCCCTTGCCCGGCGGCTCGCCATCCATAACCGGGTTGTGCGCCGCGTTCGCAGCTTTCTTGAAGAACAGGGATTCCAGGAGATACCCGCCCCCGGGCGTCACCTGACGACCATGCTGGACAAGGGTTTTCCGGCGGTGTGGTGTGAATCCCAGGCGACCGGTTCCCCGGCCTCCGATCCCCACCATTGTCTGTCCCGCTTCAAGCTCTTCTCGGTCATGAGTGACTCCCATGATCTCGAGGATTTGTGTGCATTGATGGAGCACCTGCTCAAGGATGTCACCGGGGCCCTCGGCGCCGAATTGCTCGGCGGACGGCATGTGACCCGCCTCGACCGCACCCTGCAGGGGCCCCACCCCCGGCTGACCCACACCGCCGCCGTGGGGGCCGTCGGTCTCCGGGGCTGGGAGGTCGCCCCCCTGGACGATCTGCCGCGTGAGGCGGAAGCGGCCCTGGTGAGGCACTGCGGCAACCTGCCGGTGATGGTGACCCACTGGCCCTCGGATCTGAAACCCGGCTTTGCCGAGATCGAACCGGGCATCGCCGCCAGGGTCAGATACCTCGTGCCTTACGCGGGCGAAGTCATGGACGGGGGGTTGTGGACCGGTGATTCGCCCAGAATGGGATTCCGTCTGGGTGTGGGTCGGTTGCTGCAATACCTGATGGGACTCGGCTCCATCACCGACACCGAGATCGTGCCGGAATCAGGCCCTGGCCTGTTGCGTGCGGAGAATTCGGGTTGAGAAAAAGCCGATATGGGGCCGGACCAGCCGCTGGAAATCGGCAAAGGGAATGGTCACCACTTCGGTGTGGGTCCCGGCGTTGAAGGCGATGCGTTCGGCGCGCAACAGGTTGCCGGAAACGTAGACCGGCAGGTCATAGAGAGGCCCGAAGGGCGGCATGGCCCCGGGTTCGCAGTCGGGGAATGACTGTTCGCACTCGCATTCCGGGCAAAGGACGACATTTCGGCCCCCCGCGGTTTCCTGAAGCAGGGAAAAATCGATGTGGCTGTCGGCAGGCAACACCACCATGGCCCGTTCGCCGTCGATCCTGACCAGCACGGTCTTGGCGAACACCGCCTGGGCAATCCCCGCGCGGAAGGCAACGTCCCGGGCCGAGATGCCGCCGGAGTGCTCCACGAGGCGGAAATTCACATTCTTGTCGCTGAGATACTGCAGGAGTTTGGCGCTGGGCATGATAAGCCTCCACGGCCAAGGAAACGGGGGTGTCAACCTGATGATAGCACATTTCCGGGTTTTTTCAGCCGAATTCTGCTCCCTCCACCGTCGAAGGGAGTCACAACCAGATTCCCTGCTCGCGGAATTGACGGGCGGCGGCCTCGGCCCAGCCCCGGTTGGCCGCGGGGCTCGCGGGGCTCGGGTGCAGGATGGTGCCGATTTTCAAACCTGATTTGCCCGCCTTCTGCCGGAACAAGGCCTCCAGCTTCCGGCGCGCAAAACCCCCCATACCCACCACCCATTCCGGCTGGTATAACGCTACCAGGGCCTGCAAACGTTCATCGCAGGCCGCAAACAGGGGGCGGGCTGTGGCGGCCGGCAACTTGTCCGGGGTGCGGTTGCGGCCCCCCTCCTCCATGAAAACCAGGGGGCAATAGTTGACGATCATGTGTTCGGTGAAGAACGCCGCGGGGGACGGGAATTTTTCCGCAAAATAACCCCATAATCGACGCCCACTGACCTCGGACCGTGGACAATCCAGCCCCTGTACGGGTCGTTGGGGATGCTCCCGCCGGGGCCGGTCCACCTTGCCGCCCAGGCCGAGCCAGTTTTTGACCGCGTCGATCTCGCCGAACGGCACCCCGGTCTGGGCCATCCCCCAGGGACCGGGATTCATGCCCATCAGGAGGATCCGCCGCGGGGAGGCCCCCCAGGTGCGGACATACCGCGCGTGGAGATCCCAGGCGTAATCCAGGGGATTGTACGTATAAGCCACCGGAGCGGGGAAATCCAGGGCGGCGACCTTGTCGCGCATGGCCGCGGTCGCAGCCAGGACCTGGCAGGCAAAATCGGGATCGGCCACGAAGCCGTGAGGGGGGGACGCCAAATCATGAACCTCCTGTGGTGCGGATTCTACCAGGACTTCCGTTCATTTCAACCCGCCGATCTGGTACCCTTGCTCCGGAATCCAGCGACTGCTCTTGCCCGAAAGGCGGTTCATCATGAGGACGCGCTTGGCCGTAATCGTTTTTTCCGCCCTGCTGCTGGCCGGATGTCGACAGGAGCACCCGGCCCACGTCGTGACCGCATCATTGATTTTCGTGGGCGGCCATATCCTGACCCTGACCGACCAGGATGAAAAAGAGCCGGCCACCGCCGTGGCCATAACCGGCGGGAGAATAACCCAGGTCGGCGACGATCAGGACGCCCTGGCACATAAGGGACCCCAGACCCAGGTCATTGACCTGCAGGGCGCCACCCTGATGCCCGGATTCATCGACAGCCACTGTCACCTTTACGGCATGGGCACCGCCCTGGTGCAGCTCGATCTGGTGGGCACGCGCTCGGCCGCAGCCGTAGCCGCACTGGTGGATTCTGCTGCCAGGGGCGCACCTCCCGGGGCCTGGCTGCAGGGACGCGGCTGGGACCAGAACGACTGGCCCCTCCAGGCCTACCCCGACGCCAAACTGCTGGACCAGGTCAGCGGCGGGCATCCGGTGCTGCTGCGACGCATCGACGGCCACGCCGCCTGGGTCAACGGCACGGCCCTGGCCGAAGCCGGGATCACCGCCGCCACCGCGGACCCCGCCGGCGGTGAAATCCTGCGGGATCCCGCCGGCCATCCCACCGGCATCCTCATCGACAACGCCGTGGACCTGGTCAACCGCATCCTGCCCGAACCGGACCGCGCCGAGAAAATCCACCGTATCGACCTGGCCCTTGACCACTGTGTCCGCTACGGACTGACCGGGGTCCACGAGGCCGGCCTGGATTGGGAGCGTCTGGATATTTACCGCGAGCTCGATGCCGCCGGCAGGCTTCCCTTGCGGATCTACGGCATGTTCGACGACCAGCCCGATGTGCTGGCCCGGGCGCAGGCCGCAGGCCCGTTCTTTGCCCCCGACGGCATGATCACCGTGCGCGCGGTCAAGCTCTACGCCGACGGCGCCCTGGGCAGCCGGGGCGCCCTGCTGCTGGCGGACTATGCCGATCAACCCGGCACCCGCGGTTTGGCCGTCACCCCACGCGAACACCTGGCCCGGGTGGCCCACGACCTGGGGAACGCAGGCTTCCAGATCTGCACCCACGCCATCGGCGATGGGGCCAACCGCATGATGCTGGACATCTACGCCGAAGCCCTCGGCAAGCTGGGCGGCAAGGACCATCGTTGGCGCATCGAACACGCGCAAATCCTGGACCCGCTCGACATCCCCCGTTTCGGGGCCCTGGGGGTGATCGCCGCCATGCAGCCAACCCACTGCACCAGCGACATGGACTGGGCGCCCGAGCGGTTGGGGCCGGATCGTCTGGACGGCGCCTACGCCTGGAAGTCGTTGCTGGACAGCGGCGCACACCTGTGTTTCGGCACGGACTTCCCCATCGAGGCGGTTGACCCCTTGGCCGGGCTCTACTCCGCGCGGACCCGCGCCCACCAGGACGGCACGCCGGCCGGCGGCTGGCTGCCCGGGCAGCGTCTGGACGGACGCACGGCCGTCGAACTGTACACCGCGGGATCGGCCTTCGCGGCGTTCCAGGAAAATGAGTTGGGGCGCATCAAACCGGGGTACCGGGCGGATTTCACCATCCTGGACGGCGACCCGTCAACCTGCGGGAACATGGAATTGCTGGGACTGAAGGTCTTGTACACGGTGGTTGACGGGAAGATTGTCTACGCTGGCCCAATTTGACCCGAACCGCAACTTGGACTGGAACACCGTGGAGGTTTCCCCGTATATTCCTACTTCTCTACCGGGACTATCAGGGGTTGGTCCCCTGCCGTCACGAATCCAAGCCCCTGAAGGAGATCACAACATGCGCCACACGCGAACCACCCTGGCGGTATTGACCCTGGCCCTGCTGGCCACAACCGGCAGCGCTCTGGCTCAGGCCACCCCCGCCCCCTCGTTCGAGGCCGCTCTCAAGGCAGCCCAGGATTCCAACCAGCTGGTTATCGTGGATTTTTACGCCGATTGGTGACCCAGTTGCAAGGCGTTCGCCCGTGAGGCGGACACGAACCCGATCATTGCGACCTCGCTGCAGGGCACTGTCTTCGCCAAAGTCAACGTGGAAAAAGGCACCGGCACCGATATCTCCAAGAAGTACAACATCAAGGCCTTGCCGACTTTCGTGGCCATGAACAGCGCCGGTGAGATCACCGACCGCTGGGTGGGGTTTGAAGGACCCGAGGCCTGGGGGGCGACCGTGGCCAAAGCCAAAGCCGATCCCCGCACCATCGCCGTCAAAAAGGAAGCTTTCGCCGCCGCGCCCACGGCGGACCTGGCGAGCAGCCTGGGCAACGACGCCGCCTGTGACTTCAACTACCAGGGCGCGGTGAAGTTCTTCCGCGAGGCCCGGGGCCTGGATCCCTCCCGCGCCGATTTCTTCACCCAGCAAATCCTGACCAACATGTACTATGGCGCCCGCAACAAGGCTTTCAGCTTTGATGAGATCGCCACCGAGGCCGACCTGGCCATGGCCCAGCCGAATACCTCCGTCGAACAGAAAGAAGGCCTGGCCGAAATGATCGCGGGCATGGCCCGCAGCATGGGAACGCCCGAGAAAGCCGTGCCGTACATCAAGGCGGCGCTGCAAGCGGGTGGGGGTGAAACCGAACCCAGCGCGCAGCGTCTGGGACTCATGGTGGAAAATGCCCTGCTGGTCGAACACGACCCGGCGAAGGCCGTGACCCTGCGCAAGAAGCTGTTGCCCGCCGACTGGCAAAATGACCCCGATCAGCTGAACAGCTTTGCCTGGTGGTGCTTCCAGAACAAACTCAACCTGGCCGAAGCCGAAAAGCTCGCCTTGCACGGCGCCGAAATCGCCACCGAGGACACCGACCGGGCCAACATCCTGGACACCGCCGCGGAAATCAGCGCTGCGCTCGGAAACCACGCAGATGCCCTGTCCCACGCCAAGCGCGCTGCCGAGCTGGACCCCCAAAAGGACTACTTCAAGCAACAGGTGGATCGCTTCGCCAAGGAAGTCGCGGCAGGTCAGGGTTCAAAATAGTTTTTCTCCGCTTTTTCGACGCCGAAGGGGTCCGGTTTCAACCGGGCCCCTTCCTTATATTGTGGTACCTTCAGGATTGGGTCTGCAACAGGAAGCAGGAAATCATGAACAGCGAACAACCCGTTGAAACCCGCAAGGCGTTTGGCTTCAGCAGCGCCGTGTTCCTGGGCATCGGCTCCATGGTGGGAGCCGGAATCTTCATCGTCATCGGACAAGCCGGAGCCGTCGCCGGAAACCTGGTGACGGTTTCGTTTCTGATCGGCGGGATCATTGCCATGCTGTGCGGATATTCCCTGAGCAAGCTCGCGGTCCGCTATCCCAGCCGGGGCGGAATCATCGAATACATGGTTCAGGCCTACGGTCCGGGACTCCTGTCCGGCGCCCTGGGCGTGTTGTTCTACCTGGCGCAGCTGGTCGCCCTGGCAGCGGTCGCCAAATCGTTCGGCACCTATGCGGCCACCTATATGAGCAGCGGGGTCACCACTTTCTACACCAACCTGTTCGCGTTGGGGATCCTGTTCCTCTTCGTCGCCATCAACCTGATCGGCGCCTCCACGGTGGCCAAAGCGGAATCCCTGATCGTCATCCTCAAACTGACGGCCCTGACCGCCTTCACCATAGCGGCGCTATTTTTCATCCACCCCTCCTACCTGGCGGTTAGCCGGGCGCCGGCAACGATCAACGTGTTGTACGCGTTGGGTCTGACCTTCTTCGCGTTCCAGGGTTTCAGCGTCATCACCAACAGCGTCGAGGACATGGACGATCCCGCCCGGACTATGCTGCGCTCCATGCTCTGGGCCATCGTGCTGGTGGGTCTGCTTTATATTGCGGTCAGCATCGCCGTCTTCGGCAACCTTTCCCTGCCCGACATCATCAAGGACAAGGATTTCGCCCTCGCCAGGGCCGCCAAACCCATCCTCGGTGTCTGGGGGTTCAAGGTCATGGCTGCCACGGCCCTGCTGGCGACCGCCTCGGCGATCAACGCAACCCTTTATGCCGTCTCGCAGATCGGATACACCCTGGCCAAAGAGGGAGATCTGCCCGAAATCTACCAATACCATGTCTTTCACAATACCGAGGGACTCATCATTTCCGCCCTATTGCTCGTGCCCATGGTGCTTTTCATGAATCTCGGCTTGATCGCCTCCATCGCCGCCGTGATCGTACTGTTGATCCAGGGGTTCACGCATGCCGGCCACCTTACCAAGCTGGCTGAGACCCGAGCAAACCCCTGGCTGACCCTGGCGGCGACCCTGGGCACGTTCAGCGCCGCAGGATTCGCCATCTACTACACGTCGAAGACGACTCCCCATTTCATGATTTTAATCGCGGGAGCATTCCTGGTGGCTTTGCTGCTGGAAATCCTGTTGCGGCTGCTGGCCAACCGGACCATTAAAAAACAGATTATGGAGGAGATTGAAATCATAGAATCCGAGTTCAAGAAGCTTTGAGGAACCACGAGTTGGCGACCAGGCTGGAACCCGCTGATGCGTCGGGTTCCAGCCTGAGGTATCTGAACGCGGTCATGTTCAGTGGATTGCGTACCGGACGTTGACCTTGGTGCAGAGATACTTGGTCTCAGGTCCACTGACACCGGGAGCCCCTGTCCCATTGCGGTTCTCCCGGAACCTGTCGAGATTCTCGTTCACGCTGACACCCAGAAACTCGCCAA
>CAZJGK010000063.1:13701-19779 GCA_964545545.1 uncultured Fibrobacteraceae bacterium | reverse complement strand
CCTACTCCTCCGCCCTGTTGATGGTCTTCAAGCTGACCGCCATGAGTGCCACCGCGACCAGGGAACCGACCACCGTCACCATGAAGTAGGCCGGGTGGCTGATCTTGTCCCACCACTGTCCCAAGAAGCCCGACAGATAGCCGCCAATGCCCGAAGCCACGAACCACAGACCCATCATGGTCGAGCGCATGCGCGGCGGTGAAACCCGCGTCACATACGACAGGCCCATGGGGCTGAGCAACAGCTCGGAAACGGTGATCACCGCGTAGAAGGAGATCAGCCAGTGGGAGGCCACGGGCAGGCCGGTGTGGTCATACAGGCGCGCGGCCAGGACCATGATCATGAAGGCCCCCGCGGTCATCATCATGCCGTAAAGCATCTTGGCGCCGGTCGAAGGTTCCTTGCCGCGGCGGTTCAAGAAGCCCCACAGCGCCACCAGCAGCGGCGTGAACAGGATGATGAACACGGGGTTGACCGACTGGTACCACTCCGCAGGCATGTGGAAGTTGCCGATGTGCATGGGCGCGGTGTTATCCCGGGCCCAGAACATCAGCACATCGCCGTACTGCATGTACGCGGTCCAGAAGATGATCACGATGCCGAACACCACCAACAAGGCCCAGATGTGCTGCTTCTCCTCGGCCTTGGTAAAGGTCCGCTCCGTCTCGCCCTCATCCATGGCACGGACCCCGTCCGCATCGGCGATGTAGCGGTTGAAAACCGTCAGCACCACGGTCGACAGCACCATGCCGATGGCCGCCGCCAGGAAGGCCCAGCGGAACCCGTAGGTCTCGTGCAGCCATCCGGCCAGCAACGGCGCCGCGAAGGCGCCGATGTTGATGCCCATGTAGAAGATGTTGAAAGCCGAATCCCGCAGGGGGCTGTTCTGGGGGTAAAGGTTGCCGACCATGGTCGAGATGTTCGGCTTGAAGAAACCGTTACCCAGGATCAGCACAATCAACGCCGGATAGAAAATGGCATAGCTGCCCACGAACAAGCCGAAATGCCCGAGGGCCATCAACACCGCCCCGATCAGCACCGACTTGCGGCAACCCAGGTACTTGTCCGCCAGGTAACCACCCAGCAGGGGCGTGAAGTACACGAACCCGCTGTAGAAAGCGTAGGTGTTGTGCAGCTGGCTGGAACCCATGTGCAGCGCCTCGTCCATGTAGAAGACGAAGACCGCGAACATGGTGTAGAAGCTGAACCGCTCCCACATCTCCGTGAAAAACAGCACATATAGACCGGCTGGATGCTTAGCCTTGGCCATGACGACATACTCCTTGTGGCAACTAATCTTGAAAGCGGAAGTTGTGTCGCCGGGGAGGGCCTGGGCTCAAGCCCTCCCCGGAGGCATGAAAGATCAGCGTTTGCCAATCCCCTGCAGCGGGGTTCTGACCATGTAGACCATGATCAGGGCGAACACGACCAGACCGATGATCGTGGACACACCGGGAATGCCTGTATCCAGCGAAGGCAGGGTGTTGCCTGCGGCCGGACGCGCCGCCTTGATGCCCGTCAACACCAGGGCCATCAGGGCCTCTCCGGCCACAAGTCCACTGGCCAGCAGGATTCCCTTGTTGTCGCTTTCGGTGGTTTCCTCCGCAGAAAATTCCCGTCTCTTGCGCAGGTGCACCGTGATGGTCTTGGCGATGCCCCCGACGAAAATGGCGGCCGTCGAATAGAACGGCAGGTACATGCCGACGGCGATCAGCATGGGCGCCGGAGCCTTGATCAGCAGCAGCGCCACGCCCATGAACATGCCGACGATGACCAGGGGCCACGCCATATCCCCGCCCACGATACCCTTGGCAAGCATGGCCATCAGGCCGGCCTGGGGCGCGGGCAGGGCGTCCGAACCGATGCCTCCGCCGTACTTGTCCAGCATCATGATGGGGATGATCATGACGGAGGCGGCGGCGACCACGCCGATCATCTCGCCGATTTCCATCAGGCGGGGGGTGCCGCCCAGGATGTGCCCCACCTTCAGGTCCTGCATCATGTCGCCCGCGACACCGCACGAGCAGCAGACCACGGCCGCGACTCCCAGTACGGCCGTCACGCCCGGATCACCCTTGACCCCGACCACGAGCAGCAGCAGCGCCGCGACGATGAGGGTCGAAAGCGTCAAGCCGGAAATGGGGTTGTTGGACGAACCGATCAGGCCCACCAGGTAACCGGCGATGGCCGCGAAGATAAAGCCCGCGAAACCCATGACCAGGGTGGATACCAGCGCGCCGATGATCTGCCGGGGCAGGCCGATATGGCCATGCCCGCCATGATGAATGAAGTGGAAATAGAGGAAGAACATGGCGACCATGCCGATGCCCACGCCGAAGAAAATGGCCTTGAAATCGATGTCCCTGCTCGTGCGTGGAATATCAGCCGCGTTGCCGCCCCGGTTGATATCGCCGAAGGCCCGCTTGATGCCGCCGATCAGCTGATCCTTCATCTTCCACAGGGTGGAGACCGCCCCCACGAGCATGCCGCCGACGGCGATGGGCTTGACGTAGCTGGCAAAAACCAGCTTGGCCAAGGCGACATCATTGGGCACCAGGTTTCCCTGGGTCGTCAACAGCTGGTGGAGGTCCGAGGGATTCAGATACACGATCAACGGCACCAGCAACCCCCAGGCAAACAGGGCGCCGCAAAAAGTGATGGCCGCCAGTTCGGGACCGATGATGTAACCGACCCCGAACAGGGCCGTGGAAATCCCCGGGCTCGTCAGCACCATGCCGCCCTGGCCGGCATGGGTATAAAAGGGATTCTTGTGATCGATGAAACTAACGGCGCTGTGACCGAAGCGCAGGAATCCGCTCCAACCCGTCTTCATGATCTGGAACTCGCCGAGAGCCAGCACCAACGCGCCGATCAGACCGCTGTTGAGCACCATTTTGGCCCCTGCGCCGCCCTCCTGTCCGGCCTTGTGGATCTCGCCACAGGCCACCGATTCGGGGAACGGCAGATCCGATTCCTCGACCAGGATACGCCTGAGCAGCACCACGAACAACACGCCCAACACACCGCCCACCAGCATGATGGCCGTCGAATCGACGTAGTTGAAATCCTCCCACACCCCCGCGATCTTGAAGGCCGGGATGGTGAAGATCGCTCCGGCCACCAGGGCCTCGCCAACCGAGGCGATGGTCCGTGTCAGGTTCTCCTCCAGGATCGAGCCGTGCATCATGCGCAGTACGGCCATGCCGATCACCGCGGCGGGAAAGGTCGCCGCCACCGTGAGTCCAGCCTTCAAACCGATGTAGGCGTTGGCAGCGCCGAGAATCACCGCCATGACCACTCCCAGCAGAATGGCCCGCAGAGTAAACTCGGTCATCACACTTTCGGCGGGCACAAACGGTTTGTACGCTTGCTTGGATCCCTGTGTCTCAGGATTGCTCGACAAGGCGAACCCCTTTCGCGAGGAAGGCACGGACGGCGGTGGAGCGGACAGCCCGGGGCACCGGAAGTTACGGTGGGGACAATATCATTGCAAAACCATGTGGGCAAGCAGAATACCGTGGATTGGCCGAATCCAGGCGGTGGGCCCGGGGCTGAGCCCACCGTTAACGCCAGCGCTCAATTTGAAGCGGCGATTTCCAGGCCGCGGCCGCTGCGCCACACCCGGTTTCTTTGTTCCTTCAGTTCCTGGGCCCAGCCGTACTGGCCCGAAGCCTCGGCGCGGTGGATGTACAGGGCCAGGATATCCAGATCCCGGTCCCTTTCCATCTGGTGGATCTTCCGGATCAGGATTCCGGTCTCCCGTTCGGTCCGGGCCGCGGCCAGTTGCAACAAGATCGCCTTGACGCGGGCCGAGCAGGCGGCGGTGATCTTGTCAACCTCATCGGTCGTCGAGGCCGAAGTCAGGAAAGTCGGGGATGTGTGGTACCAGGGTAATTCATGCAAAACGGTGGCCTGTTGCACGGGATCAAGTGTGACCGGTTCCACGGCCAGAGTCACAGTGGCCAGCAAGGAGATGACCAGGGTCAGCAGAAGAGCAGGGTATTTCATGATTTCCCTCCCATATTGCCGGAAAGAATGCAGCCTTCTTTCCTTATGTGTTTAAAATTTTATCAGATATTTTTTCTTTTTACCATCTTTTTTTATTCTTTTATGATTTTTGCTCCCTCTGATTATCCCAATTCGATTCCTGGCGGTAAAACCAGGCTTTCCCCGGAGAGCCTGCTGTGGCAAAGTGTTTTCAAAGTCATCTAGGTCCTGTTGCGGGGAATTGCGTCCATGAAAATTCGAATCGCTCTGGGCATGCTCGGTCTGGGGATCGTGCTGATCGCGGTATTCTTTCTCATCTACGATCCCAACAGCGTGCTGAAGGATACCGCCGAACCCCAGGCGCAAAACGGTTCCCCGACAACGGTGGCCGCAGCCGTGGATTCGGCAGCTGTCCAGAAGTTCCTGGACGCCTTCAATCTCCGCTATCTTGACCTTTACCGCACCTGGCAAATCCACCGTTACCGGGTTCTGATCGGCGATGAGGAGCTCAGCAGCCACCAGGTCGCCACCGATCATCAGGCCCTGCTATCGTTCGCGGGCAACGATGACAACATCGCCTCCATCCTGAGAATGCATGCGGTTCTGACCTTGAATGAGTTCCAGGACCGACAGCTGGGCGTGGCGCGGCGCCTGGCGGCACTGCGGCCGGCAAGGCTGCCCGCGCCCCTTGCGGAGCAACTGGATGAACCCGGCCCGGACCCCCAAAGCCTGCCGTCAGTATTTGCGGTCCGCAAGCAGGCCACTGCCGCCCTGGGTTACCCATCCTATCTCGATTTGCTGGCCGATGATCTGGATGAGGACGCCGCCTCATGGGCCGCCCAGCTGCACACCATCCAGACTGCGGACCAACCCCTTTACGACTTGCTGCACAATTACCTGGCTGGTCTGCTCGCCTCCCGCCGCAAGACGGACCCGCCCGACATGATTCCCGCCGACTGGCTGGGCTCCGGCGAACCGGGAACCGTGGACGTGGCCCTGGCTGCGCTCTCTCCCGCGGGGCCTGCACCCACCTCCGGCCAGGGTGATGTCTGGACGGAAGCTTTGGCCTTTCGCTCCGCTCTGGCCCTGCCGGCCCTGCCCGACGACCTGCTCCGCCTGCAACCGGTGATGATACCGACGGATTCACGATCCGGGCAGGCGCAGTTGTTCAGTCTGGACCTGGGTCCAAGTTTCGGGATCACGCTCATCGGCCCCGGGGATCGGAATCTCTACCTGAAAACGGTCGGCGTGCTGGGACTTGCCGATCTCTTCCTGGCCTGTGACCGGGCCCAGTTGCCTCCGCTGTTGCGGGGCTCTTCCAGCCGGGCCTTTGGCCGGGCCATCGCCCATCTGTACACCTTGGCTGCGGAATGCGCCCCGCGGGCCGATGATGATCATTTGTCGGGGCAGGAACTGCTGGCCGAGGCGGTTCGCGGACCCATCCTGCACATTCCCCTGGACGCGGGAGCTTACCTGAATTGGCTGCAGGGAATGAACCGGGGGGTGTTTCCGGGGCCGGTTGTCACGGAGAAATTCTGGATCTACGCCGCCAGCCAAGCCCGGATATCGAGGCCGGACGGGAACAGATCGCAGCCAACCTTGCCGGCGGCCGCTTTTGGCCAGGACACCGGGCCCGCCGCGCCCCTCGACGATGTCCTCGGCTGGGTCATCGCCCACCAGTTGCACCGCTATATCTGTCGCCACCTTCTGCGCCAGGATGTCCATCACGCGGACTATCGCGGCAGCGCAAAGGTGGGAGATTTCCTGTTGGGCCTCATGGGACCAGGCAAAAGCCGCGACTGGGAGATGCAACTGCATGAAGCCACGGGCGAAAACCTGGACCCCGGTGCCATGCTGGAATACTACCAACCCCTCGCCGACTGGCTCGGATCGCAATAGAACACATCCGCAGGATGAAACCGTTCCGCAACAACCGCCGCTTCTCTATCCCGGGAAGCGGCGGTTGTTGCGGAACGGCTACACCCTTTGGATTTGCTCCCCCGTGGCGTAATCGTATGTCGAACCATGGATACTGTGGGGAATGGCGAAGATCACCATGATCGACTGGGAGAAGGAGCGGAACAGCAGGAT
>CAZJGK010000063.1:0-13691 GCA_964545545.1 uncultured Fibrobacteraceae bacterium | reverse complement strand
CACCATAATGCTCACCATGGCCAGCACGGCGAACCAGCGGCCCTTGGGACGACCGGGCAGGGCTCCGCGTGTTTGCCATACTGCCAAAATCCAGAGTAACGCCCCGACAACCAGCTTGTTGTCGGTCCAATCCTGGCCAAGGGGCCAACCGGTCCAGAAGGCGTCGAAGGCGAATTTCTGCACCACCGGGCCCAGGATCAACCCCCCGACCACCAAAAAGCCGAGAGCTAACCGGGACATCTTTTTGAGAGAGGGCCCACCGGTAACCCCTTCGAGCCCCGCAACGGAGGAGAACAGAAAGCCCAGCACCAGGCAGGTGACATGAGAAATCAGCACCAGGACCGGAACATGACCCTTGAATCTGACCACGGCCTTCCTGCCTGCCTGGGGTAGAACAGCCACGGTGCCATCCTCCTGGAGTTCGACCCTGTATTCCAGCTTGCCGGCCATGGGCTGATGAGGCAAGGCCGCCTCCAGCTTCGTGCCGTTCAATTTCATCGGCAATGTCCGCCAAAGATCATCGGTGGGATAGCGACGCCAGATGACCTTGCCGGTGATGGCCTTTTCGGGGCCGGCGGCCTCACCCAACGATACGCTGACCAGCAGATCCTGGCCGGTGGTGCCGGTGCGGGTCAGTTCGGCGGGAATCATCACATCCGTCAATTCAAAAGTGCCGCGCACGGGATAGGTGGGGCCGGACATTTTCTGCCAAACCAGAAACACCACAGTCATGATAACGGCCACCGACCACAGGATCATGATTCGTTTCACATCAGACCTTTGGGGAAATCCCCGCAGGCGGCCCGGGGCCGCGTGCGGGGAAAATCTGGTGGGATCAGGCTCCATACTTCTTGATGGCCGCATCCAGACGCGGCAGCATGGCGAAAATGAAGCCCGCGACACCCAGGATCGCCACCGCAAGCACAACGAACATCGTCGTACCCGGCTCCAACCCGCTGATGAAACCCGATAGCTTGTTGCCGATGGACGTGGCGAGGAACCAGCCACCCATCATCAGCCCGACCAGGCGCTTGGGCGACAGCTTGGTCACCAGGGAAAGGCCCATGGGCGACAAACAGAGTTCCCCACAGGTGATGATCAGGTAGTAGACCACCATCCACATCATGGATGTTTTGGCCGCCCCATCCTTGCCCAGACTCGCCCCCACGGCCATGACCAGCAGGGCCACGGTGGTGATCACCATGCCCAAAAAGATCTTGCGCGCGGTGGTCACAGGCCGCCCCCGCATGGCCAACCAGCCGAAGAAGCCCACGATCAGGGGCGTCAGGATCACCACGAAAATCGGGTTGAGCAGGCCGGTCAGCATCTCGGCGTTGATCAGCCTTACATAGGAGCCGGGCTTGAGCGTGGGCACGGTCGGATCACGACCGGCGTACACGGCCTTGCGCGTCTGTTCGGAGACCAGCAGCACGGGGACGTCGACGCCTCCCAGATCCTTGGTCACCAGCACTTCGCCAGAGGAATTGGCGCCTTCGGCAGCCTTGACCGTAGTCGTCGCGGTGCCATGGGCGTCGGTCTCGGTGTTGACGCTGATCTGGTCCGCAGGCATGACCTTGCACACCAGGAATTTCTCATTTTCGGGAATATCGACGGCTTCGGCGTCCAGCACTTTGATGTCCGGGCGGGTCCGCAGGGCCGCCACCAGATCCGAGCTGAGCATGCGGGCGCCGAACATGGCCTCCCCGCGGGGATCCACATCCACCAGGATCCGTTCATCGGGACGGGGCAGTTTCGCGCCGGCGTTGGCGTAGTAGCTGGGCATGGCCTTCTGGGCGTAAAAATCCGTCGCCTCGGGAATCCACTCGGCCTGACGGTTCGTGTTGTGTTCCGCGAAAACCGTCATCAGACCCCCGGATAGATGCAGCACCATGAAGAAGGCGCCGCCGGCAATATAGACCGGGATCAACGCCGCCAGACCGGGTTTTTCCTCGGGTGTGGCGCGCTTGACGATCAAACCGAAATAGGCGATCACCGGCAGCATCCCCACCAGGAAGGCGAATGTCACCGGTCCGATGGTGTTGCGCACAAAGCCCAACTGGCCGCCGAGAAAATATCCTGCCATGCCGAATCCGAAGGCTGGCACCAGAATGGTCATGACAACCTGTTTGAAGGAAATGTCGTCCTTACTGCGCTCGGCCGGGCGGTCGGCCGCCGCGAGGCGTTTCCAGTTGACCGAAAGCACCGTCACGCCGATGAGCAGGCCCACGCCGGCTGCGGTGAAGGCCATGTTGAAGGACCACAGGTTCCGCAGGGGGGCGGACAGCAGGGCGGATAACGAAGCCCCGATGTTGATGCCCATGTAGAAAATATTGAAGCCGGCATCCCGCCGCGGATCATCCGGGGCGTACAGATTGCCCACCATGGCCGAGATATTGGGCTTGAAGAAACCGTTGCCCACGCACAGCAGAACCAACCCGCCATAGAACGTGGGCAGACTCCGAACGCCCAGGGCGAAATAACCGGTGGCCATGAGCAGACCCCCGATAAAAACCGAACGCCGGAAACCCAGGAACCGGTCGGCGATCATCCCACCGATAAAGGGTGTGAAGTAGACGAATGCCATGTATGTGCCATAGATTTCGGCCGCGCGGCGGGTCGAAAACCCCAGGCCGCCCCGTTCGGAATCGGTGATGTACAGCAGGAGGATCCCCAGCATCAGGTAGAACCCGAGCCGCTCCCACATCTCGGTCATGAACAGGGCTTTCAGACCATGGGGATGGCCCTTTTGAACTGCGGTTTGCGCCATGGACAGCCTCCATTGGTTGGACGGGGCTTCAAAAAACGGCCGCCTGTGGTTCATCCGCCGGCGACCGTTTGATCGTTCCAGATTTCCCAGATTACCGCAAGATGCTCGCTCTTGCCAGTTGAAAGGGCGCATGATCCGCCCCCGCACCGCGTGCGTCTGCGTTGACCAAGACCCCTTGGCGTGTATAATGCTCTCCCCTGAAACAAGGAGCTTTGATCATGAGCTACCGGACCATTATCCGCCCTGTGGCCACCGCCGCGGCTTTGCTCGCGGGGCTCCTGGTGATGATGGGCTTCAGCGCACGAGCACACTCTGAAACCCTGGCCTACCAAGAGGATTTCGCTTCCACGACCTACCGCGACCCCGCCTTGACCACGGCCGTCTGGGATACCGTTGCGGCGCAGGTGAACCTGCCCTCGCGGGGTTTGGCCGCCCAGGGAAGTGTCAATACCGCCGGCAACGCCTTCGCTGCGGCAACCCTCGGCACCTACCTGCTGGTGGCCGACGGGACCGACGGCCTGGTAAGCCTCGACATCAGCGACCCCTCCGCGCCCGCCCAGGTCTTTGCCTTTTCGACTTTGGACCAGGCCCGCGATGTCGTGCTTCAGGGCAATCTGGCCGTGCTGGCCATCGGCACCCTGGGCCTGCAGATCATCGATGCCGGCAATCCGGAACTGATGTTCGCCCGAGGCCATGTCGATGTGCCGGGATACACCACCTCGATCGCCCTGGCGGGCAACCTGGCCTACCTGGCCCAGTCCAATCTTGGGGTTGCGGTGGTGGACATCAGCGATCCGGACAACCCCGTTTTCCTGCGGGATGTGGCCACCGGTGACTGGGCGCGCGGGGTCGCGCTGGCCGGCAGCGCCCTGGCGGTGGCAGACGGGGATTCGGGCCTGACCATGCTGGATCTGAGTATCCCCGAGGATCCCTCCTTCCTGGCCAACGTCAACACCGCCGGGACGGTGCTGGACATCACCGTGGACGGCAACCGCGCCTATCTGGCCGCCGGAACCGCGGGCATGATCATCGTGGACATTGCCAACCCCGCTGCGCCGGTGGAACTGGGTTCCTTGGCAACCTTCGGCACGTGCAGACATGTGGCCGCCCGGGGGGACAGCCTGTATGTCGCTTCCGGGTCCGGCGGACTGTACCTGGTCGATGCTTCAAATCCGGCCGCGCCCAAGGTCCTGGAACGCGCCGACACCCTGGGTGAATCCTACCACACGACCCTGGATCAGAACGTGGCCTGGCTCTGCGACGGCGGCCTGGGCGTGCAGGCTTTCATGGCCGATCCCCAGGGTCTGGACGGTACGCGCAACCTTGCCCGCTCCCGGAACGTCAACCCCACCACCGACAATATCTCCCGCGCCAGCTTGACCAGCGACCACACCGATTCGGTGAAGTTCGAGCTTTCGGTCAACGGGGGCACCACCTGGACCGAGGCCCTCCCCGGTGGTCCTGAAGTTGATTTTCCAACCCCCGGCCACGACCTGCGCTGGCGAGCCACCCTGGTGCAGACCGGACCTTACCCGGGACCCATCCTGAGCAACCTCTCACTTAGCTTCACCCGGATCCTCGAGGCTGCGCAAATCACCTCGGTCCGGGATATCCCCGGCGACACCGGAGGCCGGGTGCGTGTGGCCTGGGCGGCCAGCCTCCACGACACGCTCGGAGACCCCAACGAGGTCTTCCAATACTCCCTGTACCGGCGCTATGCCCCCGACAAGGCCTATCCCCCCGGCAGCTGGGACTACCTGTTGACCCTGCCTGCCGACGCGGAGCAGGAATATTCCGTCGTCACGTCCACCCTGGCCGATTCCTCTTCTGCCGGTCCCGCCTGGACAGCATTTTTCGTGCGGGCGCGCACGATGACCGAAGGGGTTTTCTACGATTCTCCCGTGGACAGCGGCTACTCGGTGAACAATCTCCAGCCGCCGCCGCCAACGGGTTTCCAGGCGATCCTTAATCCCGGCACGGGTTATCAGTTATCCTGGGATTCCTCGCCGCTCACGGATTTTTCCCACTTCGCCATCTACCGTTCTCAGTGGCCCGGGACCCCTGTCCAGCCCGGCAC
Source organism: uncultured Fibrobacteraceae bacterium (assembly GCA_964545545.1). GTDB lineage: Bacteria > Krumholzibacteriota > Krumholzibacteriia > LZORAL124-64-63 > LZORAL124-64-63 > JAHJTW01. Next base: position 8,847 of record CAZJGK010000063.1, on the reverse strand, counting down.
TTTGCTGACCGTCCGCCAGAACACCAGCTATTTCGACGCCACCTCCAGCGCCTGGTACTACCAGCTTTCGGTGGTGAACCTCCAGGGACAGGAAAGCGATCCCGTGGTTCCCCTTCAGCCTTCAGGAGTTCCCGGGGCTTTTGCCGTCGGATTGGAAAACCATCCCAATCCCTTCAACCCCACCACCGATATAACCTTCGCCCTCCCCCCCGGCGGCCGCGACACTTCGCTGCAGATTTTTGACACCCGGGGTCGGCTGGTCCGGACCCTGGCCCAAGGATTTCTGGCGCCAGGGGATCATCGCTTCAGCTGGGACGGGCGTGACGATCAGGGCCGGTCTGTTCCCTCAGGCGTCTATGCCGCCCGCTTCCGGATCGATAACCAACAGCAGTTGTTGAAGATGACTCTGGTGCGCTGAAGCAGAAATCATTCAATGCCTCCCATATTTCGGCCGAAACCATATGGTGAAATATTTTCCCGGGCCGCGGGCTACCGTGTGCCCGCCGGCTGAGGCCTTTCCTGGGAGATTTCCATGGCAGAGACCGAAACCACCACCGTCGAAAACTGCCCGGAGCAGGAAGCTCCGCCGCAGGAGACACCCGAAACGAGCGCATGCCAGGTGCAGGTCTCCGCGGACCGCTGCAGTGTTCTGCTGGATGCGGACGATCCCCTGGCGAATCCCGACCTCACGTTGGAAACGATCATCGCCGCCTGCACCGAACTCCAGTTACCCGAAATCCCCGCCGCGGAGCAATTGCTGACCATACTCCAGGAAGCCTGCACACCGGGTGAGGCCGTATCCGCCTTGCCTTTGATCACCGGCCGCCCCTGCGTGCCGCCGGTGAACGGCAGGCTGGATTGGGCGCGCGATTTCTTCACCGAGGGCTGGGCCATCGATGAAAAAACGGGCGCCATCGATTTTTGGGAAAAGATCGACAACCGCAACGTCAAGGAAGATGAATTGCTGGTGAGCGTCCTGGATCCCGTCCCCGGTGAACCGGGCACGGATGTTTTCGGCAAGCCCATCAACGTCGAGAAACCCAAGACGGCCAAGATCCGCTGCGGCAAAGGGGTTCATGAAAACCCGGTCGCAGGCGGCAAGGGCGTTTTCTCAAGTCTCGGAGGCAAGGTCCGGTTCAACGACGGCACCATCGCCGTGGACGAGATCTATTCCATCAAGGGCAATGTAAGCCTGGAAACCGGCAACATCCACCACAACGGCACCGTTCTCATCGAAGGAGACGTGCTCGAAGGCGCCTCCCTCGACGTCCACGGCGACATCGAAGTCAAGGGCCTGCTCGAACCCTGCAATATCAAGGCGGGCGGCAACCTGGCCGTGGGCGGGGGCATCGTGGGTGATCGGGACCATTTGATTCAGGTGGGCGGCAACCTGCAGGCCCGCTACATCCACCAGGCCGTGATCCGCGTCGAAGGCGACGTGATGGTGATCAATGAAATCGCCCACACCGACATCCAGACCAGGGGCAAAGTGGATGTTTCCCGGGGCCGCATCGCCGGCGGCTACACCCTGGCCCGCAAGGGAATCCTCGTGGCCGAGGCCGGTGCCGGCGGCAGCGCGAAGACCGAACTCGTGGCCGGAATCGATCCTACCTTGAAACCCAAGCTCAAGCAGATCCGCGACCGGATCCGCAAGATGACGGCCGCCCGCAGAAGCCTTTTGAATGCCGCCGAAGTCTATGAATTCCAGGAAGATGAGCTGACTCCTGACCAAAACCAGCTGCTGACGGGGCTGCAGAGCAGAGTCGAGGCCCTGGCCGCATCCATCCATGAAGCAGAGTTGAGCCTCCGTCGTCTGGCCGTGGAATCCAACCGGGATGCACGCCTGGAAATCGTGATTTTCGCCGAGGTGCGTTCGGGGACCATCATCCAGTTGGGAGAGCCGTCAATCCGGGTGCGCAGCTCCATCATGAAGCCGCGCATCGCCCAGCGTCGCGGCCCCCGCGTGCTCCTGCTGCCCATGGGCGAGGGCAATACGCCCAAAGAATAGGGCTGTGCCGCGGAAATCGTGTCCACCAGGCTGGAATATGGGGCCACAGGTGCTCCAGGCAGGCATGACCTATCCCTTTACCCCGGGGGCCACCACCGTAGCGGTGTATCCCAGCTGCGTGACAACCTCCGCCAGCCTCCGGGCATCCAGGTCCCGTCCCCGAATCACCGCCCGACCCTCCGTCAGCATCACCTTACATGATTCCACACCCGCTTGTTCGGACAGGGCACGGGTCACACTCTCGACGCAGTGACTGCAGTGCATCCCGGAAATTTCCAGTTCACAACTCTTGGCCGCCGACACGGGGACGGCACACGAACCATCGTCGCAGGAATCCTGATGCCGTCTTTGCCGCCAGCTCCAGGCAAGAACCAGGACCATGGCCACCGCGCCGCCGTGCCCCCACAAACTCACATGCTCGTGGACATGGGCCGGACCGGCCAAAAATGGCAAGGCCAGAGCCGCCTTGGGCAGCAGCCAATCCAGGGCCATACCACAGCCGAAAGCGCTGGCCGCAACCGTGGCCAGGTAGATCGCAGCGGCGCGTCGGCCAAGCACACGGGCCACCGTGGTCAGGGCTGCGGCGTTGGTCGCCGGCCCGGCGATCAAGAACGCCAGCGCTGCGCCGGGACTGGCCCCAAGAAAAATGAAGGTGGCCGCGATGGGCACGCTGCCCGTGGCACAGACATACAAGGGGACGCCCACCAGCATCATCACCAGAATTGCCAGAGGGCCCTGTCCCAGATAGGAATTCAGGGCCGTCGGAGGCACAAGCGCACCCAACACGCCGGCCAGTATCAGCCCGATGATCAGGGCTTTGCCGATATCCCCGGGCAAGGTTTCAAGGCCATAGGTGATGGCGGCCCGCAGCCTGGGAACCAAGCCCGAGGGCCGTGTGTCCGGCGGCAGGGAATCGATGGCCAGGGTATGTTCATCCGGATCGATGGCCTGAACCGCGACGCCTCCGCAAAGACCCGTGATCAGGGCGGCCACAGGGCGAAAGACCGCAAAGAACGGTCCCAGCATGGTCCAGGTGACCAGCACGGAGTCCACCCCGGTCTGGGGCGTGGATAGCAGAAAAGCCGTGGTCGCCCCCCGGCTCGCCCCATGTCGGCGCAGCGAGGCGCCCACCGGCAAAACTCCGCAGGAACACAACGGCAGGGGAATGCCGAACAGGGCGGCCTTGAAGATGGGGCCGAGACCACGGCCCCCCAGGTGGCGTTCCATCCAGACCGGAGAGATGAAGACCGACAGCAGACCCGCCACCACGAACCCCAGCAGCAGATAGGGCGCCATCTGGGCCGTGATCAGCCAGGTTTGGGTCATGATTTCCTTGAGAATTCCAGGCATGTATAATATTCCCGCTGGAGTAAAGAGGATCATCGGAGGACAAGATAGAAGGAATTTCCAGCCGCCGAAAGGGATGACCTACCAGTAGTAGTACAGGCCGACCTGGGGCACCAGTGTGGTCTCCTGGTGGCCGGCGTCATGGACAAAATCGGCCTCGAACTGCAGGGACCACCGCAGACCCTTCAGATACTCCACCCCCACGCCACCGCCCACGTTCCAGTCGTCGTCCAGATCCCAGACTTCCGGCGAACCGGCCGTCTTCCTTTTTTCCTTGTCGTAGAAGTAAGCCGCCCCCCCGGTGACGTACAGCCGCGTCCGCTGGTCCTGCCGCAAGATGTAGTCGAGCTGGAAACCCGTATTGTGTTGCTTGTGATCGGCGGTATGCCAGACCCCGCCGGCCACCTGCAGGTACAGGTACCACCTCAGGGGAACACGAAAGGCGAGTCCGTGGCCGCCGAGCTTGCCATAATGGGCGCCGAGAGCCCCCTCGAGGGTGTCCCCTGTCTTGTTCCAGTCGGGTTGACCGGCGTACTGGGCGAACGCGGGTCCTGTCATCAGGATCAGGCCCAGCAGGACTACAGCCAAAAAGCAGGAAAATTTCGCGGGAAAACGGTGCATGGTTCCCTCCAGGTCCGCCCAGGTTGGCGGGGGTGATCTCAGATCCATCTGATGCCACCATATTGCACAATGACCGGGGAAAAGACAACGGTCTTTCTGGTCTGGCCCTTCGGGCGACATCTGGTAACATCGCAGGCGACGAATAATCCGGATTGACTCCCGTGCGCCAGCAAAGGATCCACGCCGTGACCGCACCTCTGATTTCCGCGACCAATACCTGGGCCATCTGGACCATCCTGTTGGGCGCGGCCGCCCTCGGTCTGCTGGGTGAACGCACGCGCTGGGGCCGCCGCCTGTCGGGTGTCATCCTGACCATGGGCGCCACCTTCGCCCTTTCGAATCTGGGAGTCATTCCCTCGGGCGGTGTCCCGGCCTACGATGTGGTCTGGTCCACCCTGGTGCCTTTGGCCATTCCGTTGCTGCTGCTGCAGGCGGACCTGAGGCGGATCCTGCGTGAAGCCGGCCCCACCCTCATCGCCTACCTCATCGGGGCACTCGGCACCGTGCTGGGCACCATCATCGCTTTTTATGTCGTGCCCCTCGGCGATGAAGGCTGGAAGCTGGCCAGCATCTTCTCGGCCACCTACATCGGCGGCTCGATGAACTACGCCGCCGCGGCCGAAGCGGTGGGCTTGCACAGCGGCGATTTGTTGAGCGCCGGTGTGGCCGCCGACAACCTGGTCATGGCCCTGTATTTCCTGGTGCTGTTCGCCTTGCCGGGCATCGCCTTTTTGCGGCGCAGATATCCTGAGCGGACGCCCACGACCCGCCGGCCCACCGTCGGCGACGCGTTGTCGTCGTCTCTGCCCCGATTTCCCGAGATCGGTCGCGCGGCCCTGGCCCTGACCTTGGCCCTGGGTTTGTGCTGGGCCGGGTACGCCATAGCCGGATGGGCGGGTTGGCAGGGGGGCGGCATCCTGGTTCTGACCGCCTTGACGGTCATCCTGGCCACGGCCTTTCCCGGCAAGTTGAAGGCCCTCAGCGGCGCCGAGATCATGGGCGCCTTCTTGATGCAGATCTTTTTCGCGGTGATCGGGGCCAGCGCCAACATCGGTATCGTCCTGCGCGTGGGACCGGTGCTGTTTGTCTTCGCCGCCCTGATCCTCAGCATCCACCTGATGTTCCTGCTGACCGCCGGCTGGCTGCTGCGCCTGGATCTGGCCGAACTGGTCATCGCCTCGAACGCCAACATGGGCGGACCGACCACCGCGGCTGCCATGGCCGTGGCCCGCCGCTGGGACACCCTGGTGATGCCGGCCATCCTCTGCGGCACCCTGGGTTACGCGGTGGCCACATTTTTGGGGGTGGCCTTGGGGCACTGGTTGCGGTAAGAACACGCTGAGGCTTTCATATCCAGGTGCCGGGCAGTCTCGACCTGCCTCTGCAGGAGATGATTTGCCCCGGACTTCAAGCATGCACGCATGAATATCGATTTGGCCGGGAACCGGAGGTTCACTCGTGAAAAGATTCCTGATCGTAGCCATCATCATCCTGGCCGTAAGCGCCTTGGGCGGCTTCTCTTACCTGGGTTCCCTGCTGGGCGGTGATACACAGCATCCCAACCAGAAAACGGCGGGCACCCTGTGGAATTTCAAGGAAAGATCCCTGGAGGGCGAGCCTGTTGATTTGAACTTATACCACGGCAAAGTAGCCCTGGTGGTCAATGTGGCCAGCAAGTGCGGCTTCACGCCCCAGTACAGGGGTCTGGAAGACCTCTACCGCAAGCTCAAGGACAAGGGGTTTGTGATCCTGGCCTTCCCCTGCAACGATTTCCTGGGCCAGGAGCCGGGCTCCCCCGATGAGATCCGCAAGTTCTGCACGCTGACCTACGGGGTGACCTTTCCCATGTTCGAGAAGGTCGAGGTCAAGGGCGAACACAAAAGCCCCATATACCGGTTCCTGACCGCCGGCGGCCTGCAGGAGCCCACCTGGAATTTCACCAAGTACCTGGTCGGTCGCGACGGCAAGGTCATCGCGCGGTTTGCGCCCAAGACCACGCCGGAAGATTCCACCCTGCTGGCGGCCATCGATAAGGCGCTGGGGAAGTGATATTCACGCTCGACGCGTGATGGGCGATCACTTCTCCACCGCCAGCAACACGCGCCAGCCTTCCCCGGTCACCTCGTCGGCGATGCGATGGGCGGCGTAGATGCGGATGTTGTTGAATTCCCCCAAGCCGGGCAGATCGAAACGCCTCCCGAAGCCGAACCCGGCGTCCATGCGCCAGCCGCGGGCTCCGGGGATTTGCCCGTCCAGATACGGTCCCGACCCGGTCAAACCACCGCCGGGCAACGGCGGGCCCTGATCCCAGGTGTGGCCCCAGTCCACGAAGCCCAACGGCTGCAGGCCCCAATCTTTCAACAGGGGCACATGTAACCACTTCCAGAAATCCACCCCCGCACGCAGGTCCAAGGACACCGCAGAACCGGCATCGCCGACCAGCTCGCCCGCCCGGTAGCCACGCAGGCTGCCGTAGTCACCCAGCCAGGTTTTCCACTGCACGGGCACGGCCCCATCGAACTGCCGGTGCCGTCCCCGCAACAGCCAGCGGTTGCCCATGCCGTCCATGTAATCCAAGCTGCCGGCCAGATTCCACTCCCGAAAATTCCGCGCACGTCCCGTTGCCGCGGACCCATCCTCCTGATCCACCCGGTGCCACACCATGCCGCCGCCAATCGCCAAAATTCCCCGTTGCCAGTGGCCCACAGCCGCCGCCTGCCGATCCCGCATCCCCAGCGCGGGCAGATTGCCTGCCGGCCGCACCGTTCGGCCCCAGGCATTCCAGTTGGTCTGCTGCTTCAGGGCCCGATGCCGGAACACCCCGCCATGGACCCCGAGGCTCAGATGACGGCCCAGCCTCAGCTCCAGTTCGGTGCCCCAGCCCCGCCGCTCGAAATACTGATTGGGGTCGCGGCCATAAAAGAAAGCGCTGGCCGAGCGGAGGTGTCGGCGCCCATCTCCCGCGAACAGTTCCGTGTTCCTGGTGCCCATCAGCCGCCAATTCAGTTTGGTGTAGCGGGACCCCGGAAGCTCCTCAAAATCCTCCGCGCCCGTCTGCTCACCGGTGAGCGTGGCCGGCGGCCGCAGCTTCCACCGCGACCGCACCAGCGGCAGATCCAGCTGCCCCTGGAAAACCGGGCGCTTGTTGGCAAAGCCGTAACCCGCCAGCAAATCCAGGCGGGGACGGGCCGGCCCCATCTTGGCGATCCCCAGCCCCACCCACGGGGCGAAGCCTTGCACGCGGTTGTAGTCGGGAATCTTCAGCGGCTGAACCTGGAGCTGCCACAGGCCCCCGGTCCGCAGCTGGACCAGGCGCGTGTCGCCAACCTCGGTCAAAGAATCGATCCGGGCTTCGTCCAGGGCCACCGGCGCCAGATCCGGGGAAACGGCTGCGGCCCACTGTCGATCCAGCTCACCCCAGTATGCGGCCAAGGAATCATTCGAGGCCGCCGCGCTCAGCCAGAACCCCTGGCCGCTGGTGTCGGGGACCGCATCGGGCGCCTGAGCCAGGCCACCCGCCTGGTTCAGCGGCCCGGCCTGCCCGCCGACCCTGTCCTGCGGCTGCTGAGCCACGCCGTTGATCACGATATCCCGCAGCTGCACCCGGACTTCGATGTTGTCGGGTATGGGCAACAGCGGCACATGGCGCAGATTCACCCGCAAATACGCGTCGGTAGGAAACCAATATTCCCCGAACCGTTCCTGGCTCTGCCGGAACACCGGCACCGACTTCAAAAACAGGGGAAAGGGCACCGCCCCGGTCATCCGGGCCTCGATCTTGCGAATCACCCAGTTGGAATAGTCCACCCAGATTTGGCCCGACGGCAGGGCATCGAAGCGGCTGCGGGGCGCAAAACCGATGCGGTAGATCAGACTGTTGCCCACCAGCTTGCGGTCCTCGATGGTGTACCGATAGCGGGTCGCGCTCCCCCGCTCCGCGGGCATCATGCCGATGACCGAACGCTGCATCGGCATCCACTGGGCCTTGACCGAATCATCGACCTTTTCCTTGCTGACCTCTCCATCCTTGAACTTACGCTCCCGCTCCCAGAGCGTGACCATCTGGTCGCCGTTTTCCCGGTCGTGGTGGAAGCGAATGGCCGTCTCATGTATGGCGCTGACCGGGCTGTCTACCCCGGGGCCATCCCGCGATACGATGGTGGTCAAGGTGGTGTACTCGTAGGAGCCCATGCGGTAGCGGTCATACTCGGACTTATCGGCGATGGACTTCATGACCTCGGCCACCGTGACCCGCGGGGCGCTGACCAGGAAGGTGTCGGCGGTACCCTTATCGAAGGCGAAGGTGTCCTCGAAGGCCAGAACGATACCCTTGCCATCGAGCAGCAGGCTGTCCAGATCCGCCGCCTGGCCGATGCGCCGCCAATCCACACCCTCGGGCAGGGCAATCCCCGGCAGCGTGGGCACCGTGTCTGAGTCCGCGGCCGCCGCCGTGTCCGCTGCCGTGGCGACGGAATGCGCCGGAACCTCCGCCGGAGTCTGCCCCGACTCCATCGCCGCAACAGAACTGACCGCGGCGCACCACAGCAGGGTGCACTTCATTGACCGAGCCCAACGACTGGCTCCCATGACATCATTCCCCCGAAATATTAACCTGTGATACCTGCCGGGTCATTGAACGGACCCGTGTCGCCCATTACAGATGTTCATGCGCATCGTTGTCAAGCCGGAACCAGTGGCCGCCATCGCGCCGGCACTCAGACGGCCGCCGTCTCAATCGTGTCCAGGAGCCCGGTCACCGACAGCGCGCCGCCGTCGTCCGCCGCCAGGTCCACGGTCTCCTGGTCAGCCTCGCGCAGGTCCCGGCCGGCAGCGTCACGCCACACCTTGACCAAAGGCCGCTCGAGGTCCGT
>CAZJGK010000062.1:0-19927 GCA_964545545.1 uncultured Fibrobacteraceae bacterium | reverse complement strand
GCGCGGCAGGCCCAAACCGCCGCCCTTGCGGGTGGATTGGCCGGCCTCGAAAATCCGCTGCCAGTCCTCGGGGATGATCCCACAGCCGGTGTCGGCAAAATGAATGGTGACGAAGTTCCCCTCCTCTTGCCAACCGATGTGCAGAGCGTTGTGCCGCCCCCGCGCCATGGCCCGCACGGCGTTCTCCACCAGGTTGTCGATGACGAACACCATCTCCTCGGGATCCATGCAGCAATCAGGCACGCCGTCCAGATCAACCTCCACCGACACCCGGGCCTGCTCCAGGTCGGCGGCATGGGCGGCCAGGGACTGGTTGATGATATCCTGGAGCGGCACCCGGAATTCAGCCTCCACCTCGGTCCGCAGGGCCTGGAAAGCCTCCTCGGCGATTTCTCCGGCCTTGCCGAGACTTTCCACCTCCCTGACCGACGCCTCCGTCCAGGCCCCTTTACCTGTCAGTTGTTCCAGTTGTTTCCGCAGATCGGCCAAGGCCCCCGTGGCCCGCCCCGTCTTGTCCGCATCGAGTTCCACCAACTGGGCCAACTCCACCGCGCTCTCCAGTTTGGGCAACTGGTTGTCCAGAATGTCGGTGGCCAGACCTTGGATGACCAGCTTCTGATCGCCGTTCATGGTGAAGCCCTGGGCCATGGTTTTCAGATTCCAGACCAGTCGGCGCAGGGACGACAGACTCCCGACGGCCCCGTGGCCGGACAACTGTAATCGTTCCAGCAGTTGCAGCCGCAGTTCCCGGCGCGTCGAGGCCGAGGGCCGCCGCCGCCGGCGCAGGGACAGCGGCACCAGCCCGCCCGCAGCCACCACGCCGATGATCCAGGGCCAAGGGATTGGCCGCGGGTTGGGAACCAGGGAAAACATCCGGCTCGTCACCAATTTAGTGCCCCTGGACACATTAACGGTTTTGCCGGCGCCAAGCTTCAGCTTCTCCACCCCACGTCGGATGAGGGGAAAAGACGCGTCTTGCAAAACCGCCAGCGGCTTGAGATCCTCACCCAGAATCCAAATTCCGTCACCCACGCCAACCACAAGCTCCGGCCCAGGCGGGGGCAAACAGTCCACAACACCCCCCAACTTGACTTGGGGCCTCAACCGGACCTTCTCGGCAAGCCTGATGGATTTCACCGTGACCCCCAGCACAGCCAGCGTGCCATCGGTCAAACCCATGGCCACCCGAGCCTCCGGCCCGGACCCAACCATGGGTTCCAACCAGCGGATGCCCGGCCCGACCTCCAGCTCCGTCATCTCTTGACCCTGGGCATCCAGGAGCCAGACCTTGTTGCCCGCGAGCGTCGAGTTCCAGTTGCCCACCAGGACTTCCCGGCAGCCGTCCTGCCGCAGATCCACCACGGCCGTACAGCATTGGCCGGGATAGGCCGCGCACTTCCAGGACCACAAGAGATGACCATCGGGGTGGATCACGAAAACCTGCGCGGTATCATCCCGGGTCCCGTTGAAATATTCGTGATGGATATTTCCTACGGCATTGCCTTGAACAAGGATCTCCCGCCGCCCATCGCCATCCAGGTCCACAAGTTCCGAAATGTTCAATCCCGGCTGGGGGCCGACCGGATAGGACCAAAGCGGATGGCCGTCCTGGGCATCGACGGCAAAAACGCCGCGCTTTTGCAGGTCATGCCCCGCCGTGGCCAGGATGATCAAGGCTTGCCGGGCTTTTCCCTCCTGGACCACCGGCTCCACGCCCAGGACCTTGATCTGACCGTCCCACTTGCCGTCAAGCCTCGTGTCCGGCCCACTCGGAAATTCAAAACCGTAACGCAGGGAACCGTCGGCCAGCAGACGCCTCTGGATCAACCACGTGAAGCGATCGATGGTGGAGGCCGTAAGCACCACTTCCGGACCCACCACCTCGGAAAAGGTCCACACCCCCTCGATGCTCTGCTCTGCATCGTGCGCGCTGAATTGGACCGGCAACGGTTCCTGCCAGATGGCCTGGAGGCCTCGGTCAAGGGCCATAAGCAGGGTTGGTCCCGTATCACTGTTTCTTAGGAATTCATCGCGGCCGTCCCCGTCCGCATCCACCGGCTGGCCGCTATCAAGCCAATCCCGGTGTAAACGATCGAGGACAGAAAACGGAACCATGTCGGCCAAGCGGTAGGACAGGTGGCGCGGCTTGGCGAGGTAACCTTCTTCGGCAGCCAGGACTCCACTGGCCCAGCTCAACAGGAAGAGCGCCATCACAACGCGGGTCGCCAAAAAATTCCCGTTATGCCTGTGGAGAAAGTTCACGGCTACCTTGGTGGTCTGTATTTCTGAGATATCAGTTTGGTAGCCGTGATTCTACTACCTTGAAACCCGTTTCGACAATATGCTTGTGACCAGTTCCAACCGGAGGATTCCTGCTTGCCCGCAGTCACTATCATCACGGGGATCACCGTTCCCCGGGGCCAGCCGCCTCCCGGGAAGCCCGGCTTTCTCCTGGAAAGCGGGGGGGTGCCCGTCACACCCGGCAGCCCTCCCTGCCCGGGCCGCTGGACTTTGAGGGGTGACCGGCCCGCCGCCTTGCTGACCGGCAAACATCGGGATGGGACCTTTCGCATTTCCCTGACCACCTGGCGGGAACCCGACGGCCAAGTCAACGATCCTCCCACGGTCTTGTCCTGGCTGGAAGATCCCTTCACCGCCCTGCGCACCTTGCAGAACGCGTACGCCGCCAGCTGCCCCGAGGGCGAAAACCCGCCCCCCTTCCGCGGCGGTCTGGTGGGCTACTTCGGTTACGAAGCCGCCCATGCCATCGAGAATCTGCCCGGCCGTGTTCGGGACGAACTGGGCCTGCCCGATTTGGCCTTCATGGTGGCCGACGACCTGATCGCCCACGATGGCGAAACCGACCGGACCTACCTGGTGGCCACCGGCCGTGGGATTACCGCTTCTGAAGCACGGCACGACGCTGAATTGCGCCTGATCGCCCTGGAGGGAGAGATCCTGTCTGTCCCTCCAGGGCGTCTGGAGGGCTTCGCAGCCAGGAGGGCGCAGGAGCCCGGAAGCCGAGCCGGCCGGAGTCATGGCGGGCGCAGGCCGGCGTCCCTGGGCAGACAGGATCTCTCCCTCCAGGGCGTTCAGGCGCAATTCAGCGTCACGGCTTATTGCCAAGCGGTGGAACAGTGCCGGCAAGCCATTTTGTCCGGCCGCGTCTTCGAGGTCTGCCTGACCCAGCAACTGGTCATGGATCTGCCGGGCGACCCCTGGGACCTGTACCAAACCCTGCTGGCTCTCAACCCGGCCCCGTTTTCCGCCTTCCTCCGCTTCCCGGGTTTCGACGTGGTCGGCGCCTCGCCCGAACGCTTCCTGCGGCTGGGGCCGGACCGGATGGTCGCCTCCCGCCCCATCAAGGGCACCGCCCCGCGGGGAGCAACTTCGGCCGAGGACGCCGCCCTCCGCCAGGCCCTGGCCGCCAGCGCCAAGGATCGGGCCGAAAATGTCATGATCGTGGATCTGGTGCGCAACGACCTGGGGAAGGTGTGCGCAATCGGCAGCGTGAGTGTGCCCGAACTGTGCGGCGTGGAATCATATCCGACGGTCCATCAACTTGTCTCAACCGTCCAGGGCCGGCTGGCGGCCGGACACGATGCGCTGGACCTGGTGCAGGCCTGCTTTCCCGGCGGTTCCATGACCGGAGCCCCCAAGATCGAGGCCATGAAGTTGATCGACGAGATCGAGCATACAACCCGCGGGGTCTATGCGGGAGCGCTGGGTTACCTGGACCGCCGCGGCAGCATGGATTTGTCCATTGTGATCCGCACCATCGTCTGCACCCAGGGAAAAGCCTGGCTGGGAACCGGCGGCGCCGTGACGGCCGATTCGGACCCCATGACCGAATACGCCGAAACCCTCACCAAGGCGAGGGCTCTCATCACGGCGATAACAAACATGCCTTCTGCCGGTTGACGGACGCGCCCTGAATCAAGGCTTTACGGGACGGTCGGTTTCCCGACCGTCCCGCCTGTCCGTAACCCGACCTTTTACGAGCCCGGTGAGAGCCCGGTGGGTTGGGTGTTAGTGGATCGTCCTGGCGACCCGGAATCCGTACAACGTATGCGCCAGCGTGGGCGATGCACTGGAACGGGCCCCGGAACGGCAGAATTCCGCTCCACTGAGATAACACCCGCCACGCACGCAGCGCTTGGCGCCAACCGCGCCGTCATCGACGGGATCGGTCCCACCCAGGTCCTGGATGTCTTCGGTGTAGCCATCCCAGCACCATTCCCACAGGTTGCCGTTCATGTCATCAAGACCCCAGTTATTGGCAGCCTTCAGACCGGCCTCATGCAGGGCATCGCCGCTGTTGTAGCAGTACCAGCCCATCCCATCCAGATTTACATTCAGGTCGCAGTGCACGGCGTCGATGGGTCCGTCCGGGAAAGCCGAAGTGCTGCCGGCCCGGCAGGCGTATTCCCATTCGGCCTCGGTGGGCAAACGATACCCGTTGGCGTCCTGGTTCCAGGTAACGTCACCGTTGGTGCCGTTAATGGTATAGACGGGGGTGAGATCCTCGGCGGTCGACATGGCATTGCAGAAAGCGACCGCGTCGTCCCAACTCACCGCGTTCTTGGGCAACTGGGAGGTTGAGGTTCCGCCCATGACGCTGTCCCACATCTGCTCGGTCAGCTCCGTGGACATCATCAGGAAATCGTTGGTCAGGGTCACCTCGTGCTGGGTCTCGTCCCTATCCCGGCCGGCCTCACCCACCGGGGCACCCATGGTGAAACTGCCTGCGTGGACCAGGGAAAAGCCCGCGGGCACGTCCACGACATAGATCCCGGCAAAGATGATGGTCCCGCCGTTGGTCAGGGTCCGTTGTTCGGAAGCGGGGGTCACCCGATCCGCAACACTACCCCAGGTAATGGTGTAGGTACCCAAGGCCATATCCGCGATCGTGGCGTCCCCGGTGCCCGTGGTCTCGGTGCCTTCGGGGTCGGCCAGCGTCCAGGGCGCATCCAGGTCATCATCAGCGACATCGATCACCACGGTTCCGGGCACCTGCATGTAGGCCCCGGTGATATCCACGTGTCCGCCCGCTTCCAGATTGGCGGTCACGATTCCGGGCGTGGGGCTGACCCAGCCGGTCACGTTGTTCCAGGTGATTGTGTACTGGCCCGCAGCCAGGTTGCTCAGGGTTGAATCGCCCTGCACCACCGCCACCAGCTTGTCCTGACTGGCGACCACCCAGGAGGCGCCGATCCCGTCAGGGGACACGTCCACCGATATGGACCCCGTCTGGGGAACCGTCACCGGACTGTTGTCATCGCCGCAGCCGATAAAGCCAGCGGCCAGACTCATAACCAACACGGAGATCAGGACTCCCTGCAGGTTGGTTTTCTTTCCTCGACTCATTGCATGATCCTCCTCGAAAAAACTCAGGTAACGAACAGCTAACCGGTTATCGGCAACAATCCGGCTTACCAAAGCAAAAAATTCGGGAGAATCGCTATTTTCCGCAGGTGGTTATTTTTCAACAACTCCGGCGATATTGGATATTCAACGACCACCGTCGTGGGGTTGATCATCAAGACCATGCACCGCCCCGCAACGGGGACAGACGGCCTTGTGATCCTTGAAATCGGGGGGAATCTTGAGCACGGTTCCGCAGGAACACTGGATACGTTTGTACCCGCCCTGGCGGTAGAAAAAATCATCCACTTGGCGGGCAATGTTCCTTTGTGAAGCCTCGGGTGCCGTGGCGCCTGAACCCGACCGCAACTCGGCCTTCACTTCGTCCTTCAGGGCAGAACCGGGAATCACGCCCTTTTTTCCCGTGGTCTTGCTGAAACTCTCCTGGTAGGACTGGAAATCCCCTCCGGACATGCTGCGCAGGACCTTGATGCGCTCCGAAGTGGGCGGGTGGGTCGCGGTGGCATTGGCGGCCATGGCCCCCGCGCGCTCCAGAGGGTTGACAATATACATGGGTGCGGTGGCACGGGTGGCCCCCGACAATTTCTGGGGAGCGGCCGCGATCTTTTCCAGGGCGGAAGCCAGACCCTCGGGATAGCGGGTAAACACCGCCGAGGAGGCGTCGGCCAGGTATTCCCGCTTGCGGGAAATGGCTAAATAGATCAGACGCGCCAGAATCGGCGCCAGAATCGCCAGCACCACGGCGATCACCGCGATGATGCCCGCGCTATCCCCGCCGCCGGACCGGCGCGACCGGCTGCGCCCGCCGCCAAACCACATCCCGCGCAGGCCGACTTCAGCCAGGATCACGATGGCGCCGGCCAGAACCCCGGCAAAGAGCATCAGCTGGATATCGCGGTTGCGGATATGCCCGATCTCGTGGGCGATCACGCCCTGCAGTTCGTCCCGGTCGAGTCGTCGCAACAAACCGCTGGTCACTGCGACGGCCGCCGTTTCAGGCCGGCGGCCGGTGGCAAAAGCGTTGGGAGCGGGATCGTCGATGAGATAGACCGCCGGCATATTGGGCAGCCCGGCAGCCAGGGTCATTTCCTCCACTACGTTGAACAGGATCGGCAGATCTTCCTTCTTGACCCGGTGGGCACCGCTGACCGCAAGCATGACCTTGTCACCCTGAAACCAGGAAACCAGCGTCATTACCAGCCAGACCAAGGCGGCAACGAAGATCCCGAAAGGGCCGTATCCCTTGCCGCCGAAATACTCGCCGAAGACATAGCCCAGCGCCATCAACAACAAGGCCGTCATCACGACCATAATGAATGATTTGCGGCGATTAGCCGCAATCTGTTCCCACATGGCGTTGCTTCATCACCCTTCCGGAAGGATCAGTCGAACTTGACCTTGGGCGCCTCGCGCTCGGTTTCCTCGGTGATCTCGAAATAGGTCTCGGGCTGGAAATTGAACATGCCGGCCACGATGTTGCCCGGGAACATCTGCACCTTGTTGTTTATGTTCATGACCGTCTGGTTGTAGAACTGCCGCGAAAAACTGATCTTGTTTTCGGTGCTGGTCAGTTCCTCCTGCAGGGAGAGGAAATTCTGGCTGGCCTTCAGGTCGGGATAGGCCTCCGAGACCGCGAACAACCGGCCCAACGCGCCGGTCAAGCCGGCCTCAGCCTTCATGCGGTCGGGAAGATTGCCGGCGCCGCTGATGGCCGCCCGGGCCTGGGTAACCGCTTCGAGGGTCTCCCGCTCGTGGTGCATGTAGCCCTTGACGGTCTCCATCAGGTTGGGAATCAGGTCAAATCGCCGCTTGAGCTGCACGTCGACCTGGGCCCAGGCCTCCTTGACCGCATTGCGCAGACCAACCAGCGAGTTGTACACACCGACGAACCAGCCGATCAACACGACGATCACGCCGATAAGAATCAATAGGAAAATCATTCTGTGTCCCCTTTCACGGGAAACATGCCCCCCAGAAATTCAGCCAGGGCAGGGTCAACAGCCATCTTGTGCGCCGCCAGATCCCGGCTCAGATCCTTGACCTCGTGGCGATCGAACCACAGCCCGCAGGTGTGGCAGCTGTCCACCAGTACACGCTGAGCGGGTCCGATATTCAGCTTGTCCATCGTCTTCTGGCACAGGGGACAGGGCCGGCCGGCTTCGGCGGTGTCCGCGGGCCTTGTCGCCAGGATCCCGGCGACCGGCATCAGCAGTTCGAGTTCCCCACGGTCGAACCACACACCCCCGCAACCGGGACAAAGGTCCAGTTCGATTTCCTTGTATTCCACCACGTAGGTCGGCACCCTGCAAACCGGACATTTCATACGACACCTCACTATGGTCTGGAACCAAGGTCCAACACCTCGGTCGAAAATGCAACCGCGATGACGAAGTTCCCGATATCTGTTAATCTCCTGCTCATGTTCAAGCAAACCAGCATCCTCCTGAAAAACCACGGCATCACCCGGCCGACCCTCGTTGTCCTGGAGGAACGGGTCCGCCGCAACATCCACCGCATGGCAACCAGGGCTGCCGCGGCCGGCGTGGTCCTGCGCCCCCACTTCAAAACCCACCAGTCCGTGGCCGTAGGCCGCTGGTTCGCGGCCGCCGGCATCGACCGGATCGCGGTTTCTTCCGTGACGATGGCCGCAAAATTCGCGGCCGCAGGCTGGCGGGACATCACCGTGGCCTTTCTGATCAATCCCCTGGAGCTGCCTCGCCTCACCCGCCTGGCCGCCGACCTGGCGGGCCGCGGCGGCAGTTTGGGAATCACCCTCGATTCATCCGACGCCGCCCGGGCATTGGTCGCGGCTTCCGGCCAGACCCCCGCGGTCTGGTTGAAAATCGACACGGGCTACCACCGCACCGGAATTCCCTGGGACGACTGCGACCAGCTGAACGACGTGGCCCTTAGTCTCAAGGTGCCGCCCGTAGGGCTTTTGACCCACGCCGGCCAGAGCTATCAGGCCCGCGGCGCGACCGAACTCCAAGTGATCTGGCAAGAGACCCTGCAGCGCCTGCAACGCGCGCAGGAGGCACTGGGCAGGCCGGACCTATTGCTTTCGGTGGGTGACACGCCCACCTGCGGTACGGTGCAGGACCTTTCGGGAGTGGACGAAATCCGCCCCGGTAACTTTGCCTACTTCGACTTGATGCAGCTTCAAATCGGATCCTGCGCGTCCGACGACCTGGCCGCGGCCGCGGCATGCCCGGTGGTGGGGATCTACCCCCAGCGCCGGCAAGTGGTCATCCACGGCGGTGCCGTCCACTTTTCCAAAGAGACCATCAAGGAGAACGGGCTGCCAATCTTCGGTAAGCCGGGATTGCTTGAACCGGGAAGCATCGTGACAACGGCGAGCCTGACCGGGCAGTCCCAGGAACACGGCATCATCACCTTTGCCGAAGGTACCTTCCCCGCCCCCGACGACCTGACCCTCGGCGACCTCCTGCTGGTCTGGCCCGTGCACTCGTGTCTGACGGCCAACCTGTTGGGTGAACCAACCATCCTATCGTGAGGGGACATCCCGCGCGGCGGCCCGTTGCGCCCAATACCAGATTGCCTCGGCGAACTGCTGGGCGGTGTAGGCGCAGAAGGTGCCGCCGGGTTTCTCCAGCATGTTGCGGGCCATGGTCAGCGGATCCATGGGTTCGTCGGCCTCCGGTCCGGCCAGCAGACAGACCACTTCCCAGTCATGATCTCCGCTGCGAACACCGTTGTTATCCAGCAGCGTGTCGGTCGCATACAGCACCACCGCGGCCTGCCGCACTTCTTCGCGCGGCCCCGAGGCGAACAGGCGGATGTATCCCTCTTCATGGGGCTGGCGGCGTGTGAATTCCGCGTGCAGACGGGTTGACTCATCCACCTTTACCGTGGCCGAAATGAATCCCTCCGGCGGCACCGGCACCACCACCACCTTGTCCAGGTCCCTGTGCCCGGCTCCCGGCCTGCGGCGCTCCCAGCCGGCTCGGACCAGGGCGATCAGTTCCTCGGGCGTGCCTTCGTACCAGACATGGCTGCCACCGCGCACGTGCCGCTCGCGGGCAAAATCGCTCCAGCCGATTCTTGGCCCGGTGTATTCATCATTTTTCAAGACGGGACCTCCGCCATGTATTATTTTGCCTGCAGGAAAACCGACAATCATTGACCCTTGCCAGACAGGAATCATGATGGATTATCCCGTCAACGACAAGCAGCTGA
The DNA here is from genome assembly GCA_964545545.1 of uncultured Fibrobacteraceae bacterium. Lineage (GTDB taxonomy): Bacteria > Krumholzibacteriota > Krumholzibacteriia > LZORAL124-64-63 > LZORAL124-64-63 > JAHJTW01. Next base: position 10,345 of record CAZJGK010000062.1, on the reverse strand, counting down.
TTCGCGAGTGCACCATTGGCGAAGGCACGAAAATCTGGAATTTCGTCAACCTCTACGAGTGTGAAATCGGCCGCGACAGCATGGTCGGCACTTTCGTCGAGATCCAGGCCGGGGTCAAGATCGGTGACCGCACACGGGTTCAGAGCCACACCTTCATCTGCGAGATGGTCACCATCGGCAATGACGTGTTCGTGGGCCACGGCGTCATGTTCATAAACGATACCATGCCCCCCCAGGAAGACCGGGAAAAGTGGCTGCCCACCATCATCGAAGACGGAGCCAGCCTGGGCAGCAACGCCACCATCCTGCCCGTGCGCGTGGGCAAGAAGGCCGTCGTGGGCGCCGGCGCCGTGGTCACCAAGGATGTCCCCGACGGTGCGGTGGTTGCCGGCTGTCCGGCCAGGATTATTCGCTACCGGGAAGGATACGGCGCCTCATAGGCTCTTTCACCATGCGTATACCGGCGGGCTTTCGTTTGTTCACGACCCTCGTCCTGGTGGGATTTGCCCTGCCGGCCGCAGCAGGGGATGCCCTCCCTGATTCCACCGCCGGCTTCACCACCCTCCCCGATCTTGTGGTCAGCAGTGAAGCCGCGGCAGCTCCCACGGCCGGCCGCACCGTCCTGGATCCAGGCCTGATCGACCGGGAAGATGCGGGTTCGCTGGCAGACCTGGGCGACTTGCTGCCCTCGACGCGCGTTACCGTCAACTCCCGCGGGGAAGCCACCTTGATGATTCGGGGCGCCCCGGAACGTCATGTGCAGACCTTTCTTGACGGCATCCCGCTGAACCTGCCCTGGGACGAACGCGTGGACCTGGGCTCCATCCCCGTGACCGGTGAGATCCGTCTGGAGGGACGGCGCGGCCTGGCCAGTCTGCTCGAGGGTCCCGGCGCCCTGGCCGGCAGTGTGAGGATCCTGCCGGCGTCCCCCCGACCCGGCCCCACCTCCCACACCAGCGCCGTGTTGGGCGAGCACGGATTGACCCTGCTGAACGCTGCAACCGGTCGCAGCGTCGGGTCCTGGCGACTGCAAGGCGGGATGAACTGGCGCAATCGCGATGCCTGGCCCCTGCCCGGCGGTGGTCCCGCGCGCTTCAACAGCGATCTGGACCAGTATGCCTTCATGGCCCGCGGCAGCAGACCCTTGGGGCGCGCCGGGCGTCTGAACCTGCTGGCCACCGGCTGGCACGAGAAAAGAGGCGTCCCGCCGGAACTCCACCTGGGGGACGAGGCCCGTTTTTGGCGTTACCCTCGACGTGAGCGGTTCTTGACCGGGGCCTCTTTGCGCCTCCCTTTGGACCTGGACGGCAACTGGGACCTGAGCGCCATGACCGCCGTGGATTACTTCGAACAGGAGATTGATCCCCGCGGTCCCGACCTTTGGCGCACACCTGTGGAAAGCGGCCAGTCCTACGAGCACGACATCGATCGCACGGGCCACGCCATGCTCGGCATGACACACTGGCTTTCCGCTGGACTGCGCCTGACCCTGCAGGGCAACGCCCGCTACACCCACCACCGCGAAAGCCTGACCGGCGGCGGCGGCGTCCTGGCTTATGCCCAGTGGATAACGGCCCTGGTGATGGAATCCGAGTGGCAGCCCGCCACGGGCTGGACCTTGCGCGGTGGCGCCGGTTGGGATCACGCGGCCACCCCCCAGACCGGTGACAAGCCCACCCGGGACGGGGATGCCGCCGAGGCCCTCAACCTGCGCCTGCAGCGGGACCTGAACGCGCACTCCCGGATCTACCTGGCGGCCTCGCGCCGGAGCCGCTTTCCCTCCCTGCGCGAGATGTTCTCCGGTGCCCTGGGCAAATTCGTTCCCAACCCCCAACTCGAACCCGAGCGCCAGGACCTGATCGAGGCCGGCCTGACGGCTCGCGGCCGCCAAGGGAAGCTGGCCACGGCCTTCTTCCTGCAAAATCTTCACGGCGGCATCGAAAAGGAAAAGCTGCCCGACGACAGCGGCAGGTTCATGCGCGTCAACCGCACCCGTATCCGCGTTCCGGGTGCCGAAATCATGGGATCGTGTACTCCGGCGGAAAATCTGACCGTGTCGGTCCAGCACACGATCCTGTCGGCACGGGTCAGAAACAACGGCCAGTTTTCCGACCCCGCCGAAGATCGTCCCGCTTACCTGTCCCGGGCTTCGGTCGCCTGGCAGGGACCACAAGGTCTGGACGCCCTGGTGGAGACCCGGCTCACCGGCCCGCGCTGGAGCGCCGATGCTTCGGGCGCCTCGGATGCCTCCGGCGGCCTGAAACACCTACCGGCAGGCGTGATGTGGAATCTGAGAATCGGCTATCGCTGGCTCCAGGACGGACGTCGCGTCGAACTTCACGTCCGTATCGACAACCTTTTCGATCAGGAGGTCTCCTACCAGGTAGGCCTGCCTGAACCAGGCCGCGTCATTGCCGGCGGGCTGAGTCTTGATATGTAAAATCCACCTGTAAAGGCCAAGCTGACCGCGCTGAAGCGGGGAAAGTCACTTCATTCTGAAACCCCGCAATCGGGCCTAAAGTCCTCCCCCATATAGCCGATACCGCTGTGAATGCAGTCCTGGCAACCGATGCTCTATTGGGGGTCTTCATGCAGGTCTTGACAAATCATCGCTATGGCATTTATCCAGTGCTGGCAATTCTGCTCGCCTGTGCGATTTGCACCATAGCTGCCGCCAATCCGACCCACACCGAACGAACCACCCTGGGCATCGAGACCTGGACCTCCAACGACGGTCTGCCCCAGAACTCCATTCAGGCCATCCTGCAGGACAAGGATGGTTACATCTGGTTTGGCACCCAGGCCGGTCTGGTGAGATTCGATGGCGTTTCGTTCACGACATTCAGTTCCCTCAATACTCCGGAGTTCACCCACGACGACATCCAGGATCTGGCCCAGACCAGTGATGGCACCCTCTGGGTTGCCACCTACGGGGGCGGGCTTGTTCGCTATTATAACCATGAATTTTCCCGGTTGGACGTCCCCGGAGCCCTGGACAACCGCACGGCCGTGCGAGCCCTTGACATCGGCAACCACGGTGAACTCCTGATCGGAACCTTTGATCGCGGTTTGTTCATCTGGGACGGCACCCGGCTCACTCATCCTAAAATGCCTGCGACCATCGCCTCGGCCCAGATCAAGGATCTGCTGGCCGCTCCCGACAGTTCCATCTGGGTCTCGACCAACAAGGGCCTGTTTCATGGCAGCACCGACAAGTTGTCCCCCTTCAACCTGCCCTGCGGCACGACCCAGGAAACAGGAGCGCTTTTTTTGGATACCGACTCCACCATCTGGGTCGGAACACCTAAAAACATCACGCACATAACTCCCCAGGGATCAGAATCCTTCACCCCGCAAAAAGACCAGGCCTGGGACGAGGTCCTGGACATCCTCCGGGACCGGCGGGGGCAGCTATGGATCGCCACCTTCGGCGATGGTTTGCTGAAGTTCGATGCGGGAACCTTCACTCCGTTCGACTGGCGCGGAAACCGTGGCGACAGTTCCATTCGCCGCCTGTTCGAAGACCGGGACGGCGCCCTTTGGGTGGGCACCGGCAGCATGGGGGCCAGCCGCTTGCGGATCACTCCATTTCTGGCCATCAACATGGCCTCGGGCTTACCCAACGAAAATGTATGGACCATCGAAAAGAGTCCAGGAGGGGGCCTGTGGGTCGGTATGGATTTCGGCGGTCTGGCCAAAATCCAGGACGGCGTGATCACCGCGAGGATCAGTCAAAAGGACGGTTTGCCGGGTAAGGTCGTCCACAGCATCTGCACCGCTCACGACGGCAGCCTCTGGGTGGGAACCGACCGCGGGATTGCCCATTTCTTCCAGGGCGGGGTGAAAACCCTGTCCGTGGACAACGGATTGGTCCACAACCAGGTTCGCAGTATTTTCGAGGACACCCAAAACCGGCTTTGGATCGGAACGCTCGGCGGAGGCATTTCCCTCATCGAAGGGGACAGCATTCGCAATTTCGGTGAAAAGGACGGTCTGCCCAGCACGGCCATACGCTGGATCGACCAGGACCGCGACGGCAACATCTGGGCTATCACCGAGGGAGGGCCCGCCGTTTGGCATGACGGGAAATTTACGCCGCCCTCGAACACCCTGGACACCGAGGGCATGTTTGCCCTGAACTTCTACCAGGATACCGATGGGGTCATCTGGTTGGCCACTTACGGCAATGGCCTGATCCGGTACGATAATGGAGAAATGGCGACCCTCGGCGTCAAGGACGGCCTCCTGGACGACAAGATCTACGCCGTCATCGGGGATAATTTCGGACGGGTGTGGATGACCTGTGCCAAGGGTATTTTCGGGGTCAACAAGACCGACATTGCCAGCCACCTGCAGGGCAAACTGGCCCAGATTCCCTATACCCTGTTTGGTCCCCGCAATGGCTTCCCGGCTCACGAATGCAACGGCGGGTCACAACGGAGCGTCCTGGCCGATGATGACGGACTGTTATGGTTTGCCACCGACGGGGGGGCCGTCCGCTTCAATCCAAGCCGTACCCGCCCCAACAATACCCCCCCCAATGTCGTGATTCAGGACATCAGGCTGAACAGGGACCTGTTGCCGCCGGACGGTTACTTGAACATCAAGCCCGGCACCCGGAACCTGGAAATCGCCTACACGGGCCTGCAGTTCGACAACCCCCAGGGCATCATCTTCCGTTATCGACTCCTCGGGTTCGACAACGAATGGACCGAAGCCGGCTCTCGCCGGACCGCCTATTACACCCATTTGCCGGCCGGACAGTTCACGTTCCAGGTCATGGCCGCCAACGCCGACGGAGTGTGGAGCACGACGCCCGCTGAGGTATCCCTGCATTTGCTGCCCCATTTTTACGAGACCGGATTATTCAAGGGGCTGGTCGCCGCCTTGTTCCTGTTCCTGCTCGGTGGATCCATCTGGGCACGTTATTACCAGATGCAGCAGAAGCAGCAGGAGCTGGAAAAACTCGTGGCCGAACAGACCTCCGAGCTACTGGCCGCCAAGGATGCCGCCGACGCTGCGAATCGCACCAAGGGCGAATTCCTGGCCAACATGAGCCACGAGATACGCACGCCCATGAATGCCGTCATCGCCATGACCGATCTGGTCCGTGATACACCCTTGAAACCCGACCAGAAGGACTCCCTGGACATCGTCAGCAGTTCAGCCCAGGGTCTGCTGGAACTGATCAACGACATCCTGGACTTCTCGAAGATCGAAGCCGGCAAGCTGGAGCTTTCGCCCCATTTCTTCAACCTGCAGAATGTCGTGGATGACACCATCCGCACCCTGGCTCTGCGGGCCGAAAACAAGAACCTGGAACTGACCGCCCGGATAGCGCCCGAAATTCCCCGTCATCTTCGCGGGGATTCCCACCGTTTCAAACAGATCCTGATCAACCTGATCGGCAACGCCATCAAATTCACCACCGAGGGAGAAGTCTGGATCGAGATTACCGCCGACTCGCTGGATGACGAAAAGGTCATATTGCGAACCACGGTCAATGATTCCGGGGTGGGCGTCCCTGAAGACGTCCAGGAAAAAATCTTTGAACCCTTCTCCCAGGCGGACGCCTCCGTCACCCGCGAACACGGCGGCACGGGGCTCGGGCTGACCATCTGCACCCGCCTCGCCCAGCTCTTCGGCGGTGAACTGGGGGTTTGCAACAATGAACTTGGCGGCGCCAGCTTCCATTTCACCACTTGTATGGACTTCGAAACCGCCAAGATGGCGCCCCCGGCCAGGCCACTCGCGGGTGCGCGGATTCTGGTTGTCGACAGTCATCCACGCCACAGCAATATCCTGTCCGAACAACTGCAGTGGGCGGGAGCCGAAATTTCGCACATGGCCACACCCGAGGATGCGGTCAAGACCTCTAGCCATTTGTGTAATTCCGGAAATCCGTTCGATTTGATCCTGTTGGACTACTCGGGTGATGGCGACGCCGCCCGGGACTTCATCAAGCGCGCCGCGTCCCAACAATGTTCCCAGGTAAAAATATTCCTCATGTCATCCATCGGCTGCATGCGCGAAGCCAGGGCCTTGACGGAGAAACGGGTCGCCGGCTATCTGGTCAAGCCCGTCAAGCGCCAGGAACTCCTGCGTAATCTGAGGGCTGCACTGAATCAGGATGAGCCCAGGGAATCGGCCAACCTATCCACGGAAACCGCACAGGGATCCCAGAAGCCCAGCCTGCACATTCTGGTGGCCGAGGACAACCAGGTCAACCAGGTGGTCGTGCGGAAAATCCTGGAGAAGAACAACCACCGGGTCTCCATGGTGGACAACGGGCAGGAAGCCCTGGACATTATTGCCTGCCGAGAATTCGACCTCGTCCTGATGGACGTGCAGATGCCGGTCATGGACGGCCTTCAGGCGACGGCCCTGCTGCGCAAGCGTGAAAAAGAGGAGGGTCTGCCGCATCTGCCGGTCATCAGCTTGACGGCGCATGCCATGATCGGTGACCGTGATCGGTGTATGGAATCAGGGGCGGATGGTTACGTGACCAAACCCATCAACGCCAAGGAGCTGGTCGCCGCCATCTACGAACTGGTGGATCTGAAAGACCGGGTTCCGGTCGCCTAGCCTGAATCATTCCTGAGGGCCCGGAACTTGCCGTCCCGGGCCCTCACCTGGAATTCCAACTACACCTGGACGAACTTGCTCGCCGGAACACCGCAAATGGGGCACTTTTCGGGGGCGGCGCCGAACTCGATGTGGCCGCAAACCGGGCACAGAAAGAACTTCTCTTCCTGCAGATCCTCACCCTTGGCTGCGGCCTCCAGAGCCCTTTGGTACAGCCTGGCATGGACCTCTTCGGCCGCCACCGCAAACTTGAACATCCGCTTGGCCTTGTGACCCTCGGCTTCGGCGGCGGCCAGCATGGGCGGATACATTTCCTGGTACTCGTAGGTTTCCCCGGCAATGGCTTCCTGGAGATTGGCCGCCGTGTCGCCCACACCTTCGAGGGCGGCGAAATGACCGGCGGCATGGATCCGCTCGGCCGCGGCGGTTGTCCTGAACAGGCGGGCGATGTTGGGAAGGCCTTCCTTGTCAGCGGCGGCGGCGAACGAGGTATACTTCTGGAAGGCTTGGCTCTCGCCGGCGAAGGCTTCCTTGAGGTTTTCCTTGGTCTTGGACATGGGACTTCCTTTCTGCGACACCCACACGGTTATTCCATTACCCTGACAGACTATCCCATGGGTGTGACCAAAATCAATCGGCCAGACGGCATCCCATGGCAATGGACAGGAACTTGGATTCCTCGCTGTCGGCCCGGCTGGTCAATACGCAAGGGGCCGCGGTCCCGACCACAGCTGCAGCAACCCGGGCTCCGGCCAAACGCGTGGCGGCCTTGTAGAAGACGTTTCCCGACTCGATGTTGGGGAACACCAAAACGTCGGCGAGCCCGCCAACGGGTGAATCGTATCCCTTGATGGCGCAGGCCTCGGGGGAAAGAGCCAGGTCCAGCGACACCGGACCGGCCACCTCGACATCCGCCGGCTTCATGGCCAGTTCTCCCGCCTGCCAGCGGCGCACGATTTCCGCGGCCTGGATCGTCGCCGGCATCCGCTTGGATGTTTTTTCACTGGCGGCGATCAACGCCGCGCGCGGCCTGGTTATCCCGAAACTGCGTGCGGCGGCAAGGCAGTAGCCGAGGATCTGGACCTGGGTCTCCAGGTCCGGCTGCGGGATGATGGCTACATCGGCCATGAACAGCAGCCGCTCCGGCTGAAGCCTCCCCCGGGGAAATTCCGCCACGGTCACATGGGACAGGACCCGGCCCGCGGGCAGCAACCCTTCATCCTTGTCCAGGATCAAATGCATGTAGTCGGCCGTGCCGATCAGACCCTTCATCAGGACATCGGCCTGTCCGTCCCGAACCATGGCCACAGCCTGAGCCCCGGCCGCAATGGGGTCCTGTTCATTGATGATAACGAACCGCCCCCCATCCAGACCCATTTCCTGACAAAAGGATTCAACCTGGACCTTGTCTCCCACCAGCGTGATATCCGCGATTTCCTCGGAAACCGCCCGTGAAGCGGCGCGCAGGGAATTGGGATCATGGCCGGCTGCGATGACCACCCGCCGGGAAGGATTGCCGCGCAGGTCGTTGATGAGTTGATCAAGATTCCTGATGGGATTCATTTCCCCTCCCCTGTTCCCGGCGCGGCATCAAGGCCGAGGGCCCCGTATTCCTTGGCCTGTTCCCGCCCCGAGAGCACACGCAGCGCTCCCTTCATCAGGGCGTACATTTCGTTTTCGCCTGGATAGACGGTCACCCCGCACCCCAGGGCCTTCACCCCTGCGGTGATGCCCCCCACCAGCATTTCACTGCGGGCCAGGCCACCGGTCAACAGCACCTGGTCCACTTCGGCGCCGTCGAAGGCCGGCAACAGGGCCGTGATATTCTTGCAGATCTGGTACACCATGGCCTGGAAGACATCAATGGCTTCCTGGTCGCCGGCGAGGACCCGCTTTTCGACCTCGCGAAAATCCGCCGTCCCCAACAGGTCGAGCAGACCGCCACGGCCCTTGTTCAGTTTGAGCAGTTCCTCAAGGGTGTACTTGCCGCTGAAACAAAGACGGATCAGATCACCGGTCGGTTCACTGCCCGAGCGCTGGGGGCTGAAAGGGCCCTCGCCGTCCAGCCCGTTGTTCACATCGATGTAACGGCCCTTGGCGTGGGCCCCGATGGTGATGCCTCCGCCCATATGGCAAACGATCAGATTCAAATACCGGTAGAAAGTCTCGTGTTCCTCGGCGTAGCGGCGGGCCGTTGAGATCTGGTTCAAGGCATGGCTGATCACCCGGCGGCGGATATCCTTCATGCCGGTGATCTTGACCCGTTCGGGGGCCTCATCCACCACCACCGGATCCACGATAAAGGCCGGTTTCTCCGTACCCTGCACCAGTTCCCGGGCGATCAGCGCGCCCAGGTTCGAGGCATGGTCCACCGCGCTCCCTGTCATGAGCTCCCGGTACATGTCGTCGTTGACCGAGTAGGTCCCGTGGGGAATGGGCCGCAGCAGTCCACCCCGCCCGGCCACGGCGTCCAGATCGTCCGGGCCCAGGCCATGATCCGCGAGCACTTCCAGGATCACGTTCTTGCGCATGGAATACTGCTCGACGATGCGCTTGCCTTCATAAGGCCACAACTCGTCCGCCGAGTGCTGGATTTCCGCAGTGAACCGCGGCAGGTCACCCTCGAAAACGGCAATCTTGGTGCTGGTCGAACCGGGGTTGACCGCCAGGATCCGGTGGCGTCTGAAGAACGTGTCCTTGGGCGTGCGCGTCCAGTGTCCGAAACGGTGCATCCGCAGGATGCTGGCCTTGACCGCCAGGGCCGCGTCCTCGGCCGCGCAGTCCATGGGCAAATCCACGCCCTGGAACCGCAGGCCGAACATGACGCTGAACTTGCGGGCCTCCGGGTAACGCGTGGCATACAGGTGGAACAGCAGGTTGCCGGTATCCAGGTTGGGAACGATCAACACGTTGGTGCCGCCCACGAACGCCTTTTCCTGGCCCCGGCGGTACATATGCGCCGACCGGCGCGACAAGGCCACGCTGATCTTGACCTCACCCTCGATGTTGATGGTGCTGTAGCGCTGGCCGCGGGAAATCCGCTCGGCCAGGATCTCCGGCACCAGCGAGGTGGCCTTGCGCACCAGTTCGGGGCTGGGCCCCTCGTCCGAACCCTTGTTGGAGTACGAAACGATGGCTCCGTTGATCACCGGCAGCACGTCTTCCGGAAAAAGGTCGCGCGCCACGGCGCAGGTGCCCACCGCACAATGGGCCAGGGTTTCGGGGGTCATGGTGGCGTTGACCCCGACATCGCCGACCACGAGGATGTTGTGGGGAAAAATGTCATCGGGATGGCTGTCCGGCAGAACAATCACCCCGGCTTCACTGACCACTTCCTGCTTGGCCAGCAACCGCAGCATGGGCCGAAAATAATCCATGGGCTCGTGGATGGCCCCGCCGACCACCATATCGGCGTGACCCTGCCTGACCGCCATCAATCCGAAGAGGGACGGTGACCTGACCTGGGATAAGGCAACATCCAGATCGTGGGTGCGGTTCAGGCTCTGGGGCAGTTCCGTGCAGGAGCGGGCAAATTCCTCCAGCAAATCCGGTCGGCTCTCGGGATCGCAAAAGGAACACTCGGCCAGGGTAAATTCCACCCGGGTGGGATCCAGATGCCCCAGTTCCCGGTGGATCACCTCCTTGACCTTGTCCTCGGTCGCCAGGAAAACCGGGCGGGCGAAACGCGGCAGGCAGCAGACCGCTTCGATGATCCTCGGCTCCAGGGGTTCGGTGAAGATGACCGTAGGCCGGTTCTTCA
>CAZJGK010000061.1:0-21222 GCA_964545545.1 uncultured Fibrobacteraceae bacterium | reverse complement strand
ATTGAGGGCCGCAACATGGCCGTCACCGGGGAGCGTTCTCGATCAACCGCACAATGCCGGTTTCCGAGAAAAAGCACTTGATGACCTGTCGCCCGCCGGGAAGGGATTCTTTCCCTACCACAACTCCGCAATCGTCCCATGCCAGGTGCAGAACGCATTGTCCAATCCGGTAGGAATTCCAGGGCCGATATGGTTCCGACTTTTCAGGATCCATCTCGGCCAGCATGGCCGCGTATTCGGCCAGTGGTTCGGAGGCAACCGAATCCTCAGGGGAATCCCCGTCCGCTTCGATTAGTTCCGGCGTTTCGGTGACCTCAGCCAAGGAAGTAAATTCGGTTCCGGCGAGCCATTCGTCGGGACTGCTCCCGGGCATGCCCTCGTCAAGTTCCGGGTCGGCAGGTTCGGCTGGGGAATCGACCGTCGCCGGTGCAGGATCTTCCGGGGCCTGCGCAGGGCTCTCGCCTTCCATTTCCCCATCTGTCTCGGACGTAAGCTTCGGCAAAAACCCTTGGCAACCGGGACAACGAAACCAGGTGACGCCGTCGTCCTCCTCATCGTCGCCGTTGGATACGACTTCCATGTCCAGCCATTGCTTACAGACTGAACAGTACTGTTTGCATTTCATGGGGAGCACTCAGGTAACAATCTTGCAACAGGCATCGGCCTCTTCCTTGGACAGGTAATGCATGCCACAGACGAGGCACTTGTTGGGGCCGTCGATTCTGCCTTCGGACTCCGCCTTGGACAGCAGGCGTTCATACTTTACAAAACTAGCATCCCTGACCAGAAAGTCATCTTCCTTGATGGCAGCCATGGGTTCCTCCTTGAATCTGGGGAAGGTATCAACCGGGGACGGACCCGCAGAACCTCCATCACCTAAGCAGATAATGCCAAGCATCCTATCCCATAAACCCGGCGGAGTCAACCGGGCGGGGAAACTTTTCCGAAGTCATTTCCAGGTTCAGGATGGATCAGGATTCGGCGGAGCGGGCGGCCAGAGCCTGATCGGCGGCCGGTTCACGCTCATCACCAAAGGTGAAGAGTTGACCCAGCTCCTTCGCTCCGGCCTTTCTGGCTGCCTGCAAAGCGCTGACCAGAACGCCTGCCGTGGCGCCGGCATCGTCGGCTGCCCGGTGGGGATTATCATGCTCGATGCCGAAATGTTTCGCCAGATCGGTCAAGCTGCGGCTGGCAAGATCCGGCCACAGTTTCCGGGACAGCTGCAGCGTGCACAGCCCCGTCACGGCAGGCAGGGACAAGCCCCTGCGGGCGAATTCCCAACGTAGAAACGGCAGGTCGAAACGGATATCGTGGGCCACAAAAACATGGCCGTCCAAAAGTTTGAGTAAGCGGCTGGAAATATCCGAGAATGTGGGCGCCCCCTGGAGATCCTCGTTGTGAATCCCGGTCAACCGTCCCACCCAGGGGGGGATGGGGCGATCCGTCCACACCCGGGTGTCGAGCTTGCGCGTGATCCGGCCCTTGCGAACGTGAAAAACGCCGATCTCGATGATTTCATCCACACCGATAACGCTGCCGGTGGTTTCCAGATCAACGACGGCATAGGTCGTGTCGAACAGTTCCCGCTCCATCAGGGGGGATTCCAGCACGGACCAGCACCGGTCATGAGTTTCCACAAAGCGGGGATCGGCCTTGAGCAAAGCCCTCACCACAACCTGGGTTTCGGGCATCTCGTGACGGTGGGCGCCAAAAAGATGCCGCGCGATGACAGGCGTGGGCAAAGGAATCTGTTGAACCAGCAGAAACTCGAAAGCCTCTGCCCGGAAGGCTTTAAGATCATTGGAAATCATGTGGATATTATATCACGAATGCCGGAGCAGGGTCAATGACCCCGACCCAGGCGAGAATGGGCGTCGCGGCTGAAATCGATCATTTCCATCACTTCCACCCGAATTCTGGCCGGTGGCGCGTTAATCCGGGGATTAGGCGCATCGAATTTCGACTCGGCACTGGTCCTTTCGGTGGCATACGCCAGCCCCAGCAGAGGGAGCTCCGGGTTGAACGCAGCCGTGACCTCGTGAGACGTTACCTGGGTCATCCGGCCCGCCGGGAGATTGACGCTCTGGGTGTCCCGCGCACTGAGCACCAGCTGGTCGCACAGGAACTGGCGACCCGAAATAATCCGGGTGGTGGGATCGCCCTTGCGGACTTCATCGGCCACAAACCCGGAATGCAGGATCCCTGCGGCCAGGGGATCCTGGCGCATTTCATCCAGGGACAGGGGACGGGACCGGCCGTCCTCCCATTGCCAGGCTTCCCGAACCCGGTCTATCAGATCGCCGTGCCGGCTGGCGATATCCCCGGAAACCAGCAGCCACACCCCCTGGCCGGGAACCGGGTGCACGGAACCGTCATCGGTCTCGGTAAGGGGCAGGATCTCGAAAACCAGGGCCCCGTCGGGGGCGCCAGCGGGAGCAGGCAAGCAGGCAATGCGGGTCAGATCGGTTTTTCTGCGGCCTCCGGACATGACCTGGTGGCGGTAATCCACCCGGGAGCCGGGAGTCAGATCCAGGGGGACCTCCTGTTGCTGCCAGAGGGTGAACAGATCCAGGGCATGAGCCGGAACGCTCATGCCCTGGAAGGCAACCAGACAGGCCGCCAGAACGGCAAGCCGGCTAGTGTTTGATCTTGGCCCAGTAAGTGTCATAGTTAAAGTTCGGGCTGTTTTCCTTGTCGTGGCATCTGATGCAGGAGTCCTTGGCCTGCATCACCCATTTCCCATCCCGCGCATGCTGGGTCCCGTAACCGTGACAGGCTTCACACTGTACATTCACCAGTTGGTTGTATGGACTCTCGTCATCGTACCCGTTCTTGTACTGGTAACCCGTCGTGTGACAGACCAGACAATCGGGTTCAAAGTGCTGCCCCTTGTTGCGCAGGGCCATGAACGCCCTCATGTGTCCCGACTTGACATACCCTTTCCAGACATCCTCATGGCAGTTCTTGCAGGTGCGGTCCCCAAGGAAGTTCTCCTGGTCCGAGCCGAAGGTCCGCGGATACGCCGCCCGCTTGGCTTCCTTGAATTCAGTAAACCGCTGCTTGAAGTCCTTGATCTTTTCCAGCATTTCCTTGTTGTCCGCAATCTTGTCGTCCATGGCCGTGACTTCGACGGAAACCGCCATGACCTTGCCGTTGGCATCATCGATATACATGTCGGCATCCCCGAGGTACCGGTCTTCATATGATGCGCCGAGCATGGCCGTGTCGTTGAGGATCCGCTCGTTGGTGATGTTGCGATAGGTATGCCCGGTCACGGAAATGTCGATGCCCTGGATTTCCTTGACCACCTCATCGGTCCTGGAATCCCCGAGATGCCCGAGCAAAATCACGGTGTCGACCTTTTCCCGCATCCGCGGCACCAGATCCCGCAGCACCGCCACCGGATCCGCGACCTCGAACTGGCTGTCATTCGCGGACATGGTGATGATCTTCTGAGCCGGGTCCAGCACACTCACGATGCCGAACGTGATGCCGCCCCGCTTGACCACCAGGTATTCCGGCAGGATCAACTTGCCCGTAGCGGTATCCTTGACGTTCGCATTGGTGAACGGCAGTTTGTACTTGTCCATCATGGAATGCAGGAATTTCAGGCCGTAATTGAGATCCTGCTCACCGAGACCGATGGCATCGACGCCGAAATCCCCGATTTCCTGGCACAGGAATTCGGTTTGGAAGCGTTCGTTCTGGTTGCGGGGACCGAAGAGGTCACCCCCATCGAGCTGCAGAACGGGCACACCTTTTTCCCAGATACTATCCAAAAAACTAGCCCTCCGGGCTAGTCCGCCACGCGGGTGAGCCTTTCACCCACACGGCTCTATCTTGCCCTTGATGTCGGTTGTATAGACAAGTTGGAGATTTTTCCAGTCACCCTTGTCGCCCTTGGCCGGCTTACTCTCGGCCGGGGCAGCCATGGCGGCGGTGGCGGCGAAAGCCAGGGCCAGAAGGGCCAGAACTGCCCACAGCACCTGTGAGCGGTTCAATCCGTTGCGAATGGTCATCATGTCACCTTCCTGCAGAGCCAGGATGAAAAATGGATGTTCCCGGGAACCTAAGATGGGGCCAATCTGAAACCCCTCCTGCGGCCGCTGGTTCCCTGAATTATAACCCCCGCCCCGCGTGCAGGCAATGATCCCCTGAAGGGCAGGAAAAAGCACAAGGGCCGCCCAAGAGCGACCCTTGCTTGTCTCCGGGCAGGGTTTTACTTCTTCTGAACCCTTTCCTTCAGGCTCTTGCCTGCCACAAATGCCGGATACTTGGCGGCTGGAATGGTCATCGCAGCCCCGGTCTGAGGATTACGACCCGTGCGCTTCTTGCGTTTGCGTTGCTCGAAGGTTCCGAAACCGGTGATCTGAACCCGGTCTCCCTTGGCTACCGCAGTGGCGATGATGCCTTCACGGGGTGTGGTGGAAAAAATCGCGTCGATGACCCGCTTGGATGCGGCCTTGCTCATCCCTGTCTTCTCTGAGAGTTGTTCGGTGAGTTCGGTTTTGTTCATGAACCCCACCTCCTTTCTCGAGGATCAAACCGCCCGCCAAAATAACTGTCAATACAAATATTTGAAATTTCCCATGACATCAAGGATTACGAGGCGGTCCCCCCTGGAAGCCCTGTCCCCTTGCGGGCTTTCCCCGCAGCCAAACCATGAAAATCCCTGAAGCCACCCCGACCGCCCCAAGCCTGCGGTCGCACTCCATACCTGTTTACCTGTTTGACCCCGACTAGAATATGCCCTGACCAGAGGTCCCGCCCAGACCGCCAAGGCTGCCCTCCCTGCCCCGCACGAATTTCAGGGCGGGGATGGACTTGAGGTAGAGGCGGAAGCCAAACTGGCTGTCCACTTCACTGATTGTCCGATTGAACTCCAGCGCCCAACAATGGAGATCCCGGTTGATGCTGAACTGCTGCCGCACCGGCACCCCAAGATCCAGGTCGAAGGAGGTGTCATAGCGGAACGCCCAGTTGCGCGAAAGATTCGTGGACAGGGAAAAATTGGCGTTGGCCCGTTTGGTCTCGGTGGCATTGGTGTAGCTGTAACTGATGCTGGTGTTGACCTGGAAAGGAATGAAGCGCCCGCCCTCGGTCTCGTCCTTTCCCGGAGCGGCCTGTTTGAGCTGCTCCTTCTCGGCAAAACTGGAAAACGGATTGTCCTTCTGGCCGGCGAAGGGGTCGTCGGGATCCTTCTTGGGCTGCACCTTTTTCTTGTCCTTGTCCAATCCCAGGCGGTCAAGGGCCGCGTTCTTGTGCTCGGTGTCCGTCTCTGCGGCGACGCCCAGATCCAGCCGGCCGTTGAAGCTGAGGTTGTAATTGAAGCGGGTGGTTTTCAGGCCCAGGCTTTTGGGGTCGATGGTGTTGCTCACCTTGAGTTGCAGGTACCGGCTCTGGCCGGGCTTGAGGCTCAGACTGCTGTTGATGTCGCCCCAGCGCCGACCACGCTCCTGGTCGGGGTTGTAATTGGTGGTCAGATTCCAATCGATGAATCCATCCAGCTTTTTCTCGGCGGCATTGGAATCCGCGCCCGCAGCATATTTCAGGTCGATGCGGTTGCTCCAGCCCAGGGACACGCTCGTGCGGTGGCTTTGCTTGCCCTTGATGGTGGGACTGAGATTCCAGCCCGCATTCAGCTTGGTGGTGTGTCTCAGGGCTCGCAGCTTGCCGATCCTGACGGGAAACAGACCGTAGAGCGTGGTCCCGATGTTGGAGCTGAAACTCAGGTTCGGCCTGGTGTCCTCGGATCTCGCGTACAGATCCTCGAAATGTCCCGTGGTATCGGAGTCCACCTTCCAGGTCTGGCCGGTGGTGGTCTCACGGGACCAGTCCTGGCCCCCGTTGGCCGCAAAACTCACATTGAAAATGCTCACCCGCGGCGGCCGCAGGCTGACCGAGCCCTTGCCGTTGACATGGTAATTGGTGACGTCCTTCAACTCGTATGACTTCTTGCCCGAAGTCATGGAATAGGAGTGCTGGACATAGGTGTTGCGCAGCAGATCACCGAAAAAGCTCCCGTGTTGCCCGCCACGCAGAGGCCCCTGGAGGGTGAACTGCCGGAAATTAAGGGACAGGGAAGGCAGAGTCATGCTGTAGATCAGGTTGTCGGTCGCCGGATCGTTATCCTCGGCATTGACGCGTCCGTCGCGATCCGCATTCAGGCTGGCACTCAAAAAATCCCAGTTACGGCTCAGGTACACCGTCGACTTCATCTGCCCGCTGACGATATCCCGCCGCACCGAACTCGTCAGATCGTTGTTGCTGAGGGAACTGCTGGACATGCGCACGTCGGCGCGAAACTTGTAGTCATCGAAGAGGGCGGGCTGGTTGTGATTCCAGCGCAGTTGCCACTCGCGTTTGTCCTCGGCCCCCCTCAGGCCGATCTGACGGGAATAATCCATCGTGCCGTTGAAACTGTAGCGCTTGACATAGCGGTTGGAGATCCGGTACGACAAATCCTGGTGCTCGTTGTAGTCCCCTTCGAAGATGAAATCCATGTAGTCGTTGGTGGCCCAGTAGTATCCGAAATCCCGGATGTACCGCCCTGCCCGCGACGACCAGCCAAAATCGAAGGAGGGGAAGAGGATTCCGGACTGGCGCCCGCTCTTCAGGCTCTTGAAGTAGAAGGGCAGGGCGAACACGGGAACATGGCCGATATTCAAGACGATGGGCGCGGCCACCACCTTGTCTCCCTGACGTATCTTCATGTTGTTGGACCAGAAATAGTAGTCCGGTACGGCACGGTCGCAGGAGGTCATCCTCCCGCCCTTGATCTTCATGGTGCCGTCGGGATAGCGGCGGATGGAATCCCCCACGTAGTAATAGCCGTCCATCGAAGTCACGCCATTTTTCACCGCACCGGTCTTGTACTTGAAGTTGTACCCCATCAAGTCGCCCACCACCGCGTCCCCGTCCTTCAGGTACGGATGGCCTTCGGAATAGAGATCGCGGGTGGCCGTGTTCAACACGATATGATCGGCGGTGTGGGTCATGGTTCCGTAGTCCAGCTCGCCGGCCCGTTTGATCTCCATGGTCTGATCGTCCAGCTCGAAGGTCACCTGGCTGCCCTTGTACTTGACGTCCTCCACGGCATCCGTGAAATCGTACTGTCCGGGTTCCAGGGTATCGGCAGCGGCCGATGCGGCAAGAGTGTCGGCGGTGGCTGCCGATGCGGCCAGCGTGTCAACGGCCGCCGCGGTGCTCGAATCAGCCCCTGCGCTCAGGGAATCCCGGGCTGACCGGACCCCCTTCTGGCGCTTCATTTCCGCGATCTTGGCGAAGCGGTAGGTTCCGATCACCTCCCCGAAGACATCCACCTTGCGCACCTGGCCGGCCCGGAAATCGATGATGATGGTGTCGCCGGCCACATCATTGGTGGCGATTTCATCCGTGATATCCTCGGGGGTGTAGTGGCTGGTGGCATGCCCGGTCACCTCCGTCCGCCGGATCTCCCCCGCGTCGAAATCGATGTTGATCGTATCGCCCGCAAGCACATCCAGGGGCGGCAGGCCCCGATAGATGGCGGCCAGGGAGTCGGGCGTCGAATCCTCCAGCCGCGCCTCTCCCTGCAGGGACATCCGGCGCAGAGCCCCGTTCTCGTACTGGAACTCGATCTGTTTGCCTATCAGACGGTTTTTCGCGCCCAGCCGCACCTCGGGCGCTCCGATCAGGATCATGCGTTTCTTGCCGAAGACCACCGCGGAGTCCGCGCGGGCGCGCGTATCCTCCTGATGGATCCGCACCGAATCGACCATGACGACCTTCTCTTCGTCCTGGAAAAACCACATCCGGCGCGCCGTGCTGGACAACGGGCCCCCGGATTCCTCGCGGCTCGTCAGGATGGGCACACTGTCGACCAGCGCCGTGCCCGCCTCGCGGTCGAAAACCGCGTGTTCACCCGTAACCAGGTTGCGGGCCCCCGGCTCGACGATGCTCACCTTGCCGGTGGCCTCGCCCAGGCCCGTTTCCGTGTTGCGGGTAATGGTGTCCGCGCGAATCGTATAGTCCGGGGTCACCAGCAAGGCATTGTCGATGAGGTGGAACAGGTCGCCGCCCCGGCGCACGGCCGCGCGATCGCCCGTGCCGATCAAATCGCCGTCCACCAACCGCACCTCACCATAGAAATCACCGTCGTCGTTGCCCGGGAAAACCGCCCGGCGGCAGGCCAGGGTCCAGGTGGAATCCGGCTCCGCTCCGGCCTTCTCGATGCGCACATGACCCAAGGACATGCTCAGGCCCGTCTGCCTGTCCTGGTAGATGGTGTCTCCATCGACGACATAGTCCGGATTCACCATCCGGGCCTGATCGATGAGCCGCACATAGCGGCCGTTACCACGCACTTCGCCGCGCAGGCTGGTGCCGGTCATGTCGCCCTCGACCAGCTTGACGTCGCCATGGAAATCCGCCGCCCCGCTGACCTTGCGGTACAACGCCTGCCTGCAATGCAGCACGGTGTTGCGGCTGGTCAACACGACCCGGCCCTGCAGCAGATAATAATTATCGTCCACGTGGTCTTCGGCGGTGTCGGCAGCAGCCGTCAAGGTGTCCCGGTCGATGAAGACGTTGCCGTAGAGGAAGCGGACTTTTTTTCCGCCGACCCGTTTCTCAACGAGCTTGTCGGAACGCACCCGGGAGGTTTCCTCGCCTTGGCGGCCAACGGCGGCCTCGGAACGCACCCCGCCGGCGCCCACCAGCAGCAACAGGGCCAGGGTCACCGCAGGGACAAGCACCCGGCGCGTGAACACCCCCCGTCCCTGATCCTGCCCGCAGGAAGCGTCGTTCAAGGGATTTTCCCCCCGGTTCGCACCATCAGGGCGGCGCCCAGCGCAGCCGCTCCGGTTCCCAGTTCGGCCGGCACGATGGGCACATCCCTGGCATCGGCAGCCAACACGATAGTGGGCACCATTTCCCGGCAGGGCTGCAGGATCAGGTCCCCGGCTCCAGCCACTCCGCCCCCGATGATCACCCGTTCAGGATCCAGAACGTTGATGAGATTGCCCACGGACTGGCCCAGCTTGCGGCCGGCGGCGGCAAACAGTTCGCTAGCCGTCGGGTCGCCCTCTTCGGCCAGGACAGCAAGATCTCGCGTGGTCAGGTTCTCCTCTTTGCGTTGCAACAATTCTTTCAATCCCTCGCTGATATCGTCCCCGCCCCTGCGAGCGGCCTGCAGCAGGGCAACGCTCCCGGCGTAGGCCTCGAGGCAACCCCGGTTCCCGCACGTGCACAGCGGGCCGCCGGGATCCAGAACCATGTGGCCGATTTCGCCGGCGCCGCAATGGGCGCCCACGATCAGTCGGCCGTGCAGGATGACCCCGCCGCCCACTCCGGTACCCAGGGCGATCATGACCAGGTTCCGGCATCCACGGCCGGCCCCGCGCAGGAATTCCCCGTACATGGCGCTGTTGACATCGTTGGCCACGGTCCTGTCCACGTTGCCGAAAACGCGGCCGATGGCCACGAACAGATCGGAATTTTCCCAGCCCGGAAGATTGGGAGAACGCCCCAGCCACCCGGTGTCCGGGTTCACGATTCCCGCACAGGCCAACCCCACTCCGGCCAGATCCCCGGCGGACCCCCGGGCATCGTCGTCCGTGCCCCAGAGCCCGGGATCCAGGACTGCCGCTACCGCTTGCAGAGTCGATTCGATGCTGTGGGGATCGGTGGCGACCTCTCCGGTCTGCAGGCTCCGATCATCGCTTCCCAGCACCATGAATTTGGCCCGGGTTCCCCCGACATCAACACCCAGCGCCGGTCGTTTCATATCCTCAAACCCCTTTCAAACCCGATCGGTGCCCCCAAGACGCGTCAAGACCGACCGGGCATCCTTAACCCCGGCGGTCACCTCCAGGTCCTCAAACCCCAGATGATGCAGGACCTCGGCCACCAAAAAACAACTGCCCGTGGCCAGCACTGCGTCCCCGGCCTCGAGTTCACGGGCCAGATGGACCAGGGCTCCCTTGAGGTCAGGGGCCGTCGTCTGGTGCGGATGGCTTCCTGCCGTCCCGTCCTGGTTTCGCCCCCAGGCTGAAGCCATGGCCCGCAGTTCATCGAGGTTGCGGGACCGCGGCAACGAAATGGGAGCCAGCACAACCTCGTCCATGCGCATAACCCGAGCAGCCACTTCATCGTCCCAGATCTTGTCGCGCATGCCCCCCAGCAACAGGAAACGGCGCCCGCTGACGGGTGCCGCCAGAAAATGGTCCATCGTCGCGGTCAACGCCTGGGTGTTGTGAGCCGTATCCAGGATCCAGTCGGGCCCGCTCAGGATCTGTTGATACCTGCCGGGCAGAAAAAGATTCCCCAGGGCTGCCGCGGGATCATCCGAAAGGAGTTTTTCACCGCTGCGGTGCTCCAGCTCCGCCAGGGCCAGCAGGGCCAGAGCCGTATTACGGCGCAAATAGGGCATGCCCCCATCCGGCAAGCCACCCAGAACCCGGTCCCGCAGGGTCAGATCCCAGGTCCCGCCGTCCCGGGAACACCCTTGATCCCAGCGCGCCAACTCGTCCAGGAAGTGGCAGGGAGCATGAGCGGCCACCGCCGCCGCAAAAGCCTGGGACTTGAGTTCATCCTGCAGGGCGCAGAAAAAAGGCACCCCGGCTTTCAACAGCCCCAGCTTCTCCGCCGCAATGGCCTCTATGGTTTCGCCCAGGATGTGCTGATGATCCAGGCCGACCCCCGTCAGCAGGAGCGCTTCAGCAGGCAGGACATTGGTGGCGTCCAGACGTCCCCCCAACCCCGTTTCGCAACACAGGAAATCCACCTCGGCGTCCGCGGCGATCTGCACCGCCAAGGCCGTCAGGGTCTCGAACCAGCTGGACTCGTGTTTGACCACCAGAGGCCGGATGGCCTCCACGCGGGCGGAAAAATCCCCGGGGTCCACCCCACACTCATCGATCTGGATCCGCTCGGTGACCTGCAGCAGGTGGGGGCTCGTGTAGGTGGCGACCTTGTAGCCTGCGGCCCGCAGCAGCCGGGCCAGGATGCGGGTGGTGCTGCCCTTCCCGTTGGTCCCGGCCACCACGAGGGTGCGCAGCCGGCGCTGAGGATCACCCAGCTCACCCAACAGACCCTTGACGCGAACCAGTCCCGGGCGGATGCCCATGCGGTTCAGGGCGAACAGCCAGGCGGTGGCGGCATCCCGCGCGCGGAACGGCTCCGGCAAATCCACGCCCACACCCGGTTCACCCGCCAGGGAACCAGGTTCCGGGAAGGTCTCCCTGTTCCTGTCCACGGGCCTCAACCCCGTGGGGGCCGGCGCACCGAAACGTCTCGACCTGCGGTGAACCATTCCAGGGCATGCGTCAGGTTGTCCTTCAGATCCTTGCGCTCGCTGATGATATCCAGCATGCCGTGCTTGAGCAGGAATTCCGAGTACTGGAAGCCCTCCGGGAGATCACCGCCGATGGTCTGCTTGATCACCCGAGGTCCGGCGAATCCGATCAACGCACCCGGCTCCGCGACATTGATATCCCCCAGGGTGGCGAAGCTGGCGGTGACCCCGCCCGTGGTCGGATGGGTCAGCAGGGAAATGAAGGGAATACTCTCGGCGCGCAGACGGGCCAGCACCGCGCTCGTCTTGGCCATCTGCATCAGCGACAGCAAGGATTCCTGCATCCGCGCACCGCCGCTGCGGCTCAGGATGACGGCCGCTTCCCGGTGGCGCAGGGAATCCAGCAGGGCGCGGGCGATCTTTTCGCCCACCACCGAACCCATGCTGCCCCCCATGAAGGAGAACTCCAGAATGGCCATGCTGACGGGGATCAGCCCGATGGTGGCCCGTCCGCAAACCACCGCGTCGTCCTTGCCGGTCTTGCTGCGGGCGGCCTTGAGGCGATCGCGATAACGTTTGGTGTCGCGAAAATCCAGGGCATCGCGGCTGGTCAGGCCCTGGTGGGTTTCCCGCCAGGAGCCCTCGTCACATAGCAACGCGATATACTGCTCCGTCGTGTACGGCAGGTGATGCCCACAGGAACCGCACACCCAGAGATTGCGGTCCAGTTCGCGATGATAGAGCACTTCCGCACAGCTGGGACACTTGCGCCACAGGTTGTCCGGAATATCCGATTTCTGACTGGTCAGGGCCTTGATGCCCTTGGCAGCTTGGGTCAACCAGGACACGGGGTCCTCCTTGGACAGGGAAATACCTGCGGTATTCCCATGATAATTAGGTATATATTCACCAAACTAGCCCCTTGAGACCGGATCAGACAACACTTTTGCGCACCGCAGCTTGATCAGATACCCAGCAATTCCTCCAGGGATCCGGTCAAGATCAGGGCATCCTCGCCGTTATCCGCATAATAACCGGGGCGAACCCCCACTTCCTGCAATCCTTTGCCCCGGTAAAAACGTCTCGCTTCACGGTTACTGCGCCGGACTTCAAGTGTGATCTCGCGCAATTCCTGGGCCCAGGCCCGCAAGGCCGCCTCCCGGAGCAGGGTCGTTCCCACGCCACGGCGGCGAACCCCGGGGTCGCTGGCGATGTTCAGGACATGCAGCTGATCGGCCACGCGCCAGGCCATGATGTAGCCGCACACGCCGTCGGGTCCCTCGGCGACCAGCGCCAGCCGTAAACTGTTGTTGGCCAACTCCTCCCGCAGAAAGGCCGGCGACCAGGGATCAGCAAAGCTGAGGTTCTCGATTCTCACCACGGCATCCAGATCACCGGGGCGGGAGGGACGAACCATAATATCTGCGGGGGCGCGACTCATGAGGGCGACCCGTCGTCGTGACGGGGAATTCCGTTGACCGGCGCCTCGGGCGTCAGATCGAGATGGCGCTTGATCTCGGCATCCGAAACCCGCATGTACAGGGGCGTCAGGGCAAAGGGATGAATCCGCGGCAACCCCGGAGAATCCCCCGCCATGGCCAGCGCCAGAGCCTCGGCCGTGCGGGGATGGGCACTTGACCAGGGACGCAGGCTCGGCTCCTGCCGGCCGCGCAGCTGCGGACGCAGGGTCTCCCCCTGTCCCAGCAACAGCGGGGCGCCCTCCCCCCCGTAAACGGGGGCCTCAGGGTCGGCAACCGCTGCGGTGATCCTTTCCCACCAGGAGTCCGGCGAGCCGCCCGCCCCGGCAACCAGCGGCCGGATCCAGTTTCCCTGCCGCGCATAGACGCCCGCATACACTTCCTTGCGACGGGCATCGAGGACCGGAACCGCGATCCCGGCCCCATCATGGGCCCGCAGCAAGGCCGCAGCCATGGCCTCCAGGGTGGAAACCCCCACCAGTTCGCAACCCAGGGCATAGGCGAGGGCCTTGGCCGTGGCCACACCGATGCGCACCCCCGTGAAACTGCCCGGTCCGCGGGTCACCCCGATGCCTGTGACCTCGTCCAGAGAATGCCCCGTTTCCGCCAGCATTTCGGTGATCACCGGCAGCAAGGCATCCGCATAGCTGCCCTGGATGTTCAGGGGCCGGTAAGCCAGCAGGCGCGAGTCCTCGGCCAGGGCGAACCGACCCCACGGGGTCGCAGTGTCCAGGGCCAGGTTCAACATCTCATGCCTTTTTCCCCCGCAGCCCCAGGGCGGCCGGGATTGCCTGCGAACCAGGATCGTTTATCTGCAGCCGCCAGGTGCGCTGATCAGGATCGGCGCCGGGGATCGCGAGCCAGGAAAAAATCCGCTCCATCCCCTTCAGCTGCGGCACCAGGGGATCAGCCCATTCGGCCACCAACACCGCTCCCCCGTCCTCGACCTCATCCAGAATCTCCGGCACACCGATGTCCTCCAGGGGGGTGTCGGTGCCGAGGCGGTAAAAATCCAGGTGATGCACCGTCAACGCGCCCGGGTAGGTGTTGACCAGCGTGAACGTGGGCGACACCACATCTTCGGTGATCCCCAGGGCGCGGCACAGACCGCGGGCAAAACAGGTCTTGCCGGCGCCGAGGTCACCGTACAAGAGCACGACATCCCCGCCACCCAGCAGGGACCCGAAACGGTAACCCAGATCCTCGGTGGCGGCTTCATCGCCGGTGACCATCCACCAGGGAAAATCATCAACCGCGGGCAGGGTGTGTTCAGCGGCCGCCATGGTCTATCGTGGCTTGAGCACGACGAAGGGACACATCATTTCCTGCAGGCTGATCCCGCCATGCTGGAAGCTGTCCCGATAAAGGCGCTCGTATTCGTGATAATTGGTCGGGTAGACCAGGTAATAATTCTCGGTCGTGACCGCATAGTTCTCGATGGTGGTCTGGGCCGGCAACCGGTATTTCTCCGGCTCCTTGATCATCATGACCTTGTCCTCGTCAACCCCCAGGTTGTCTCCGAATTTATAGCGCACGTTGCTGCTGGTGTCGCGGTTGCCGCGGATCTTGACGGCCTTGCTGCAAAGCATGGATCCGTGGTCGGTGGTCAGGATGACGGTGCAGTCCTTGCGGGCCAGATTTTTCATCACCTCGTAGAGGTTCGAGTGCTCGAACCAGGACCGCATCAGGGTACAGAAGGCCGCCTCGTCCGGTGCCAGCTCCTTGAGGATGCGGTTCTGGCTGCGGCCGTGGGCCATGATATCCAGGAAGTTGTAGACTCCCGCGACCAGTTTCACACCCCCGAGCGAACCGAGGTTGCGGTGCAGCATATCGGCGTCGCGGGCGTCGGAAACCTTGTAGTAGCGCATGTTGTCGGCGGCCGGGCTGCCAATACGCGCCAACAGCTGCTGCAGCAGATCCCCCTCGTGGGCGTTGAGACTGCCCTCGTGGTCGGCGTTGCCGATCCACCACTGGGGATAACCTTCGGCAATGTCCAGCGGATAAAGTCCCGCGAACAAGGCATTGCGCGCATAGGGGGTCGCCGTCGGCAGCAGGGACCAGTACAGACGGCGATCCATGTGGTAATAAGGCTCCAGCAAAGGTTCGATGGCGCGCAACTGGTCCAGGCGCATGCAGTCGATCACGATCCAGAAAACCTGCTTGCTGCTCTGGACATGGGGCTCCACCCAGGTCTCGTAGACCCTGGGGCTGAACAGAGGCGTACCGGTCCCCTCGGGCCGGGAATCCCCCACGCCCGGCGATCCGTCCGCGCTGACCCAGTCACGGTAATGCTCCCGCACATAGCGGGCGAAAACCGCGTTGGCCGCAGCCATCTGCTCGGCCTGGGTCTGCAGCAAGCCGTGGTCGCTGTAACGGAACAGATCCAGGCCCCAGGTGACCAGATCCTGATAGATCTTCTCCCAGTCACCGGGCTGATCAGCCTGGGCAATACGATCACCCAACGCCATGAAATGCTTCATGTAGTCACGGGTGACTTCCTCGCTGGTCAGCCGTCGCGCTTCCAGCTGGCGCTTCAGGGCGCTGAGGATCTGCAGGGGCGACACCGGCTTGACGAGGTAGTCGTCGATGCGCTTGCCGATGGCCCGGGTCATCAGATCCTCGGCCTCGCTTTTGGTGATCATGATCACCGGGATGTGTTCGTTGACTTTCCTGATCTCCTCCAGGGTCTCCAGACCGCCCATGCCCGGCATCATCTCATCGAGCAGGATGGCGTCGAAGGGTTTGTCCGCCAAGATGGCCAGGGCATCCCGCCCGTTGGTCACACCCTGGACCTCATAGCCCTTCTCGCCCAGGTAGCGGACATGGCCCCCCAGTTCCTCAATGTTGTCATCGACCCACAGAATGGAAAAAGCCACGCGCGGCTCCTTTGGCTTCAGGTTGTGAACGATCGTTCCTCGGATTGGACGCCCTTGGGGGCCGGCGGCAGAGTCACCAGGAAGGTCGTGCCGTGGGTACTGGTCTCGGCGATCTGGATCTTTCCCTGGTGGTACTGGGTGATGATCCGCCGCACGAGCGCCAGGCCCATGCCCCAGCCCCGCTTCTTGGTGGTGAATCCCGGCTCGAAAATGCGGCGGCCCACCCGGGGCGGAATACCCTTGCCCGTGTCGCTGATGAGGATCCTGGCCCCGCCTGAAGGATCATCGGCCAGCTTGATGGTGATGGTGCCCTTGCCGTCGCTCAAGGCATCAATCCCGTTCTTGATCAGGTTTTCCAGGACCCAACCCAGCAGGTCCTCGTTGAGCCGGACCACATTGGAGACGGCCCCTTCCCGCCGCAGCTGCACGCGGCCCCCCAGGTGGGGCAAGCGACGCCTGAAATACTCGATGGCGGAATCAATCACGGCGTTCAGATCGCCGGGCTTGAGCTTGGGACTGGATCCGATCTGGCTGAAGCGGGCCGAAATCTTGCTCAGGCGGTCGATGTCGCGGTTCATCTCGGCCACGACGTCATCGTTCTTGCCGACCTTGTCCTCCATCAGGGCCGCCCAGCCCATGAGGGAAGTCAGCGGTGTCCCCAGCTGGTGGGCGGTTTCCTTGGCCATACCCGCGAACAGGGCCTGCTGCTGGGCGTCCTTCTTGCTCTGCAGGGCCCACAGGATGACCAGGAAGAACAGGGCCATGACCATCAGTTCGAGGTACGGCATGATCTGCAAACGCTGACTCAGGGCACTGCGCCCGTAATGCAGGGTGCCCAGCCGGTGACCCTCCGGATCGAAAATGGCGAACGGCTCCTGCTCCTGATCGTAGCCGGCCGCAAGGGTCAACACCTCCTGGACCACGGGATTGCTGGGGTTGGACATGTTCTCCCGCATCAGGGTATTGTAGTCGAGCAGCGGGATGCCGATCACCGCCCCGTTCCACATAAAGGGCCGCCCGCCGTTGTCGGTCAGGATGAAGGGGACCTCGTTCTCGTTGATGATGTCGATGATCGGCTGGATCTCATCCAGGGACTTGGCCTGAAAGATCTGGCTACCCATCTGGGACAGCAGATGTGTCGTCAGGTAGGCCTGTCTTTCCACACTGCGGGAAACCCTGATGGTAAAAACCGTGGTGGCCACCACGATGCTCACACTGCCGAGCAACAGGTAGATGTTGAAAAGGTACTGCTTGCGCAGCCCGCCGAACACGAAAGTGATGATCCGATTCATCATCAACCGATGAACTCCCTGTCTTGCAGGTACGGCCTGAGCACCCGGGGAATCTCTATGCGCCCGTCGGCCGTCTGGTAGTTTTCCATGATCGCAACCAGGATGCGGGGCAAGGCCAGACCCGAGCCGTTGAGGGTATGCACGAAACCTTTGTCGCCCTTGCCCTTGAAGCGGATTCCCGCCCGGCGGGCCTGGAAATCCAGGAAGTTGCTGCAGGATGATACCTCCAGCCACGTGCCGACCCCTGCGGACCACACCTCCAGATCGTAACACTTGCAGGCGGCGAAACTCAGATCCCCGGTGGCCAGGGTCACCACGCGGTAGGGCAGTTCCAGCTTCTGCAGCAGTTCCTCGGCGTCGTGGGTCAGGGATTCCAGCTCATCCCAGGACGTTTCCGGCGCCACGAGCTTGACCATCTCGACCTTGTGGAACTGGTGAACCCGCAACAGGCCGCGCGTGTCCTTGCCCGCGGCTCCGGCTTCCCGGCGGAAGCAGGGCGAAAACGCACAGTACTTGCGCGGCAGGCTGTCCAGATCCAGGGTCTGCCCCATGTGCAGATTCGTCACCGACACCTCGGAGGTGGGGATCAGAAACAGGTCGTCCACCTGGCACAGGTACATATCATCTTCGAGTTTCGGCAGCTGACCGGTGCCGGTCATGGCCTTGCGGTTCACCAGGTAGGGAATGTTGACTTCGCGGTAACCCTGCCGGGCGTGCACATCCAGAAACCAGTTGATCAGGGCGCGTTCCAGCCGCGCCCCGTCGCCCGTCAGCACGGTGAACCCGCTGCCGCTCATGCGCACGGCGGCATCGGGGTCGAAGATCCCCAGTTCCACGCCGATATCCCAGTGGGGCATCACCGTGAAATCCCTGTCCGATGGCTCCCCCCAGGTGCGGATGATCGCGTTGTTCTCCTCGCCACCCTCGGGCACCGAGTCGTGCGGAATATTCGGAATGCGCAGATAGAGCGCTTCAACCTCCGCCTCCCGCGCGGCGGCGACGGCCTTCAACTCCTTGATCCTGGCGGACACCGACTTCATGGCGGCGATGGCTTCGGTCGCATCCCCGCCCGATTTTTTCAGCTCGCTGATCGCCTTGTTGTCCCGGTTGGCCTCGGCTTGCAGGACCTCGACCTCCTGCAGGGCGGCCCTTCGCTCCTCATCCTTGGCGTAATAGGCGGCAATGTCCACCGACTCGTTCTTCAAGGCCACGGCCCGGGTGACGAGTTCCTGGTTTTCGCGCAGAAATTTGCGGTCCAGCAAGGGATTCCCTTTCCAGGCGCCGGCAAAAATCCGCGCCTCCGATGCATACAACCATCTTATGGCCCCGACTGCCAGTCCTGACAATATGGATTTGCAATCCGGGTCTGTGGCTGTTAGAAGGGTAGTAACAAACGGTTCCCCGCGGCAAGGACATTCCCGACTCCCGTGAGGTGATCATGGCCCGTGATCAGCTGTTGGCCCGACTGCGCGCTCTGCCGGCGCAAAGCCGCATCATCACCGCCCTGGACGTGCCCGATCTGCAGGCCGCCCGGAAATTGACCGGCAACCTCGGCCCTTTGGCCCGTTGCGTGAAGGTGGGGCTGGAGCTTTTTTCGGCTGCGGGGCCCGCGGCCGTCCATCTCATGCGCGAGCAGGACCGTGAAGTTTTCCTGGATTTGAAGTACCACGATATTCCCCATACCGTGGCTTCAGCCGCCGCGCGGGCCGCCGCCCTGGGCGCTTCCTTCTGCACGGTGCACGCGGCAGCCGGACGCCGCGCCCTGACCGCCGCCGCCGCCGCCCTGGACAACGCCCCCCTCGCCGCCAATGCCCCCGACGGGCGCCGACCCGCCTTGCTTGCGGTCACCGTCTTGACCAGCCTTTCGGAGGATGAATTGCAGGAAACGGGACCATCTACGGACAGCCTCGCCGAGCGCGTGGTGCGCCTGGCCCGGCTGGCCTGGGAGTGCGGCTGCGACGGGCTGGTCTGCTCACCGCAAGACCTGCCCGCTTTGCGCGGCGCCCTTGGCTCGGCCCCCCTGGTCGTGACCCCGGGCGTGCGCCCGGCGGGCTCGCAGGTCGGTGACCAGCGCCGCGTGGCCACCCCCGCGGCGGCCATTGGTGCCGGCGCTGATTTCCTCGTCATCGGCCGGCCCATCACGCGCAGCGAGAATCCCGGCGCCACCCTGGCGGCCATCGCCGCCGAAATCGAAACCGAAACGCATCACGCACCGGAGGATTGAGCCATGGAACAAGAAAAGGTTCTGGATCTCATGCGCGAGCTGGGAGCCCTGCATCACGGGCACTTCCTGCTCAGCAGCGGCCTGCACAGCGACACCTATTTCCAGTGCGCCCGCATCCTGCAGTTCCCCGAACTGGCCCGCGAACTGGGAGCCGCCCTGGCGGAGTTTTTTCCCGGCACGGGTTATGACGTGGTCGTCAGCCCCGCCCTGGGGGGCATCCTCATCGGACACGAAGTCGCCCGTGCCTTGGGCCGCCGTTTTGTTTTTTCCGAACGCAAGGACGGCGTGATGATGATCCGCCGCGGCTTCGAGATCGCCCAGGGTGAAAAAGTCATCATCGCCGAGGATGTCGTGACCCGCGGCACCAGCCTGCTGGAAGTCAAGCAGGTCGTGGAAGAGGCCGGCGGCGTGGTGATCGGTTTGACCAGCATCATCGACCGCACCGGCGGCGAGGTTGATTTGCCGTTGCCGCTGCATTCTTTGGCCAAAGTCACGGTGCAGGCCTGGGAATCCGCTTCCTGCCCCCTGTGTCGCCAGGGCCAGGAACTGGTCAAGCCCGGCAGCCGCGGCAACTGACGGCCATGGTGCGCACAAGCGACAAGTCCGTTGCCAAGAACCCGCGGGGCGCGCTCTGGGCCGGCCTGGTCGCCGCGATGATCTTCAGCGTGGTCTGGGGCCTGGGCCGGCAGGCCCGTCCGGTGCCCCCGACCGCCGACCTCTACACCCACCTGTCGGTGGCCCGGCACCTGGCCCGCGGCGACGGTTACCTGAGCGATGTCGCCTATCCCCTTTCCTTTGCCTATCCCTTTGCCCGCCGCCTGCCTCAGCCTTTGATCCACCGCATGCCGGGCTTCGGCACCGTCTTGCTGCTGCCCTATCTGGCGGCCGAGGGCGACCCGGCGCGCACCATTGATCTGGTGCGAAGCCTGCAAGCCCTGTTGGTGATCCTCATGATCGGCATGGGCACGAGCGCCCTGTGGCGGCGGGAGGCGCGCGCCGGCATCCCGTTCTGGCTGATCCTGATGGGCGCCAGCCCCTTGCTGGGCTTTGCCGTGGCCTGGGGGCAGGACGAAGTTCTGGTCGGCTTGATGCTGCTGGTGATCTGGCTGCACCTGCGGCGCAGGCAGCCACCGCCGCCTTTGTTCGTGGGCGCCATGACGGGCCTGATGGCCATGGTGCGCCTGGAATTGTTCTGGGTCCCGGTGCTGTGGTGGCTGGCGCTGGTCCGGCCCGCCCCGGGTCCCGGCGAACGCTCCCGCCGGTTTAACCCAGCGTTCTGGCTGATGTTCGCCGCCGCCACCGTGGTGCTGGTCCCCTGGTCCCTGCGCACCCTGGACCTGACCGGCCAGCCGTTTTTCACCCTCCAGGGCGTCGCCGAACACGCCAAGGACACCCGCACCTTTCCCGGCTACACCGTCTACCAGGGGATGGACCCCCAGCCCCTGCTGCACACCATCATGACCGACCCGATGCCCCTGGCCCGCAAGACCATGCGCGGCTTGCGCTTCTACCTGGAGAACCTGCCCCGGTTTTTGAGTTGGCCGTGGCTGCTGGTCCTGGCAGTCGGCGCGCTCAAGCCCCCTGTGAGGCGCCGTGACGAACCGGAATCCCCACCCGAAAGCGGCCTGACCGTGGCTGTCTTGACCACCTTGCTGCTGATTCTATTCTACAGCCCTTTTGACCACAGTCTGCGCCACCTGTTGCCTGTGATGCCGATGCTGACGTGGGAACTGGCCGCGTTTGCCGGCGGAACCCACAAGCCCGAGTCCGGACGCCGCACCGTCTCGCGCAGCGCCATCTTGGCCATCGTCGCGGTCGCCGCGGCCCTGGTCTTTCCCTGCCACCTGCCGGGATGGGAATCCGAGGCCGCTGACGCGGCGCGCCTGCAGCCGGCCGTGGCGGCGGAAATCGCGCGAGTGCAGGAGGCGGGCCCCGGAGTCATCTTCACGGACTACTCGGCGGTGCCCTGGTTCGCCGACCGGCCGGTGGTGTGGGCACCACCGGATCCGGCGGTGCGCAAAGAAATCAGCAGTATGCTGCATAGGGAGGTTGGTTCTCCCCGAGCGGGACGGTAAAG
>CAZJGK010000060.1:0-21241 GCA_964545545.1 uncultured Fibrobacteraceae bacterium | reverse complement strand
TTCTGCCGCGTTCCAGGGCCAGCACCAGACTTTCGGTGCCTTTGCCAACCTCCACACTCAAAATTCTCTGATGCTCCCGATGGGCACCACCGGGTCGGGAGCTGTTCATTGCCGGCAGATAGAGATCCAGCCGGGCCTGCATTCCCGGACTGATTATTGCCTGGCGCATGGCGTGCAGCACAACCTGCTCGTGGGGGTTTTCCTCCCCTCCGGCCACCTGAAGGGTCCGCCGGGACCAAATCAGGCCCAACCCCCAGGAACGACCCACACACAGTTCACCACCCCACAGAATGTCGCGGATCAGTTCTCCCCCTGTGGTCTGGATATTCAACTTCAGGGCCAGGGGCAGAATATTTCCCGGGTGCCGCCAACCCAGGGCCAGGTAGCGCACCGGCAGTTCCGGCAGCCCATAGAGTCGTGTTTGCCCCGCCGCCACCCAGAAACCGTTTGCCGACGGGAAATCCTGACCGTCTCTGTGAACTGCAAGAACGGGGACCAGGCTGGCGGGCGAGTGCAACCAGCCCCCCGGCAGATCCACCAGGCTTCCCTGGCTCTCAGCGCTGAAACCAGACACCAGCAAGGGGGCCAGTATCAGAACAGATATCCGGCCGCCTCCGCGGCGCCACGACCTCACCGCAGCCCCACCAGGACCTTGTGCCGGGCCAGGATCCTTCCCTGCTCACCGTTGATATCGCCAACGATCACATACCCACCCGGCGCCACCCGGCGGCCGTGGTCATCATCTGCGATCCAGTAGCGGACCCTGATGCCGGCCCCCCCCTGGTCGAAACCAAGGTCCCGCACCATTTCCCCCCATAAGTTGAAGATGCGGATGTGACAACCGGTCCCTTCAGCAGGGATGACGAGCGTGATGCCCATGGCCCCTGAACCCTCCAACACCAGGGGAGAAATATCCATTTTTCCCGGGTCGGATTCCGTTTCCGGATAACTGTTGGGGCACCCGGGTGTGCCGCCGGAACCAAGGGCGCACGGTTGCCAGTTGACAGCCATAGGGTCACGGGGAATCAGCGCCAGCCGTTCCAGGGAGAGTCCCCCCGCGGGCAAGGGCACACTGCCATGGACCCCGGTTTCGCTGAAGGTCAGATGATCGATCACCACCCCCGACCCATCAGCCAGGTAGACCCGGTCAGCAAAATCCCGGCTCGCGGGAGTCGAATTGTTGAGCGAGGGCCAGGACCTCAGGGCCAACAGGACCTTGTCACCGCCCGCGCATCCCGCCAAACCGGGATCCCCCCAGGCTTCGTGGGAAACTATCCAGTCCATCAGCGCCGCCGAATCCTGAGCCACGGTCACCAGGCCTCGCGCTGGGATGAGAAAATCCGGAAGAGCATTCCAGGCCCCATCCTCATCCCGGATCTGAAAACCACCCAGATTCAGGGTACTGTCCACCCCACTGGCCAACTCGATCCATTCGCCCTGTTTATCACCCGGAGCAGCCTGGATCTCGTTGAGGACCAGTGGCCCTGGCCCCACCTGAAGGAATCCCAGGGTCACCTGGAGGGAGTCCCTGCCGCCCGGTAGCGGGCTTTCCAGGACCAGAGGCCACTGTCCCCTCAACCTGGGCGTTATCGACCACAGGACCGTGCGAGCTGCGTTGGGGGGAATGTCTCCCACGGCCGCTTCATAACTGTCGGGACCTGCGGCGAGGATGAGGAAGCCTCCGGTCAGGGACTCCAGACCCGTGTTGACCACCGTTGCCTGGACCCGATGCTCGCGGCCGGGCCGATCGTCACTGGGCGGATCTACGTTCCAGGCGGAAACCTCAAGCTGGTAGGGAAGAAAATTCCTGCGGCCGGGCGAAGGAGAAGCAGCTCGAAAATCAGAGGCGTTATCCCCGCTATCGAATCCGTCGGGCCTGCGCGCCAACCCCAGACCGGGCGACAGCGGAACCGGGTGCCCCTCGTAGAACTCACTGTTGGTCAGGGAACCATACCCGACCTTGTCCAGGACCACATCTTCCTGCACCAGGCGTACGGCGTCGGGTCCGTTTTGCAGGGCAAGGCGCACCTGGGCGTCACCGCAGGCGGTTCCTGTCCAGTTGGTATCCACGATGAGAAAAATCCCTCCGCCGGGCAGGGAGTCACCCGGCGTCCCGCTCCACCGGGTTTCCCATACGGGATCATCGGCCCCGTTGGCGAACTGGAATCGGACCCCCGCCAAGGACACGACGTATGCGGTGGGATTAAAGAGTTCCACGAATTCCCGGCCGGCATCACTGCCGACGGGATCAGGCAGGATTTCATTGATCACCACCTGTGCGCAGGCCGGCCGCGCCAGACAAATGATCACCAACAGGAACCCGCAAAAACATCGGGGAAGCACCGGTTGATCCGGCTTTCCAGGAGGAGGGATTTCTAGCCTCGACCGTATGCCTCACGGCCTCGGCAATGAGCCGTCACCTCGGACCCGCCGACAGGGATCACAACAGTCCGTGGCGCCTGCGCAAATACCATTCACAGCCCAACAGCACGATCACCAGTCCCAGGAAAGGCAGACCGGCCGCCAGGTCTAGGCGCGAACGCAACTGTTGACTGCGCCCCGGCCATTCCTGATTGGCCAGATCAACCATCAGCGCAGCCATGCTGCTTGAATCGGCCGCCGCGACATAGCGACCGTTTTCACGCGCGGCCAGCTGGATGAGGCGTCGCGAATCCTGCCGTACCTGGGTAACCTCCACCGAAGACGCCTCCACCACCAGGGTAGCCGGCTGACTTTCCGTTGAGCCCGCACCCTGGCCGAGGAGCTTCAACGCGTACCGACCCGGAGAAAGGGGTGGCACGGGCACGGGAAATTCCCCGGTTTGGGGATCCAAAGCGCCGGCGTCATAAGTGCGAACCCCACTCTTGCCGGCAACGATGCCCTCATCCTCCCCCAGGGGTTTCACCTGCAGGACAACCCGGCCTGCTGCCACCGGCTTCCCTCTCATGTCCTGCCAGATTCCCGCCAGGGTCAAAGGCTGCCCGGCCCTCGCCAGGGGCATCTCCCCCTGGAACCGCAAGCCGCCCGCTTCCTCGCCTGTACCCAGCCAAACCAGGAGATTTCTCAGCAAACGGCGGCCGGGGTGACCGGTACCTGAGGAATCCGTGTCCTGGCCTTGTTCCCAGAACGCGATTTCCCACAAGGCGCTACCGCCAAACCAGGCCACCCTGCCCTGGCCGGACGCACCCAGCACGAGAGCAGGCCAAACCCGATTGCGAGGGGTTTTCCCCAAGAGCAAGACCTGAGCCTCGGACCTGGCCAGAACCGGTATCAGCCCTTCCTGGGGCGGTACGGACAACAGACCGGCCTGGGGTGGTCCGCCCGCTGCCGGTCCTGTTTCCGCCGCCAGAACGCCCTCCATGACCGGATTCCCGGTGCTGCCGGAGGCCGGAGTCAGGAAAAAATCACCGGTTTGCCACCGCCCGTCGCTGGCCTGCACGGGCAAGATCGCCGCAAGATCCCCCGGCAAAGGCGGAACCAAACCCGACAGACTTTTCCCGAAACCCGGCCCGGGCAAGACAAGCAACCCCTTCCCCGCCTGGACCGCCTCGAGCAAACCCTTGCCGCCGGCAGTCCACAGGCTGTCGGGTAAGGTCGAAAACTCGAGGATCACCCCATCGAACCGTGACCACTGCGCAGCGGTCCGAGGAATCCGCCATGAGCTCAGGCTGTCTGCAAGAACCAGTCCTTTGGCTCCGGGGTAAGCGACCTCCATGACCAAGCGGGGCTCGCTGAAAGCCGCCTGGGCCAGAAAACGGGCATCCCAGCGCGGGTCCGTGGTCAGCAGGAGCAAGCGGGCTCTATCCTTGAGCACGGAAATGCCCAGGGACACCTGGTTGTTGGCGGGGAAACGCTCGTTGTCCAGCGGGGAAACCGCCAGGGAATAGACCTGCATGCCATCCTGGTCCGCGGTAAACACCAGCGACACGGGCACCGCATCCGCGGTTGCCGGAACTTGAACCGTCGTCAGCAGTCCGTCCGCTCCGCTGAGCGTCACGATCATGCTGTCACCGGCTGCAGGATCCACGAACCTCTGTTGCACCACACAATCAACCTGAACTTTATCGCCCCGGTGGACAATCCCCGGATAGCGGACATCACTCAAAAAACGATCCCGGGGACCAACAGGATCCCCCACCCCCACGGCAAAAAACCGCCCCGAAGGCCGGGTGGGCAGACCGGCGACATCGCCGAGACCGTCAGGCAGGTCCTGGTCGAAGGACTCACAGCCATCGCTGATCAGAACCACGGCAGCCACAGGCCGCCCCCGCCGTAAGCCAAGCGACCGCTGCAACAACCCATCCAGGTCTGTTCGTTCTGCTTGTGGAGGGGGAATCACGGCGTCACCTAGCCGGAATTCCACGGGTGCGGACAGCCCATTGCCCCGCATGAACACCGGCTGCACAGGGCCTTTTCCCGGCTCCCGCAAGGAAGCCAAGGTTCGGCAGATTTCCATGGCGCGCCGCCAACGCGAAATTATCACCTGGAAGTTTCCCACCCCGGCATCGCTGATGGCCATGCTGGCAGAATCCTCCACCAGCACCAACAACTCGGCCGGATCCACCCGGGTTCTGTTCATGGCCAGAAAAGGCGCGCCGACAGCTCCGATCAGGCACACGAGGGCCATGCTGCGCAACCAGATCAGCACCTTCAAGGACCCGGGCCCGGGATCCGGCGTCGTGCGCCGGTAAAGAACAGTCACCGATACAACGGCCCCTGCCGCCAAAACCAGGAGCAGGGGCCCTGTCCACGCTGAAACTGACCAGTGAATCAGCACCGTCGATTACTGTCCCGCATCAAGGCGCTCGCGGGCCACGACCTGTGCAGCCGCCAACCGGGCAATGGGAACCCGGAAGGGGGAACAACTGACGTAGTCCAGCCCGGTCTTGTGGCAGAAGGCCACCGAGCTGGGATCCCCTCCGTGCTCGCCACAAATCCCCAGATGGAGATCCGGGTTGGTCTGACGGCCCTTGCGACAGGCCATTTCCACCAGCTGCCCCACACCTTCAACGTCCAGTTTCTGGAAGGGATCGCTGGGCAAAATACCCCATTTTACATAATCCGGCAGGAATACACCGGCGTCATCCCGGCTATAGCCGAACGTCATCTGGGTCAGATCATTGGTGCCGAAACTGAAGAAATCCGCAACTTCGGCCATCTTGTCGGCGAGCAGGGCGGCGCGGGGAATTTCGATCATGGTTCCGACCAGGAAATCCACCTCCTGGCCTGCCGCGGCCATGACGCGCGCCGCAACCTCCAGGGTCATGCTGCGCAGATCAGACAGCTCCCGCCGGGCCCCGGTCAAGGGGATCATGATCTCAGGCTGCACATCCACGCCAGCCTTCTTGACGGCACAGGCCGCGCCAATGATGGCCTCCACCTGCATCTCGTAGACCTCGGGGTAAGTCAAACCAAGGCGGCAACCCCGATGGCCCAGCATGGGATTCATCTCATGCAGCGCCTCGATCTTACGCTCGATGGCCTCCACAGGGACACCCATCTCGACCGACAGGGCCTTGATGTCCTCAGGCTGCTGGGGCAAAAACTCGTGCAAGGGCGGATCCAGCAGCCGCACGGTCACGGGCAAGCCGTCCATGGCTGTGAAAATACCTTCGAAATCCTTCTGTTGCATCGGCTTGATCTTGACCAGGGCGGCGCGCCTGGCGGCTACGTCGTCGGCCAAAATCATTTCCCGCATTTTCTTGATGCGGTCCTCGCCGAAGAACATGTGTTCGGTCCGGCACAGGCCGATCCCTTCGGCGCCGAATTCCCGGGCCTGCCGCGCGTCGTGGGGGGTGTCGGCGTTGGTCCGCACCTTCATGCGGCGCATGCCATCCGCCCAGCTCATGACCGTCACCAAGTTGGGATCATCCATATGGGGCGGAACCAGGGCCGGAGCACCCTTGATGACCGAGCCCGTCGTCCCGTTGATGGTCAACATATCCCCGGCCTTGAAGGTCTGACCCCCGATGGTCATGATCCCCTCGGCGCTGTCCACGAACAGGCCCCCGCAACCGGCCACACAGGGCTTCCCCATGCCGCGGGCCACCACCGCCGCATGGCTGGTCATGCCGCCGCGGCTGGTCAAAATACCCTCGGCAACGTTCATCCCGGCAATGTCCTCAGGGCTGGTTTCGCGCCGCACCAGAACTACCTTGCGGCCGGTGGCGGTCACCACGACCGCTTCTTCAGCGCTGAAGACAACCTCGCCCTGGGCCGCCCCGGGCGAAGCCGGAAGCCCTGTGCCCAGGATCTCAAGCGAAGCGTCGGGATCGATCTGGTCATGCAACATCTGGTCGAGATGCTCGGGCTCCACCAGCAGCAAGGCCTCTTCCTGGTTCACCAGCTTTTCCGTGAACATTTCGGCCGCCACACGAATAGCCGCTACTCCGGTCCGTTTGCCGTTGCGGGTCTGCAACATCCACAACCTGCGGTCCTGGATGGTGAACTCGATATCCTGCATGTTGCAATAGTGACTCTCGAGCGTGCTTCGGATTTCCAGCAGGGACGCGTAGGCCTCGGGCATGGCCTCTTCCAGGGTCGGCAGATCCTTGGCGGCATTGCCGGCAGGCAGTTTTTGGCGGCCCTGATTATTCAGCTGCTGGGGCGTGCGAATGCCCGCCACAACATCTTCGCCCTGGGCATTGATCAGGAACTCGCCGTAAAACTCGCACTCGCCCGTGGAGGGGTCCCGGGTGAAGGCCACACCAGTAGCCGAGGTATCCCCCATGTTTCCGAAAACCATGGTCTGGACATTGACGGCGGTGCCCCAGTCCCCGGGGATGTGGTTGATGCGGCGGTATTCCACCGCCCGGTCAACATTCCAGCTCCCGAATACCGCCTGGATGGCGCCCCAGAGTTGTTCCCAGGGATCGGTGGGAAAATCCCGGCCGCTGTTTTCAAGG
Source organism: uncultured Fibrobacteraceae bacterium (assembly GCA_964545545.1). GTDB lineage: Bacteria > Krumholzibacteriota > Krumholzibacteriia > LZORAL124-64-63 > LZORAL124-64-63 > JAHJTW01. The sequence continues at coordinate 14,336 of CAZJGK010000060.1, read as the reverse complement.
ACCAAGCTCTTGAACGTCTGGATCAGAGCTTTCAGATCCGCAACGGTGAATTCCGTATCGAGCTGGATACCCCGCTGGGATTTGAGTCCGTCGATGGCGTGCTCGAAAACTTCTCCGGGCACCCCCATCACCACGTCACCGTACATCTGGACCAGGCGCCGATAACAATCATAGCTGAAACGTTCGTTCCCGCTGATACGGGCGAGACCCAGCACGGTCTCATCGTTGAGCCCGAGGTTCAGGACCGTATCCATCATTCCCGGCATGGAAACGCGGGCCCCGGAACGAACGGAAAAGAGCAGGGGATCACCCTGCGCGCCGAAGCGCTTGTCCATGATGTTCTCCACCCTGGACACCGCCTTGCGGACATCGGCCTGGAGCTCATCGCTGAGCTTCTTAATGTCCTGGAACGCAATGCATTCGGCCGTGGTGATGGTGAATCCCGGCGGAACAGGAATCCCCAAACTCACCATCTCCGCCAGATTGGCACCCTTGCCGCCCAGTAAATCCCGCATATCGGCCCGGCCGTCCGCCTTGCCGTCTCCAAAAAAATAAACCTTCTTGTCGCTCATGGCTCCTCCATGGGAATGTACCCGGACCCAGGTGAAAAATTAACGTCGTCAACGAAAACTGTCGGTTCAGTTGCCCGAACCGGAAACCTCACATAAAATAAGGTGCGGGTTAGAAACCCGCACTCAAGTATCATTCATGCTTCCTCCGGGATCAACCTCTACTCAACGAATGACCACCAGCCTGCCCCAGTAGGGCGACCTCTGCGGCATAGTCACCTTGTAGAGATAGACACCGGGAGCCACCACCTGATGGTCGCTATTTTCCGTATTCCAGTAGATCTGGCCGCCACGACGCAACTCCGCACCCAATTCAATGACGTCGTCACCGGCCGTTGTGAAAACCTGGATGGATGCTCCCTCGGGCAGGTTGGTGAAAACAACCGTCCGCCCCTCCTCCCCTGGGATCCCCACACCCGGCCGCAAAGGATTGGGATAAACATAGATCTCATCACCGCCGGTGTCCGGTGCGGCACCCAGATTGATCTGCACATAACTCTGGTTGCCCATGCCATGGTAAAGGGAATTTTCATCTCCGGTCCAGCGCGGAGAGAAAAGCATGGTTTTGGTGTTGTTCGCAGGGGTGGTCAGGGCCGTGTTCCCGTAATCGAAACTCGTCACGGAGTAGTAGTAGCCAAATCCGTTGTAAACATCCCCATCAAAAAACCGGATCGTGTCAGGATCAGCGGGCCCGGGAATCTCAAAGCAGGCCGCACGTTTGGCCGCAAAACACTGGGGAATGACATGGACGCTCGAATCGCCGCAATAACCCTCCAGGCAACTTTCGGGATTGACCCGGTCGTATAGACCAAGCATCACCGGATTGTGCGGGTCATGAGCGGGCGCACGCCATACAGCCCAGCCCTGGAAAGTTTGGCAAACCAGGCGGAAGGCGTCCTCAGGGCCAAGGGAACCGCTGGAAAAAGAGATCTGCAGACCCAGATCCAAGTTGCGCAAATCAGTGGATGTCCCCGTCGTATAGGTTGCAGAAAGATCCAAGGCCGTACCCGGCACATAGACACCCCCGCCATAGGTCCCGAATACCAGATCTCCAGCGCCTGAATTGGAATTCATCAACTGGAAGCCGGAGTTAAGAATTGGGGGATCAGGGAACTGCGTCCAGGTTTCCCCGAAATCATCACTCATCAGAAGCCCGTAACCGTCTTCCTGGGCATAAATCAGACCCGGCTGGGAAGGAACGGCGACCAGCTTGGTCAGGGTCAGGCCGGCCCTGTTCACGGGTTGAACATCAGCACCTGTTTCGACCCAGGTTTGTCCCCCGTCGCTGGTCCGGTACAGTCCCTTCTGGCTGACGGACATCACGATGACATTCTGATCGTCAGGATCCACCAGTGCATCCAGGGCACTATTGACCCATGCCCCGGTACCCGTCGTATCAGGTTTGACCAGGTCGCCATAGAGGTCATGCCAGGAGGCCCCTCCGTCCTCGCTTTCATAGGTGCCGTGAAACTGCAAGCTGGCCAGAATAAGATTGGGATTTCGGGAATTGAAACTGAAGGAATTAACGACCGGAAGAACCGGATCGGGCTCGCTTGAATCAAGGTTGGAAGGAACGGTGAAGTCCAGCCGCGTGAAGTTGGCGCCGCCATCCTGGGATGAAAACACACCGAAGTTATTGACATACAAGAATATTTTATCCCCAAGCCAAGCCAGGGTAGACACGGTGAACACGGTGGGCTGGTTGTCCGCCTCCGGATCCAACTGCGTGGTCAATTGTGTGAAGTTTTGTCCACCATCACGAGTGACGAACAAACCCCTTCGCTTCGTGCCAACCAGGAAATGATCGCTGTCCTCTGGGGAAACGGCAATCCGGGTGATCAAAGTCTGGGTATTGAAAACATCCGCAGCAATCCGGGACCAGGCGTCACCGTGATTGATGAAAAGCCCTACCGGATCCGAATCCGGGGCCTGTCCCCGGGTCATCCCGGCGAGGAGCGTCCCGTCCGGCCCCTCACCCAGGGCCACGACATTGACCTGCCTCCAGGTCATGGGCAATCCCTTGTTGATTTGACTCCAGGAATTGTCGTTGGCACTGAAATGCCAAACACCTCCGTTATTAGCCAGATTCAATAATCCTTCAAAGGAACCATGGTTGCTGGGACCCTGATGTTTCCAGGACAGGCCCAGGGGCTGGGATTGGACCGCGCCAATAACCCCCGAATCCGCCGTAGTGAACTGGAAAACACGGTCAACCTTGTCCCCAAACCCGCCTGATACGTCCACCTTAAAATCCAGGCCGGCGGTATCGGCCAAGCTGAAACAGGTAGCCTGAGTCAAGTCCAGGTTGGGCCAACTGATGACCATTCCCCCAGGAGCTGAAGTCTGCAGATCCAGGTGCAGGACGTCAGGAGAAATCAAGAACAGGGAATCAGCGGCACAGGCATCGTCAGGGGTCTGGGCAACAGCCGGGACAACCCCGGGCAGCAAGGCGGCGAGGACCACCAATGACATCCATCGCATCACTACGGCGCTACCTGTCTTCATTCACTCCTGCCTTTCAGGATCGGTACCGAGGCGGGCAAAATCCCGCCAAGCCTCCAGCAGCAACGTCACTCAACGAGGACAAGAGCCGCTATTGATTAATAGGCAACCCGAAGTAGCTCAACACCCATCTGATGGCCTTTTTGCTTCCTTCGGGATCAAACCGATAGGGATCGAAGCCCCAGAAAACGTCGGCCCTGTTAACGGGCTTGTCACCAACCATCTTATAAGAGAAATAGCCGAAGACCTGACCATTGGTCCTGGCGCTTGACCGGGCATGCCCCTGGTAATCAGTCAAGGCCAGGTTGCCGCAAACCGAATCGAGTTCCCGATCCAAATACACACTGGAGGGCCAATCTGTATCTCCCTGCCGCCATTTGATTTCACGCATCCAGTCAAAACGCGCAATGCCACGGAACATGGGCTCGATACAGTTTCCTCCCGGAGCATCCTGCCAGTCGCATTGCTGCTCCTGGAACGGCGTTGTCCTGATGCCGCTGATATTGCTGTTGACAAACTCGTCGGCGTTCCAGACAAAGCCCAACGTGGATAACTGCAATTTGCCATTGGCGAGATCGCGGGGATCCTGCCAATCAATCACATTGTTGGTCCACATGGTATCCGGTATCACCCCGGGCCCAATGCCCTGACGGGCCTTGAAGTCCGGGTCCAAAGCCAGACCCTTGAGACCATCACATACAACGTTCCTGTCCGCAGGGACGGTGACCTGCCGGCCGTAAATGTACTTGCCGTCGGGGGAAGTCCAGTCGAGAACAGAAATACCGGCGGTCGCGTAGGGGTACATCAAAGGCCCACGCGCGACCAGGGTTCCATCAGGCAGCTTCCGGGGCAGAAAACCCGTCGTCAGCTCCGTGGCGCCCACCATCATGGTGGTCTCCTTGGTATTAAAGATAATGGGCAGAGCGTAATTCCCCTTACCCTCAAGGAAGGACTCCATGCTTCTTTCCCCGACCAGGAATAAGTTCCCCCCCCGTCTTTGATAGGGGGCCAACCAGACAAACTTATCCGTGGGACCACGCGTTGGCCGGAACTGCAGGAACATCCTCTGGGCATCGCTGAAACGGGCGTAACACAGCACTGCCTTGTAATTCACCACATCCGAATAGGAAATGTCATCGGTATGGTTCTTCCAGTCCTTGTTCCACTCGATCCCGGAAACACCACCCTGGATATCATCAAGAAAACGCCAGTAAGCATTGCGATAATCCTGGCCGTTGCGGGGATGACCACCCTGATCCCGCCAGTTGTTGACATGGTCGTCAACGGTTTGATCAAGAACCAGCAATTCCCTTTGGAATGCCGCAGCGATATAGGGAATCACCGAAATTTTCCTCGTGACCGTCACGATAGTATTGGAATCATCGATTACCCGCAGGAAGAACGTATGAAACCCTTCCTGAAAAACTCTTTCCGTATCCTTCAGGTTCTGGGGAGACAGTCCCGGGGGAACAGCCCAGCCCGGATCCGCGGGATCCTCGACATCAGCCAGATCCCAACCGTGTCGGTAGGAAACGATCTTGCCCTCATAGGCACTGGCATCGGCTTTCCAACTGAAGTTGATGGGCTGGCCGGCGGCGATTTCGTCGGACGCATTCAGGGGCTCCGTCAAAGTCACTTCGGGCTTCCAGAAAAGCCCGTTGATTACAAAGTTACCAACCTGTTGTTGATAGCCGAGATCCACACTGACCGCGCCGGCGGTATCCTGAACCTGAATGGCGAAGAAATAATGCAGGCCATCCGTCTGTTTAGGGAAAGCAATCTTCCTGTCGGACGGCAACGGCTTGTAAGGCAGCCACGGCGACCAACCCGGGTCATCAAAACTCGGACGAACGGAGGCATCACCGTGGTCGTAGGCATATCGGCTCTCAATGGTTGTAGGCTTCCACAGGAAGCGAACCTTGGTCGGCACCCGCAAATCGGAGTCAGGGTCAATCCCCTCCCAGCCTACATTTACGGTGAGCGGTGCCACCATGGACGTCTTCAAGCCGGCATTCAGACCTTTGAACACGACCGAGCAGGTTGGCACCAGGGTCGTGGAGGTGAAGGAAATGTAGGCCGGAGAAGGATCCTTGGCCCCTTTGTCATCGATGGCCCTGATGAACAGGGAATGGGAACGGAAACTCCGCGGATCTGCTACGGGATCTCCGGGAAAATTGACCTGATCAGCCAGCACAAAGAACGTTGAATCATTCGTGGTCGTGAAACGCCAGGGATGCAGAACAGCGCCCGTCAGGGGGTCGATCGTCAGCGTATCCCGGGGGCTGATCCCATCCACGCCGTTGTCGCTGATCTTCCATTCATAGCCCTTGATCTTGCCGTCGGGGTCCGATCCCGTCCAGTGGAATTCCACCGCAAAACCCGCCTCCAGCAGAGTCGGCGGCTGCCCGGCGATACGCGTATCCGGTCGGGCATTGGGAATTTTCACTCCGCCCAGGTTGGTGTCGGTCGAGCAGGCGACAAGCGAGCCCATCAACATCAAAGCCAGAGCCAATTCAACAAAACGCCTGATCATAGGAAATCTCCTCGGCCCTCTGGCCATCCTAAAAATCCTTGGGTTCGGAGCATTCGAAGTCTCCCGCTGGAGTCTTGATCGTGATCCGGAAATTTTTCACCGCGGGAACTCCGTCAAGACTCTGCATGGCAGCCTGGGAAAGATTCAGCTTGTCCTGGATCCCCGAGACGGGGGTGCCAAGGTTGCAATCCCGCCAGGTCATGCCGCTGGGCAATTCCGTCAACGACGGTCGGACTTGTTTGAAAAAATTATAGCGCGCCGGACGAGGAGGATTGAAATCACACGATGTCTGGTCCAGGGCCACCGCTTGAACCATGCCATGACCGCTTTGGCGGGTCGTCAGGGCAAAGATTTCATTCGCCGCATCCTCATCATTATTTACCAGGGATTTGAGAAAGCCCAGGTAAAAACTGGGTCCGGCGGAAAGCAGATAGGTAGGAACGGAAATGTCGACGGCGATACGCCACAGGCCCGTGGCCTCATCAATCACAAGGCCTGAATCCGCTCCCCCCAGACTTCCCCAGGTCGGCTGGCTAAGCCCGTCGTTCCCGCCTCCGTCCTTGATCTGATTGAAGGGGTCACAATCATAATCCACCTCGTACTTGCAACCCAGCATACGACTCTTAGGCTGACTCCATGCTTCACGGGGATCATCCCTGCCGTGCAGCAAAACCTGCATCCGGTACAGGCGGGCGTTGATGACATAATTGGCCGCTGTTAACCCTGTGGTATCCTGCACCGTCTGGGTATATCCGGTCACCTTGTTCACCAAGATCACAGCGGGTCCGATGAATTCAAGCGCATCAGGGTCATTCATTTCTGAAAGGGAAGAAGTGATTTTGTAATGGTCTTCACCATCAAGACAGGCATTGCTGGATTTCGGATCATAACATTCAAGGTCAGACCCGAATTTCGAGGTCAAGGCGGATTTGGGCAAGGTTTCCACACACTGGATACAAGGCGGATAGCCGACATCAAAACTGATGGTCGCCGGGGATCCGTCACGACGACCGTGCTCATCGATCGACTGCATCTTCACGGTGAATTGCGTGCTCGGCTCCACCATGAACCCGAGGGTATCGGCATACCAGCTGTTCTGCCCCACTCCGGGCCATGCAGGATCATAGTCAATTTCGCTGGCACCGGTGGCAAAGCTGAACGTTCCCCCGAAGAAATTGCTCCGGACACCGTTGACAAAGCCCGTGAAAGCCACGCCGAATTCCGGGTCGAACTTGGCGTCGCGAGGGTCATCCCTGGCCAGGGCCTTGACCACGACGTAGGTGCGGTCGGGAATTCTGTCCCCGGCATGGAAGGGATAGCGGATCTGAGTCGGGTCATTGAGACGGATATAGTAAGGATACTCTTGAGGATCCTCCGGGTGTTCGGTATCAAATCCTTCGACCATAATGGTCTGGGGATCGTAATTGACGACAAAGCTGAACGGCCTCATGAAATTGGCTACTTCAACGCCGGCAACATCGATGGAATTGATTTCCAGATTGACAACCCCACTGGGCAAGAGTTTGGTGAAGGGATCGTTGGTGCCCGTTCCGTTGTTCGCAAAAAACAGGTTCGTCTGGTTACCGAAAAAGGAGAAGCTGTCCCCTGTCGCTTCATTGAACTTGCGCGGATGCCAGCAGTCGGTGAGGGTGGGAACGCAATTGCCTCCCAGGCCGCCGAGAATCTGCCATTTATAACCGAAAAGCCCGTCATCATAGGGGTAGACGGTGTCGATTTTCGCCAGGGCGACCGGATCGTAACCGAGGATATTCGGCGAACTCCCCGCCCAGCCGACTCGATAGGGAAAGCCGAAGCCCACCGTATCCATCGCTCCGGTGGCCAGGGGGACGGTGTCGGAGCCTGCGATACGGAAAAAACGGAGGCTCGGATTTCCCAAAGTGTTGCTGAAGAAATGCAGCCGCGCAGGTGTCCGGTCATAGTCCCCGTTGTCATCGATGGCGACCATGTGGAGTGTCATGTCGTAGGAAGGGCTGACCCCCTGGTCGATGGTAAAATTAAAAATCGAGTCGGTACGCGTCGTATAGTGGCCGATTTCCAAAGTCGTGGCATCCAGGGCCGGGTTGAAGCGAACATCTTCCTCATCATCGGTAGTATGATCATCCTGCACCGTGGTGTCGGTCAAGGCCCACACGAACCGGTCCACCCGACCATCCTTGTCATCTCCATACCAGTACACATGGAAGTGGTAATACCCTCCTCCATCTTCCAGTGGGGCGCCGATGATATAGGTATCCGGGGCCTTGTTGACTATTACGGCCTGGGGCTCGAAAGCCCGGCATCCCGTCAGGATCAGCGCCACCAAAGCAACGGCGCCGAGCATCAATGATCCGGAAATTCGACTTGTCCTCATACTGGTATGCACCCTCCGGGAAGCATTCGCGGTACTACAGGTTCTGTGCGGTCACCGAGGTGGGTTCCGTGACCGGAAAGCTGTGAGCCGACTGCGGCCACAACCCGCGGAGATGATCAAGTAATCGCCCCTGGAATATAGGGATTGAGCCCTCCTGGTGTCAACAAAAAGGAGCGGCTTCCGAAGAAGCCGCTCCCCTGGTAATCACCGATTTGGTAATCCGGCAGGATTACTTCACCATGGTGATCTTGTTGACCTGGACATCGCTTCCGCTGCGTGCTTCGTAGAAGTACACGCCGGAGGAAACAGATGAACCGGAGTTGCTGGTGCCGTCCCAAAGGACGGTGTGTTCGCCAGCAGTCTGGACATCGTTGACCAGGGTACGAACCAGTTCACCGCGGAGGTTGAAGATCTTCACCGACACGGGCCCGCTCTTGGGCATGGTGAATTTGATCGTCGTCTGCGGATTGAACGGGTTCGGGTAAGCCTTCGCCACGAACTTCTCGGCACCAGGAACTGCGGTAACGCTACCACTGCCAGCGCCAAGGTTGAAGTAGCTCAGAACGTCAGCCATGATCTGCGTGCGAGCCGAAACCGAGCCCGTAGCCTTGACGACGGGGGTGGCGTTCGGATCGTTGTACACATACCTGAAGCCGTAAGGCAGGCTGACACAACGGCTGCCGTTACCCTGAACCATCAGGGTAGCCGCACTGAAGTTATACTGACCGCTGTTGCCGTCAGGATCGAGGTACTCGGCCAGACGCACAGCACCGGGACGCAACGTAATGGCGTCGAAGGTATTGATGCCGAAGCAACCGCCATACGCAACCCAGGTATCCTGGTTTTGAATGACAGGGTTGGCGGCAATAGCCTTGACTACAGGAGCGACCTGGTCGTTGATCAACTTGTGCAGAGGATCGGCATCCACATTGACGCCCATGTAATCCTGCGCGAAGGTGACCGTCTTGGTTCCGGCCTGCATCAAATCGCTGACCAGATCATCACCGGTCAGGAACATGTCCTTGTTGCCTTGCTGCAACCACAAGGTCAGCACGGTGACATCATCACCGGCGTCGTTGTCCGTGTCACCATTGGAAATGGTGTTCACGCCCGAGTTGCCGCAGGTGTAGACAATGTCGTCGTAATTGGCCAACTGGACTGCAGTCGCGCGGCCACCGATACCGTCGCCAACACCCGAGGTGGGCGCGTTGACGTAGTAGATGTCATAGTCGGTGCCGGCAACCATGCCGAGGTTGTCGAAGGAACCGTAGAATTCGTTCTGGCTGCCAAAACGAATGTCGGAGTCATCAATGAACAGCACCTTGGGCTGCTCATACCCGTCTACGACGTTACCAGTGATGGTCGGCAGGCAATGAACCGTGTAGGATTGGCTGTAAGCCAGAGGATGACTGAAGTCACCGTACCCTGTCAGATCAGCAGGAGCCGTAACGGTCGCCTGATCGCCGTCGACGTCGTCGGTTGCCGTGACGTAGTACTGCAGCACATCGCCGGGGAACAGGAAGCCCGTATCCGGCAGATCGAAGGCCCACTCGTCCGCGACGGGGAGACCGGAAACGCCGCTGATAGCCGTGTCACCATAGGCGATGCCGGAGGTGGCCAGGCCCAGATCGCTTGACCGGACGCTGTCGAAGGTGTGGTTCGGGTTGAGAACCCAGTGCAATTCCGGAGCACCGGCCAGAATGGAGCCGGCCCGCACCGGGGAGATCTGGAACATGAGGGAATCGCCCGGATCATTCCACGCATCGGAGGCCGGGGAGATGTTGTTCGCCATGTCGAACCGGACGCTCAGCGCGCTCAGGTCGGCGGTGTCGATGATCCCGGTCTCGGGGAAGTTATCCTGGGCAAGCTCGAGCTCGCGCACGGCAATACCAGGACCGGTGTACTTGTACAGCTTGACGCTGAAGTTGTCCAGGTAGGGTGCGGGGAAGCCGTCGTCGCCCACCCAGCCCCAAGCGTAACCCAGTTCGTAGCAGGTGGCCTGCAGCTGAACCTCGTTACGACCGGGTTCCATCAGGTCCGTCACGTCATCACCGGTGCGCAAGAAGCCAGGACCACCGTAGTACACGTAGTTACGGTCAACCCAGGGCATTTCCGTAATGACATCACCTGAGTCGGTGGCTGCGGAACGCACGCTCCAGGTGTAGAACATACCCGGCGAGTCGTCGGACAGGTCCTCATGGACGAACCCGTCAAACAGGAACACGATTCCGTCGTAAGTTTGATCCGGCCAATTCATGACGGGGGACTCGATGGCAGTATGCAAATGCTCCAGGGGACCGGCCAGGCCGCCCTTGGTGTTCACAATGTAGCCACCGGGGCCGTAGCACCAGTTGATGCAGTTCGAGCCGCCAGTGCCGGGAACAACCAGACCGTCATCGATGAAGGCGACCTGCTTGCTGGGGTTGATGGTACAGGGATCCAGGGCGGTCAGATCTTCCCAAATCTTGGCGAAGTTGCCCACGCCCTGGGGAATGATCGGGGTCCAGGTGCCCATGTCGGTTGTGAAGTCATCGGTGGTGGAGTACACGGTTTTGGCACCGTCATTCACGGTCACCGTCATGTTGTCCATGAAGAACGGGCCTTCGGTCGGATTCCAGCAATCCTCATCGGAGGCGGCGGAGTCGGCCTGGAAGCGGAACGCCAGGACAATCTTGTTGCCCTCGAAATAGTCCGCAGGCAGGTAGGTGATCGACTCGCTGATGGCCTCGGTGGTCGGAACCGTGATGGTCGTGGTATCATCGATAACCACATCCATCGTGGAGGTGCCGGTCCACGTGTCCACATTGGAATAACCCTTCTGCCCACCGGTCTTTTTGCTAAAGTAGACGTAATCCCAATCCTTCTCCGTGTCGTAGAAGATGTCACCCGTAAGCGTCACCGTCGAGGTGAAGGCGGGGTGGGGAACAGTGTAGGTCCATTCGACGGATTCGTTCCAGGAGTTGCCATAACCCCAGGCGGAATCCGAGGGAGCACAGGCGTCCATAGCAGTGCCGCACCACAGGGTCTGGCCAACGAGGCCAGTCATGTACGGGTCGCTGCTCAGCTGGCTGGTCAAGGACCAGTGGCTCGCGGTTGATTGGGTGATGTCCCAGCTGTACCAACCGTCGGGCATGGCCCCGCCGACTGAGTTCTCAAAATCACCCTTGTAAGTTCCGGTGGGACCCATCAGGACGATGGTATCCCCTGCGGCTTTGTTGAAATTGGCGTTGCCACCGTGGAGCGTGCCGTTGGCATTGCTCGTGTAGTGGATATTGGGGTTGACGCTGTTGGTGTCAACGGGATAGTCCCCCGCCACACTGCTCAACGCCAGACCCAGCATCAGGGCGGCACAAGCGAACATGGTGAATTTCTTCATTTTTTTCCCCCCATCATCGGCACGAAGCCGACACATGGTTAGGCGAACGATTGAATGTACACAATGGCCCTTCCGGACCAAAACGGCACATTTACGGGCGACAAAATAGTTCCCCGAGACTGCCGACGCAGGCCATCCTGCGCAAACCGAGCGAGACCTCCTCCAAAGATGCAGACCCATGGTGTCGAATGAACGAGTGTCAAGTGATTCAAACAACAGCAAGTGGAAAACAGGGACAGCGCACCTCAAGGGATGGGAACAGATTGTCTTTGAGTCGCACCATTACTCTATCGTAATTCGAGAATCGAGTCAATAGCCTTTATGAAAAAAAATATCATGCCTAAAAAACAAGAACCGTCTCGTTGAAAAGGCTGTTTCTGTTATAGAATGTGCAACAACTCATCAATTAATCAGACCCGACCATCTCCTGAAAATCCCCGTAGCGGGCAAAAATTCCGTGGATTTCACGCAAAAACGCCACCCTCACCTTCCGCAAAGTCTCGTCTTCCACGTTGACCCTCACCTCGGTGAAGAATCTGTCGATTGCCGGTCCCAGACCCGAAAAAATGGCGAAAACATCCGGGAAACGCCCCTCGTTCTCGGCTTTCTGAGCTGCGGCCGCAGCGGTTACCACCTGTCGAAGCAGATCCTGCTCCGCCGGATGGGCCAAGCCGGAGAAATCCTCCCCTAGGGCACCGGCGCCTCCTGTCAGCCAACGGTCCCGGCAGGCGTCCAGTTCCCCCACGGGCAAGAGATCGCCCTTGAGAATATTCCGGCACCGCTTGAACCCGGCGGCCGCTTGCAGAAAATCTTCCCGGTCCCGATGAAGACTGAGGGCCTCGATCCAGTCCTTGGCGGCCACGGCGTCCTGCCAACGCACCGGCAACACAGCCCGCACAACCTCCAGGGGGTAACCCAGGCCATCGTTGAAATACCCCTCCAACCTGGCCCGGATGAACTCGCTGATCCCCGCGAGGGCCTCGGCGCGGCCGGCCTCCGCGTTGAATCCCGCCAGCTTATCCAGCGCCAGGACCAGAACGGCCGGGAAATCAAGATGCCAGCCGCGATCCAGCAGGATCCGCACCATGGCCAGCACATGGCGGCGCAGGGCATAAGGGTCCTTGGCTCCGGTCGGAACGAAACCGGCGAGCCAGCACCCGCAAAGCGTGTCCAACCGGTCGGCCAGCGACAAACAACTGCTCAGGTCGTCGCCCGGCAAGGCGTCGGCGGCGAAGCGCGGGGCGTAATGCTGCTCGATGGCCCGCACCACTTCGGGAGTCTCGCCCGCCAAGTGGGCGTAGCGGGCCCCGATAAACCCCTCCAGCTTGGTGAATTCCTTGCCGTCCTTGATCATTTCGCTGGTCAAGTCGTTCTTGCAGATCAGGGCGGCCCGCGTCAAGTCGGCGGGCGCTTCGGCACCCAATCCCAGCTGGTTAGTCCACATCCAGGCGCTGAGATCGGCCAGGCGCCGGCTCTTGTCCAGGACCGTCCCGAATCCTTCCAGCCATGTCACGGTTCCCAGCATAGCCGTCCGCTCATCCGGGGTCTTCTGCTGATCGAAGTTCCAGTAGAAAAGGGCGTCGGCCAGCCGGGCGCGCAACACCCGTTCATTGCCGGCGATCACATTATCCAAGAACTCGGCGCCCCCGTCCCGCACCGCAGCAAATCGCGGCAGCAGACGACCGGTTTTCCGGTCCCGGACCGTGAAATAACGCTGATGAGCCTTGAGGGCAGTGGTGATCACCTCGGCCGGCAGGGCAAAATAATCCTCGGGATAAGACCCCAGGAATGATGTCGGATGCTCGCAGAGAAACACCAATTCACTCAGCAACTCATCATCAATGACCAGTTCCGCCTGGGCATTGAACCCGGCCAGCAGATCGGCGAATCCCTGCAGCATGAAGTCCCGGCGACGGTCCGGATCGACGATGACGCCGGCGGCGGCCAGACTTTCCAGATAAGTTTCCGGTGATGAGATCCCAACTTCGTGGTCTTCGGCCAGGGTCCGATGCCCACGACTGGTGCGCCCTGCCTTCAGGTAGCCCACCTCCAGCGGGATCACTTCCTGACCCAGAAGGGCCACGATCCAGCGCAAGGGCCGGGGGTATTCGAGATCATAGCCGCCCCAGCGCATGACCTTGGGGAAAGGCAACCCGAGCACAAGCTCGGGCAGGACCCCGGTCAGCACATCCAGGGCCCCCAGACCCGGTTCCTGGACCTCCGCCAGCAGGAATTCACCCCGCTGGTCCTGCCCTCGCCCGCAATCGGAAAGGGAGACACCAGCCTTGCGGGCAAAACCTTCCCCGGCGGGCGTGGGGTTACCGTCGGGCCCAAAAGCGATGGACACCGGCGGCCCTTTGATGGTCAGTTTCCGGTCGATTTGGCGCACCGCGAGAGACTCGGCCAGCAGCACCAAACGCCGAGGGGTGGCCATGACCCGGACCCCGGATACCGGCAAGCGCGCGGCCTCCATGGCGGCGATGAAACCCTGATCCAGGGCAGCGATGGCGCCGGGGATGAACCGGGCCGGAATTTCCTCACTGCCGATTTCCAGCAGCAGCGGCAAGGTCTCCGCATGCCCACCTGACTGTCGCATCACGCTGTCTCCCTCTTGAGCAGGGGAAATCCCAGGTCTTCTCGGCTTTTGACATAGCTCTGAGCCGCCAGGCGAGCCAGGTTGCGCACCCGAGTGATGTACCCCGTGCGCTCGGTCACCGATATGGCTCCCCGGGCTTCCAGGACATTGAACAGATGGCTGCATTTGATGACCGCGTCATATCCCGGGTAGACCAGACCGGCGGCCAGCAGACCTGCAGCCTCCTTCTCCCGGTCTTCGAAATGCTGGCGGTACATGTCAACATCGGCGTGTTCAAAATTGAAGGCCGAATATTCCCGCTCGAACTGGCCCATCACCTCACCCCAGGAAAACCCCCCGCCCCAGACGAGATCCTTCACATGATCGACGCCCTGGATGAACATCCACAC
>CAZJGK010000059.1:0-21857 GCA_964545545.1 uncultured Fibrobacteraceae bacterium | reverse complement strand
ACGAATTCCAGCTCCCTGACCTCGGGAATCAACCCCGCCGTGTGCCCGCGATTCAGCAGCTCGACGATGGCGGCGCGGCCGCGCTCACCGTAATCCAGCGTCCAGTCGTTGACGTACATGCCCACGAATTCGTCGGCCAGTTCGACGCCCATGTTACGGGCCCAGTCCAGGGCGTAAGCCAGGGCGGCCTGGCGGTTGTCCAGGCTGTACCTGATGCTGGCGGTCAGGATGTCGCTGATGTCCTTCATCTTGTCGCCGTGTTTCTTGGCGATGGCGTTGCCGCCCAGGGGCAGGGGCCAATCCGTGCGCCCCGTCGTTTCCCACCACCACCGGCCCAGGTTGATGCACTCGGCCAGGCCGGCGTCCCGGTAGGTGAGTTGACCCTCGTGGATGATCAAGCCCGCGGGAAATTCGCCGGACACCACCCGGTCGATGATCTCATCGAAGGGCACCACCACGGGGGTGAAATCACCGATGGCCAGGCGCAATTCCAGGTAGGCCGAGGTCATCAGGCCGGGCACGGCGATGGTCATGCCCGCCAGGTCCGCGGGGGCGATTTTCTGCGGAGCGACCACCATGGGACCGTAACCGAAGCCCATGCTGGCCCCGGCCGGCAGCAGGGCGTACTTGTCCAGCACGTAGGCGTAGGCGTGGATGCTGATGGCGGTGATGTCCAGTTCACCCCGGACAGCGCGTTCGTTCAGGGTCTGGATATCCTGCATGACGTGAGTGAATCGGTAGGGCCCCGTGTCGATCTTGTCCTTGGCCAGGGCGTAGAACATGAAGGCGTCGTCGGGGTCGGGACTGTGGCCCAGGGTCAGTTCGATTTTGCCGGACATTGCGTGCTCCAGATCGGCGCGGCGCCGGGCCGCATGGTTGAAGAGGCGTCAGGAACGGGTCCTGCGGTTGGCCACAAATAACAGGATGAGAACAATCAGGGCCAGCACCAATATCAGCGGTACGGGAAGGTGCGTCCGCGTAGAGGATGATTGCGGCAGCTGCTGCGCGACCTCGCCCCCGTTGGAATCGGATTCGGCGGTGAAGATTTTTCCCGCGGGACCGGTGTCGGCTTCCTTCCCGGAGAGTCGCAACTCGATCTGCCGGTCCGCCGCGATGACCGGTCCCCGGAAGCGGCCGTACCCCTTGAACGCGGCCGCAGGGTCGGGCTCAAGACCCATGGCGGAGACCTGGGTCCAGGCGGGCGCGACCAGGAAACTCCAGGCTTGCAAGGGAATATTGAAGCCCACCGGGAGGGTGAGCCCTTCGTTCCAGGGCGTGCGGCACTGCAGCCGAATGGTGTTCTTGCCCCAGGTCAAGGGGACGGTCAGCCCCAGCTGGTCCCCGCCGATGGCCGTGGTCAAGATGGGCGTCGGATCGGGGCCCCTGCTGTAGGTGGCGGTCAGTTCCGAGGTCCCGGCCGGGATCGCCATGGCCAAGGTGAAATCAGGACCCAGCACGGTCCGTTGCGGGGCGTTGGCGTTGTCGATTTCCAGCAGATATTCCAGCTTGACGGTGTCGCCCTGGCGCTGGGCCACCAGGTTCATGCCCGTCATGTTGACATCCTTCAGATCCCCGGTGGTGTCGAACACGTTCAGGGTCAGGGTGTCGGGGGCCATTTCCCGGCCGCGAAAGCTGAACCAGTAGGGAACATCCTGCCACCAGGCGGTCACAATGTACTGTCCGGATTCGCGCAAGGGCACCGCCGGGATGGTGAAGGCCGAGCCGGAGGGCCTCATGTCCACGATGTTGTTGGGTCGGGAGGTCAGGTAGTCGATGGTCAGTCTCTGGACGGCGCCGGGAGCTCGCGTGGTGGCGTTGTGCACCTTGAAGGTCACCGGTTGGGAAAATCCTTCCCGGTTCTGGGCCAACGATGAGCTGGCAGTCAGGCAGGCCCCAGCCAGGGCCATCAACAGGGCCGTGCTTATGGCCCGGGTAAGTTGGCATCTTCCGTGCATGTTTCCTCCCGTGGGGTATTGCGCTACCCCTTGAGTTACCCTGATTCATCCGGTACATTCGCCATGGAGTATAAGGGACTTCGGCCCCGGATCAATCTTTCCCTGACCTCTTTCCCCTGGAAGGCGGATCCCCATGACCATCGGACAGAGTGCAGATTATCCGCGGATGCGCAGGATTTGTGCCCCGGCGGCCCTGCTGGCCGCCCTGGTCCTGCTGTTTGTTCCCACCCCGGGCCATGCCCAATACAGGTGGGAGACCTGGCATACGGATTCTTTCACCCTGGATCCCGGCGAATCTTTCCAGTTCCGGGTCACGTTCGACGACATCCAGGTCCGCAGCTGGAAACTTGTTGTCGATGGCGCGGGCAAAAACTGCGATTTGAGCGTGCTGAGGGTCAAGGGGGAGTCCCTGCTCTACTACAAGACGAATGAATCCCGACATGAGGTGCTGGTTCCCTGGGGCACGGGCGAGGAACTGATCGTCGTTTTGACCAACCGCAAGCAGAAGGCCACGTTCACCGTGGAGTTCCAGGGGCCGCCCCGCGATCAGGTCCACGCGGCCTACAGCTACCATGTCAACCGCGCGCTCGAGGCGTTCGCCTCGGGACGGCGCCTCGATGCCCAGGACGAGTGCGGCAAGGCTTTGCGCGAGAATGACCGGGACGAAGTGGCCAAGGTCCTGCTGGCCAGTTTCCTGCGCGAGGGCCACTTTTACAGCCAGGCCATGGATCTGGTCACTGATGCGCTCCAGGGTGATCTGCCCCCGGAAATGCGCCGTCTGGCCGAGGATCTGAAATCCGAGCTGACGGTGTTGCGGGCTCCCCTGGCGCCCAAGATCCAGCAGCAGATCGACACCATCTCGAGCCTGGTGGAAAAAGGGCAGGGCGACCAGGCCGGCGAACTCTGTCAACGGACACTCAAGGAAGACAACTTGCCTCTGCGGGCCAAGAGTCTTCTGCATCTTCTGCGCGGCAGAGCTCTGGATGTGCAGGACAGGGATTTCGAGGCCATCGATGCGTTCACCACCGCGCTGGGTCTGGCGCGGAGCAAGGCCGAGGAAGCCGTCATCTATTTTTACATGGGGCGCCTGTACAATAAGATGGGCAACCAGGCCCAGGCTCGCGGAGCGTTCACCATCGCCCTGCAGTACGGACTGCCCAGCGGGCTGGATCTGCAGGCGCGGGAGGATCTCTCGGCAATCGAGAGCCACCCGGACCACTAACGATCGCCTTTGCCAGGGAGCATGACGTTTGAAACTGCACCGAGATTGTATCTATTTCCGGGGCCACGTGCCCTGCCGGCCCCACAAGCAGGACGGGGTCCACTGCGAAACGTGCCCGTCCTACCGTGTGCGCCGGGGCCGCATCCTGCTGATCAAACTGGGGGCGGCCGGGGACGTCATCCGCACGACGCCGCTCCTGCAGCCTTTGCGCCGGGATTATCCGGATCACGTCCTGACCTGGGTGACCGATTTCCCCGCTCTGTTGCCCGCTGTTGTCGATGATCCGCTGCCCCTGAACCCCGAGACGGCCTTGTGGCTGGAACACACCCCCTTCGAGCTGGTGATCAACCTGGACAAGGACCGTCAGGCCTGCGCCCTGGCCGCCGGGGTTCGTGCCGAGCGCCGTTGGGGTTTCACCCTGGATGAGGACGGCATGTGCCGGCCCGTGACCGAGGGCGTGACTGCCGAGCAGGCCGCCGCCGCCGAGGCCAAGTTCCAGACCGGTCTGTTCGACGACGTGAACCAGGCCTGCACCCTGAGCTATCCCCAGGAGATCTTCGCCATCTGCGGTTACGAGTTCCGGGGCGAAAAGTACCTTCTGGACCGGCCTGAGCCCGCGGCGTCTTTCGATCTGCCGGCCGGCGGAACCCTGGTGGGCCTGAACACGGGCTGTGGCGGGCGCTGGACGAGCCGCCTGTGGCCGGAGCATCACTGGCAGACACTGGCGGTGGAGTTGAAAAGCCAGGGTCTGACCCCTGTCCTGCTCGGGGGAGCGGCCGAGGATGAACGCAACCGCCGCCTGGCCGCCGCCACCGGTGCCTTGTATCCCGGTCACTTTGATCTGCGGACTTTCATCAGCCTGATGGATCGCTGTGACATCGTGGTCACGGCCGTCACCATGGCCATGCACATCGCCCTGGGCCTGGACAAGAAACTGGTGCTGTTCAACAACATCTTCAATCCCCACGAGTTCGAACTCTATGGCCGCGGACGTATCCTGGCGCCGGCTTCGGGTTGCGGCTGCTTCTTTCAGCCCCGTTGCACACGCGAGGATTTCTGCATGGAGACCCTGGTTCCGTCGGCAGTCCTGGAGGCGGTGCTCGAACTGGCGGACCTGTCATGAAACTGGGATTCCTGGGTCCTGCGCCCCCCTTTCGGGGAGGGATCGTCACTTATTTCGGTTTGCTGGCCCGCGCCCTTGAGAGCCGGGGGCACGAGGTTTTCTGGGCTTCGTTTGCCCGCCAGTATCCCGGTTTCCTGTTCCCCGGCACGACCCAGAAAGGGGAGACGGCTCCCTGGCTGGATCATGCCAACCGGCAGCGCTTCGTGCCCTGGTCCCCCTGGAGCTGGTGGCGCACGGCGCGCGACATCAAAACCGCGGCTCCCGGCGCCCTGATCATCAAGTACTGGCTGCCGTTGTTCGCCCCGGGCTTTTTCGTGGTCACGGCCTTGTTGCGCCGCTGGACGGACATCCGGATCATATATCTTCTGGACAACGTCATTTCCCACGAAAAGTATCCACTGGGGACCTGGCTGACACGCCTGGCCCTGGGCCGCGGGCATGGCTTCATCGCCCAGAGTGAGCAGGTGCGCACGGATCTGTTCGAGGTCATTCCCACCACCGATCCGGCGCGGGTGCGGACGGTTCCCCATCCCGTCTACGATTTCGGGCAGCCGGGTCGTCCGCGCAAGAGCAAACCGGAGGCGCGCCGGGCCCTGGGGCTTGATCCCGATAAGCGCCTCGTGCTCTTTTTCGGCTTCATCAAGGCCTACAAGGGCGTGGTGCACCTGATCGACGCCGCGGGTGATCTGCAGGCTGAGTTCGGGGACGGGCTGCGGATTCTCATCGTGGGTGACATCTACGGTGACCGCCAACCCTACCTGGACCGTATCGCCGCTGCTGCGGGCCGCAGCATCATCCAGCTTGTCGACGGCTTTGTGCCCGATGAGACCGTGGAAGACTACTTCGTGGCGGCGGACGTGGTGGCCCTGCCGTATGTTTCGGCCACGCAGAGCGGTATTGTCCAGATCGCTTACCATTACGACCTGCCGGTGATCACCACGCGGGTCGGCGGTTTGCCCGAGGTGGTGCTGGACGGCGAAACAGGTTTTCTGGTGCCACCGAATAATCCCCAGGCCCTGGCCGAGGCCGTCATCCGGTTCTTCCGGGAAAACAAGGGCCCGGAGTTTGCCGTGGCCGTGGCGAGGGAAAAGCGGAAATACTCCTGGGACGCCATGGTGGCGGCCATCGAGGATCTGGCCGCAACCCGGAAGGGGAGTTGAGATGGCGGCGAGAAAACCGAAATTTCCGGAGCCCGCTGCAAAGGCGATGGTGTCGGAGCTGGCCGCCGGCAAGATCATCGTCCTGACGGCTCGGCAGTGGGAAGAACGGGCGCCGGAATTTCCCGAGGTGTCCCGCACGCCGACGGGCATGGGGGCGCCCATCCTGCTGGTGAGGCGGTCTGTGCCCGGCCGCAAGATCCTGGGCTGGGCCCTGGTCGAGGAGAGCAAGCCCGCAGAACGGGTCATCCGCCCTATGGCTTCCCGCAAGGAAGCCCAGACGTTGATCAGTGAGAGGCTGGCGGCCTACGAGCGCATGTGGGACGGCTGAGGCTGCAGCGAACCGGATTACTACAACTGACCGGGAGTCGGTTTTGAACAACGTGTTGACGGGTCTGGAAGTGCTGGAAAGCGGCCGCTACGCCGCGTTGAGCGGCCAGCGGGTGGGCCTGCTGGTGCACCCGGCCTCCGTGGACCGGGCGCTGAATCACGCGGCCCAAATGATGCATGCCACGTCCGCGGTTGATCTGCGCGTCCTGCTGGGTCCCCAGCACGGGATGCGCGGTGAGACCCAGGACAACATGATCGAGTGGGAAGGATACCGCGATCCGGTCACAGGGCTGCCTGTTCATTCGCTTTACGGCGAGCACCGCCGTCCCACGAATTCCATGCTGGCGGACATCGATGTGCTGGTGGTTGATCTCCAGGATGTGGGCGCCCGTTACTACACCTTTATCTGGACCATGTTGCTGTGTCTGGAAGCCTGCGCCGCGTGCGGCAAGCGGGTCGTCATTCTCGACCGGCCCAATCCCCTGGGTGGGGTGCTGCACGAGGGCCCGGTGCTGGATACGGCCTACTTGTCGTTTGTCGGTCTGGCTCCCGTTCCCATTCGCCACGGCCTGACCATGGGCGAGCTGGGCCGGTTGTTCGTGCAGATGTTCAATCTGGACGTGGATCTGGAGGTGATCGCCATGGCCGGCTGGCGGCGGGACATGGATTTTGCGGCCACGGGTCTGCCCTGGGTCCTGCCCTCGCCCAACATGCCGACGCCGGAAACAGCGCGGGTCTATCCCGGCGCCTGCCTGCTCGAAGGCACCAATCTGAGCGAGGGCCGGGGCACCACGCGGCCGTTTGAAATCCTGGGGGCGCCCTTCATCGACCCCGACCTTCTGGTGGCCGGGTTGCGCAGCCACCAGTTGCCCGGATGCGTCCTGCGGCCCCTGTATTTCCAACCCACGTTCCATAAGTTTGCCGGCGAACTCTGCGGCGGTCTGCAGGTCCATGTCACGGATCCGGACGCGTTTGAGCCGGTGGCCGCCTTCACGGCGATCCTCAGGGCCGTCAAGGAACGGTGGCCCGAGTCTTTCGCCTGGCGCAATCCGCCCTACGAATACGAAACGAAAAAACTGCCCATCGATATTCTGGCCGGAGGTCCGCAGTTGCGGGAGGCCGTGGACGCCGGGAGTCCGGTGGCTGATCTGGTGCAATCCTGGCGACCCCAACTGGCGGAATTTGCCGCCCTGGCCAGGGAGCATCAACTCTATGGCTGAGGCGCTGCGGGGCATGGTTCTGGCCGCAGGCTACGGAAGGCGTCTGGCCCCGCTCACCGATCATGTACCCAAGCCGCTATTGACCGTGGGCGGGACCTCCCTGCTCGAGTGGGCCATAGGCACCCTGGCCGGTGCGGGGTGCGCGGCCGTGGCGGTCAACACCCATCATCTGGGCGCCATGATCACCGCCCATCTCCAGGCCGCCGACCTGCCGGTTCCCGTCACGCTTTTTCCCGAGACCAGGATCCTGGGCACGGGCGGCGCCTTGGCCGGGGCCCGGGATTTCCTGGGTGAGACGGCACATTTTCTGCTGCACAACGGAGATGTCCTGTGGGACGGAGACGCCGCCGCCCTGGTGCGGCATCATCGGCGGACCGGCGCTATGGCGACGCTGCTGCTGACGGATTGGCCGGCGGTGAACACCGTTATGACCACCACCGGCGGCGAGGTCTTGTCCCTGCGAGGCCAGGGCCAAGGAGACAGCCGCTTGACCTACACCGGCATCGGGGTGTTTTCCCGCGGGATCCTGGCTGATATCGGCGCCGGATTTTCCTCCCTGGTCGACCCTCTGGAACGAGCCCTGGCCAACCGTCCCGGCAGTGTCCAGGCCGTGGTCCAGCCCGGGGTTCCCTGGTCCGATCTGGGCACGTTGAGCCGGTACTTGACGGCGGTGGGTGATGGCGCTGAAACCGCGGGGCCCCTGGTTGTGCAGCCGCTGACCGGGCACGGCTCGGACCGCAGGTTCTGGCGACTGCGCGCGGGCGGTTGGTCGGCCGTGGCCATGCGCGATGTACCTGGCAGCGAGGAGTTCGCCCGGCAAGTGGCCATCACCCGGGCCTTGCACACCGCGGACCTGGGCACGGCGGAGATCCTGACGGTCGAGGATGACGAGCAGGTCCTCTTGATGGAAGATCTGGGGGACCGGGATCTCTGGTCCCGGGCCGTGGACCTGGGCGCCGGATCGCAGGACTGGTTGGCACTTTATGAGCCGGTGGTGGACCACCTTATGCGCCTGCAGGATGCAGACGACGGGCCTCTGGCGCGGCTGGCCCCGGTCCGGGACCGCACCCTGGGCCTTGATGATCTGCGCTGGGAAACGAGCTATTTCCAGGATCAGTTTCTGCAGGGGTATTGCGGTTTGAACCCGGATGATTTTATCGGACTTGACGCGGAATTCGACGCTTTGGCCCGGACGGTAGCCGGTCAGCCCCGGGTGCTGATCCACCGGGATTTCCAGTCGCGGAACATCATGTTCTC
Source organism: uncultured Fibrobacteraceae bacterium (assembly GCA_964545545.1). GTDB lineage: Bacteria > Krumholzibacteriota > Krumholzibacteriia > LZORAL124-64-63 > LZORAL124-64-63 > JAHJTW01. The sequence goes on along the minus strand of CAZJGK010000059.1, from coordinate 13,593 downwards.
CGGTGGCCTGGTCCGGCTGGTGGATGTTCAGGGCATGCGACAGGGTCCGCTGCTATATGACCTGGCTTCCCTGTTGTGGGATCCTTATGTTGCCGTGCCGCAGCAGGCGCGCACGGCCTTGTTGGACCGGTTCGCCGCGGGGGTGACCCACCGGGGATTGACGCGGCCCGTCGTGCAGACCATGTTTCTGACTGCGAGCCTCCAGCGCCTGATGCAAGCCCTGGGGGCCTTCGGGTTCCTGGGCCGCACCAAAGGCAAGCCGGAATTTCTGTCCCATATCCCGCGGGCGTTGGCCCATCTCAGGCAGGTGTTGGCCGAAGTCCAGGCTGAAGATCACGGCGCGGCGGCTCCGGCTTCCCGCGGTTTTCCAAGCCTGACAACCCTGGTTGACAAGGTTCTTGCTGAAAGTGACCACGAGGTGACGGATGAGTGATCAGGTCGCTGGAAGATTTCCCCGCCGCAGCGGTGTTCTGCTGCATCCCACGAGTCTACCCGGACCCGACGGATGTGGTGATCTGGGCGCCCAGGCCCACCGATTCATCGACTGGCTGGCCGATTACGGGCAAAGTTGGTGGCAGGTGCTGCCTCTGGGGCCGACCAGCTTCGGGGATTCGCCCTACCAGACCTTGTCGGCTTTTGCCGGCAATCCTCTGCTCATCGCCTTGGAACCCCTGGGCGAAGCCGGCTGGCTGACGGACGCGGATCTGGCTGCCCGGCCGGACTTTCCCGTGGAGCGGCTGGACTACGGCGCGGCCATCGCCTGGAAAACGGGACAGTTGCGCCGGGCCTGGTCCGTGTTCCCGAACCGTGCCGACAGCCATCAGTGGGATGATTTCAACGATTGGTGCGCCGTCCAGGCCGACTGGCTGGACGACTTTGCCCTGTTCATGGCCCTGAAACAAGAGAACGAAGGCCAGGCGTGGATCCGTTGGCCCAGGGAACTGGTGTGCAGGGAACCGCAGGCCCTGGCCGCAGCGGCCAAAGCCATGGCCAAGGAAATGGATTTCCATCGCTTCTGTCAGTGGCTCTTCGCCGGCCAGTGGGGGTTGCTGCGGGAGCATGCCGTTCGACGCGGGGTCGGTATCATCGGCGATATGCCGATCTTCGTGGCCCACGACAGCAGCGATGTCTGGTCGCATCAGGACCTGTTCCGGATGGACGCCCGAGGCGCGCCCTCTGCCGTGGCCGGTGTGCCACCCGATTATTTCAGCAAGACAGGGCAGCTGTGGGGCAATCCCCTGTACGACTGGTCCGCCGTCGCCGCCGAGGATTACGCCTGGTGGCGGGCCCGGCTGCGCGCCACCCTTGTCCTGGTGGATGTCGTGCGCCTGGATCACTTTCGGGGTTTCGAGGCCTACTGGGAAGTGCCGGCCAAGGCCAAAACTGCCGAGAGCGGCCGCTGGGTGCCCGGCCCAGGCGCCGCATTTTTTGAGAGCGTGCAGCGGGATCTGGGCCGGGACCTGCCCCTGATCGCCGAGGACCTGGGTGTCATCACTCCGGCGGTCGACCGGTTGCGCCGGCAATTCGCCCTGCCGGGCATGAAGGTGCTGCAATTCGCTTGGAGCGGGCCGGACAACCATTTCTTGCCCCATGAACACGAGCGGGACTCCGTGGTCTACACCGGCACCCACGACAACGATCCCGTGCTGGGCTGGTGGCATCACCTGACCGACAAGCGCATACGCGCCCTGGTCGCCGAGTACGCCGGGTGCCCGGTGGACGAGCCCAATTGGACCCTGATTCGCCTGGGCATGAGTTCGGTGGCCCGGACCTTCATCGTTCCCATGCAGGATATCCTGGATCTGGGGCGCGAAGGCCGCATGAATCGGCCGGGCGACGGCGACGGCAACTGGAATTGGCGTCTGGCGCCCCAGGCCCTGGAGCATCCCGGGGCTGAACGCCTGGCCCGCTTGACATGGCTGTATCGGCGGCGGCCGGATCAGAGCGAACCTTCCATCGAGAATCCCGATCTGCCCCCCGCTGGAATCAACGCATGAACCTGCCGCGCCGTCCCCGTGGGGATTTCCTCTCCCTGCTGCTGGCCACGCTCTTTTTCGGCGCCGTCTCGGGAATTTTTACCAGCACGGTGAACAATTACCTGTCTGATGTGCACCACTTCACCGCCGAGAACCGCGGCTGGCTGGAGTTTCCCCGGGAACTCCCCGGATTTTTGATTTTCGCCATTATGGGGGTGTTGCTGCTGCGTCTGCGTGAAAGCCGCATCGCCGTGGTCGCCATGGTCCTGACGGCCACCGGCGCGGTGGGTCTGGGCTTCTTGTCCCCCGGCATGGTTTCGTTGGTGCTGTTCATCGTGATCTGGTCCATGGGCGATCACATCATCTTTGCGGTCGAGGGTCCCCTGGGCCTGAAACTCGCCAACCGGGGAGGGGAGGGGCGTCGCCTCGGCCAACTGGGTGGAGCCCGCAATATGGGCACGATTCTGGGTGTGTCCCTGGTCTGGATCCTGGCGCGCATGGTGGGCAACCGCTACGAAATCTTCTACCTGTTGGGCGCGATATGCGCGGTGACTGCGGGGTTTTTCTACGCGCGGCTGAATCTGGGACGACAGGATCTGCCCTCGCGTAAGATCATGTATCACAAGGAATACAGGCTTTTTTACGCCATCAGCGCCCTGTTCGGTATTCGCAAGCAGATCTTCCTGGTCTTCGGCACCTGGGTGCTGGTGTCGTTGCACAAGGTGCCGGTGAGCACCATGGCCTTGTTGTATTTTGTGGCCGCGGTGCTGGGAGTGATCATGCGTCCCTTGCTGGGGGATGTCATCGACTGGGTGGGGGAGCGGGCCGTGCTGGCCGCCGATGAAATCATGTTGCTGGTGGTTTGCATGGTCTATGCCTTCGCTTCCGATCTGCTGCCCGCGCCCTGGGATCTGCGCCTGCTCTATGCCGCCTACGTCATGGACATCGTGCTGTTCGCCTTGCGCGTGGCCCGGACCACCTACCTGCAGAAGATCGCCCGGGATCCGGCGGACATCACGCCCACCATCTCCCTGGGCATCACCATCGACCATGCGGTGGCCATGAGTCTGCCGGTACTCTCGGGCTTGATCTGGGAGAGGTTCGGTTTCCAGTACGTCTTCATCATGGCCGGGGCTATTGCCGTGGCCGGGTTTTTCATCTGTCTGAGAATCAAGGTCCCTGTTTCCGAAGCGGGTTGATTTTGCGCAGTGGGCCGACCTGGTGTTATATATGGGCCAGGGGAAAGAAAGGAATTCCGGCATGAGTCACCATTTTCCGCGTATCATCATCCTGCTGGCGGTTTCCTGGTTGCTGGCCGGTTGCGGCGTTACGGAAACAACCACCGCTCCGGTTGATCAGAACCAGAACCCCTTCGCCGAGGCCAAGGTGGGGACTGATTCGACGCTGGAAGTGGTGACCTGGAATCTGCATAATTTCCCCTCGAACGGCCAGACTACCGTGGATTACCTGACCGAGGCCATCAACGCCCTGGATGCCGACATCATCGCCATGCAGGAGATCGTCAGCGCCGTGGCTTTCCGCCAGGTGGAAGCCAACCTTTCGGGGTACAAGAGTTTTCGCGCCAACAGCGCTCCTGCCGACCAGAACCTTGCCTTTTTCTACAAGACCAACGGCAACCTGACCGTGGATTCCATCTACGAAATCCTGACCGACGACCACAGCGCGTTGCCTCGTGCGCCCCTGGTTCTGCAAGGTTCGTTTGCCGGCAAGCCGCTGGTAGTCATCGACAACCACTACAAGTGTTGCGGGAACAACATCCTGGACCTGAACGACCATCGGGACGAGGAAACCCGCCGCTACGACGCCAGCCTGGATCTGCAGGCGTACATCCAGAATAATTTCTCCGATATGCGGGTCATCATGGTGGGCGATTTCAACGATGAACTGACCGATGCCGCACCAAATAATGTCTTTGAGAATTTTCTGGACGATCCCCAGGAATTCCGCTTTGCCGACATGTCCATCGCCGAGGGTCCATCCAGCGGTTGGTCCTATCCGTCATGGCCGAGCCACCTGGATCATATCCTGATCAACGCCCCATTGTTCAGCGCCCTTGATGCTTCCGGCAGCGAGGTGCGGGTGATCCGCCTTTACGAATATTTCAACAGCGGTTTGACCGACTATGACAAGAACCTCAGCGATCACCTGCCGGTGTTTATCAGGCTTAAGCCGTGATTTCATTGATTTTTCTTTAACATTTGACAGTCGTTCCTGCCCGTCGGTAAGCTCAATCTTCCCTCGCATGACGGAGTCTCGCCTCCGCCCTTGTCTTTTATCATTTGGGAGGACCGTCCTTATGAAACACATCACCCGACTGAGTATCCTTTTCTCCCTCACCGTGCTGCTGGCAGCAGGTCTGGTTTTCCAGGGTTGTTCCGATTCCAGTGTCACACCCACGGCCCCTAACACCGACCAGGCTGTGCAGACGACCGGTGCCTTCAACCCCGCCATCCAGAGGGTCATGGCCATTCAGAACAGCCACACCGCGGCCTTGATGGCGACCCAGGATGTCATCGGCACCGCCACGACCATCGGCCCGGATGGCGAGCCCGCCATCCTGCTGCTGGTCACTTCTGAAAAAGCCCTCAATGTCCTGCCCAAAAACATCGAGGGTGTGAGCGTGCAGATCCTGTTAACCGATCCCATTGTCGCCATGAAGGGCAAGCCCGGCGGCGGCGGCGGTGGCGGCGGCGGGGTCAGCCACACGGCCAAGCAGACGCCGCCCATCCAACTGGGGACCTCCGGCGGCTGGCATTACGATCTGGCCAACGGCTACTGCTGCGGCGGTACTCTCGGTTCGCTGATCCATGTGGGCAGCCAGCTGCGGATCCTGAGCAACTACCATGTGTTCGAGGCCGACATCGTCAACGGCGGCAATGGCCGTAAGGCCACGACGGGCGACCCCATCGTGCAGCCCGGCCTGATCGATATCAACTGCAACGCGGCCAGCGGACAGGATGTGGCGACCCTGGTGTTGTCCCACTCACTCCCCAACTCCAACGTGGACTGCTCGACGGCCACCATCATTCCCGGCATGGTCGATACCAGCGGTGCCATCCTGGAGATCGGTACGATTTCTTCCCAGACCGTGGACGCCTATGTGCGCCAGGGTGTCAAGAAGAGCGGACGCACCACGGGTTTGACCCGCAGCACCGTCTCGGGTTTGAACGCCACCGTCAGCGTTTCCTACGAGGATGAGTGCGCGGGCTCCACGGCGTTTACCAAGACCTACACGGGCCAGATCGTCATCAAGAACAAGGGCAGCAAGTTCCTTGGTGGTGGCGATTCCGGTTCCTTGATGGTCGAGGATGTCTCGACCAATCCGCGGGCCGTGGGTCTGTTGTTCGCCGGTTCGAGCACCACAGCCATCGCCAACCCCATCAATGAAGTGTTGAATTTCCTCAACGCTTCGATGGTCGGCAACTGAGCCTGATCTCGTGATGCGAGGGATTGATGCGGCCGGCGCTCAGGTGCTGGCCGCATTTTTGGTCAAAGGAGTCATGATGAAGACAATGGTTGCCGGTTGCGCCCTGGTTATGGTCGTGATCCTTGCCGGTGGATGTGGAACTTCACAACAAGGGGAGAATCCAGTGAGCCAACCGACGCGGGACCTCAGTGTAGTGCTGGCCGCTCATGCCCCGACCTGGATGGCCATGGCGGGGGTCGTTGGCGTGGCCGAGGGCCTTGACGGGCAGGACAAGCCCTGCCTGCGAATTTACGTCATCAAACTGACTCCTGAACTGAAGGCTCAATTGCCGGACCACGTCGAGGGGTATCCTGTGGAGATCGAGGAGAGCGGCAAGATCGAGCCCATGGACCGGAAGTGATTCACCAGGTCAGGGAATGATTTCCGAAAAAATTGTGCATATCCCGACGGGAGGCCAGGTTGATCCCGTCGGACCAGACGTCCACCGGATTGTGATCATCGGTCAGGATGATCCCGGCGCCTTCCCGAGGGCCGAAGCGGTTTTCCCAGGCATGCACCAGATCGTACTGCCCGGACCAGCGGGAGTCCGGTGGCGCGAGCTCATGATCGAGTTCAAGGGTGCGATCCGCGGCGATGATGATCACATTGCCCAGCTTGTTGGGGGGCTCGACGATGGGCAAGACACGGACATTGGCGAAGACATGGGCCAGTGTCTTGGCCAGGGATTCGACCAGGATGTGATGCCAACCCACGGCTTCGACATTCAACGCCAGCATGCCCCCGGGTTTCAACCGGGACTGGATCAGGGTGAAAACTTCCTGGGTGACAAGATGGAACGGGATGGAACTGCTGCCGAACGCATCCAGGATGACCAGATCATATGCGGCCGGTGGTTGGTCGATCAGGAAGCGGCGACCGTCCATCAAATGAACGGTGGCCTCGGCCGGACCCAGGTCGAAGTACTCCCGGGCGAAGCGGGCCACAACCGGATCGATTTCCACCGCGTCGACGATCCAGCCGTCCCGTGCATAGGATTTGGCCACGGAGCCGCCGCCAAGTCCCACCAGCAGCAGGCGTCCGGGTTCAGGCATGAATTGCTTGGCGATTTCCAGGACGTTCACATAGGCGTAGTCCGAGTTCCAGGTCGCCGGATCCGCGATGGTGTGGGGGGCGCCGTCAATGAGCATGTAGCGCAGCCCCTGGCGGTCCAACACGCGGATTTCGCCGTAGGGACTCTGGGCCACGGCCAGCAATCCCCGTGCGGGTTGGGGTTTGACGGCGGGTGTCGCCCTCAGGCCGGTGGCCACAAATATCGGCAACAGCAGAAAAACCGCAGGAGAGGATTTTGCCCGGCGAGAGAGGATCCATCCGATCAGCCCGGTCCCCCACAGCAGGACCCCCGTTGCCACCAGAAGTCTGCGCACACCCAGTCCGGGAATGAGATAAAACCCGGTCGCCACCGCCGCCAGGACGCTGGCCAGGGTAGAGACGGCAAAAAGATTGCCGACGGATCGCCCGACCGTTTCCAGGCTGGTCGCCTTCAGCCGGATGGCGTAGGGACCCACCATGCCCAAAACCATCAGGGGAGGAAACATCAAGAGGAAAGCCCCGGTCAGGGCGCCTGGGCGCAAGCCGAGGCCGGCGGCAAAGCGGATGATCGGTGTACGCGCAAGGGGTAGGCCAAGGGTGAGCAGGCCGGCGACGGCAAACAGGAGGCTGAAACGGCTCAGGGAAGCCCGGCGGTCGGCCCAGCAGCCGCCCAGGGCGTAACCGGCACTCAAGGCGGCCAGCGTCACCCCGATCAAGGCGGACCAAAGGTAGAGGCTGACCCCGAAATAGGGCCCCAGCAGGCGGGTGCCGAGAATTTCCAGGATGAGCACAGAAGCGCCGCTGATTGTCACCGCGAAATACAGAAAGAAAACGGACATGGTGAACTCCGTTGCTGGCCAAGAAGAATAAGGTCCGGAATTCAGTCTATCACCGCGGCGGCGATCCGCAAACCATGACCTCTACCACGGCGGCGTCAGGTGGAACGCAGTCAGCTTGGCCTCGCATTCCCCGCGTTCCCGGTTGGGCAAGAGGCCGCCTTTGGGGGCCGGTTTGAGCCATCCTGCCTGACGGGCGATCGCCAGCGCCCCCTGATGATCACCGGCGCCCAGAGCGGCCAGAATATCCGCTTCCAGGCGCGACAGGTTGACGGCTTCCTGCCGGTAGTCCGCGAAGGCTTCCCAGGTAAGGGGCACCCAGCGGGCCACGATTTCCCGGCCGATCACCGTGGCGTAGGCGCGGATTTCCTGCTGGGCGTGCCGGTCCATGCGCAGGGCCAGGAAATGCAGCAGGTTGTGCAGGTCGATCTTCCAGTAGGCCTCGGTGTAGGTGCACAGGGGCAGATCCTTACGCGCCTGCTCGCGGGCGATGCCAGCCTCCAGGCGTCGGTTGTAGACGTTGCGCACGCTGTCCTGAAGCTCGGCTTCCTCGTCGGACAACTTCCGGCCCAGTTCGAGGGGGGCGCGGCCGTCGCTGCCCTGCTTGTTGTTCTTGGCCTGCAATCGCCACTGGTCGGGTGCGGTGCGCTGGGCGGCGTCGATGGCCACGGAGTAGCGGGTGCTGGTTTCGTTGACCGAGGCCGTGCGGTGCCGGATCCACTGCCGCCACGCGTCCATGGGTACGCGCACGTGGAGCTTGAGGCTGCACATCTCGAACGGAGTGGTGTGGCGGTGGCGCAACAGGTAGCGGATCAGGCTGCGATCATCGCTGGTCTTTTTCGTGCCGGCGCCGTAGCTGACCCGCGCGGCCTGCACGATGGCGCTGTCGTCGCCCATGTAGTCGACCAGACGCACCAAGCCGTCGTCCAGGACAGGGAACGCATGGCCCAGGATCTCGTCCATGGCCGTCACGGACGGGCGCGCGAGTTTTTCGGGTTGGCTTGCCATGCTGTCTCCGTCAGTCGGCGTTGAAGGCTTCGGTTATTGCCCGGGCGACCAGGTCCCCGTCGGCGTGGACAGGTCGTGTAATCCGCATGCGGCTTTCGCTTTCCATGGCGCGCTCCACGGCGAATTCGGCGCCCGGGTTGCGGGCCCAGGCCCGGCGGGCGATGCCGTTGTTGACGTCCCAGTGCAGCATCATGTGCAGGCGGCGATCGGCCGCGGGCGAGCCGTCCAGGACCATGCCGAAGCCGCCGTTGATCACCTCGCCCCAGCCCACGCCGCCTCCGTTGTGGATGCTGATCCAGGTGGCGCCGCGGAAGCCGTCTCCGATCACGTTCTGGATGGCCATATCGGCGCAGAACATCGATCCGTCGTGGATGTTGCTGGTCTCACGGTAGGGGCTGTCGGTGCCCGAGACATCGTGGTGGTCGCGGCCCAGAACCACGGGCGCGGAAATCTCTCCCGAGCGGACAGCTACATTGAAGGCCGCGGCGATGGCCCGGCGGCCTTCCGCGTCGCTGTACAGGATGCGGGCCTGGCTGCCGACGACCAGCTTGTTCGCACCCGCCTGTCTGATCCAATGCAGATTATCCAGATACTGCTGGCGGATGGCCGGCGGCGCCGCTGCGGCCAACGCTGCGGTCACATCGCCGGCGATGCGGTCGGTCTTCTCGAGATCGGCGGGGTCCCCGCTGGTGCAAACCCAGCGGAAGGGGCCGAAGCCGTAGTCGAAGAACATGGGGCCCATGATGTTCTCTACGTAGCTGGGATAGATGAAGCGGCCGTCAGCGGTGGCGATGTCCGCCCCGGCGCGGCTGCATTCCAGCAGGAAGGCGTTGCCGTAATCCCAGAAATGGGTGCCCTTGGCCACGCAACGGCCGACGGCGTCGATGTGTCTCAGCAGCGAAGCCTGGACCCGCTGCTTGAAGGTGTCGGGGTCGTTGGCGAGCATGAGGTTGCTCTCGGAGTACGACATGCCCACGGGATAGTAACCGCCGGTGTAGGGGATGTGCAGACTGGTCTGGTCGGTGCCCAGTTCGACGGTGATGTCGCTGTCGGCCAGGGCCTCCCACAGATCCACGACATTTCCTTGATAGGCCAGGGCCACCGCCTCGCCGTTCGCCTTGGCCGTCCTGATCCGCTGCATGAGGCCGGGCAGATCGGTGTGGAGTTCGTTGACCCAGCCTTGTTCCAGCCGCTTTTTGGCCGCGGCGGGATTGACCTCGGCCAGAACGCCCACGCAGCCGGCGATCACCGCGGCCTTGCCCTGGGCCCCGCTCATGCCGCCCAGGCCGCTGCTGACGTAGAGCTTGCCGCCCAAAAGTTGTTCCTCATCGGAGCCGTTGCCGAGATAAAGCCGCCCCGCCCCGAGGATGGTGATGGTCGTCCCGTGGACGATGCCCTGGGGGCCGATGTACATGAAGCTGCCGGCGGTCATCTGGCCGTAACTGGTCACACCCAGGGCTGAAAGCCGCAGGTAATCATCGCCGCTGCTGTGGTTGGGAATGACCATGCCGTTGCTGATCACAACCCGCGGGGCGTCCGGGTGGGAGGGGAACAGTCCCAGCGGATGGCCCGAGTACATGACCAGCGTTTGTTCCTCGGTCATCTGGGACAGGTATTGCATGGTCAGCAGGTACTGCGCCCAGTTCTGGAAAACGGTGCCGTTGCCGCCGTAAGTGATCAACTCGTAGGGGTGCTGGGCTACCCGGGGATCCAGGTTGTTCTGGATCATGACCATGATGGCCGCCGCCTGCGGGCAGCGGGCGGGGTAGGCGTCGAGGGGCCGGGCGAACATGGCATAGGACGGCCGGAAACGATGCATGTAGATGCGTCCCCAGCGGGCCAGTTCGGCTGCGAATTCCGGGGCCAGCACCTCGTGCATGCGGGTGGGGAAGTAACGCAGGGCGTTGGCCACGGCCAGCATCTTTTCACGTTCGTGCAAAACCAGGGGACGCACCGGGGCACGGCTGATCCCTGGATTCTCGGCCGGGGCCGGGGGTATCTCCGCAGGGATGCCCCGGGTGATCAAATCCCCGAATTGTTCGTTGCTCGAGTCTCTCGAATTCGTGTTCACGGCCGACCTCCACACCGGATTCCTGATTGACGCGCAAAGATAACACAAGCGGCTTGATGGGTACAGATTCCGCTCGAAGGTCGGAGGAATTTGTGCGGGGGCACGGCGGGGAAGTCTTCTGCCCTGGGCTTGCCCTTCATTTGACGACGGCAATCTTGATACAGGAGGGATCCGTATTGTGCCAAATTGGAATCAGGAGGTTCCAGCACATGCACCCGCCCCATCCGGATTTTCCTTTTGATACGCCCCCGTCGACTGAGCAGGATCTCCAGCGCCGGACGGATCTCGAGGAACTGGTCGGGCGCCTCGACGCGGATATCGCCCTGGTGGACATCACCATGCCGGGCATGAACGGCGCCAAACTGGCCATTCGCCACGGACTGACCGGACTCGACTGAATCAGCTTTTCTTCAGACTCAACGAGATCCTTTGACGCTGAAGGTCGATCTCCAGCACCCTGGCCATGACCCGTTGTCCCACCTTGACGACTTCTGCGGGGTCCCTGATGAAACGGTCGGCCAGCTGGCTGATATGGGCCAGGCCGTCCTGGTGGACGCCCACATCGATGAAGGCCCCGAAGTTGGTGACGTTGGTCACGATGCCCGGCAGGTTCATGCCGGGGACGAGATCTTCAACCTTGGCGACGTTCTCGGCGAAGGCGAACGTCTCGAACCCGGAGCGTGGATCACGGCCGGGCTTGCACAGTTCGGTCGCGATATCCTCCAGGGTGGGAAGGCCGACTTCCTCTCCGACGAAGTCCGACAGGGTCAGGGAAGCCACGGCGGCTTCATTGCCCACGAGGTCGCGCACAGGCAAGCCCAGTGCCGCGGCCATGGCCTTGACGACGCCGTAGCTTTCAGGGTGGACGGCGCTTCCGTCCAGGGGATTGCTGCCGTCGCCGATGCGCAGGAACCCCGCGGCCTGCTGAAAGGCGCGCGGGCCCAGGCGGGGGACTTTCTTCAGTTGTGCCCGGGACTTGAAGGGGCCGTTTTCGGCGCGGTAGGCCACGATACTCGACGCCAGCCGGGGGCCCAGGCCCGAGACGTGCGCCAGCAGCTCGCAGCTGGCTGTGTTTACATGGACCCCGACGGCGTTGACGCAGCTGGCCACCGTGTCATCCAGGCTTTGTCGCAGCGCTTTCTGGTCCACATCGTGCTGATACTGGCCGACCCCGATGCTTTTGGGATCCAGCTTGACCAGCTCGGCCAAAGGGTCCTGCAGCCGACGCCCGATGGACACCGCACCGCGGACAGTCAGGTCAAGGTCGGGAAATTCCCGGCGGGCGACGTCGCCGGCGGAATAGATCGAGGCTCCCGATTCGTTGACCATCACCACGGCCGTCGCCGGGGGCAGGTCCAGTTTGCGCACGAAGGTTTCGGTTTCCCGGCCGGCGGTTCCGTTGCCGATGGCGATGGCCGCGAGTGGGAACTTCCGCCACAGCGCGGTGAGCTTGGCGGCGGCCTCGGCCGCGCGGTTGGCGCCACTGTGGGGGTAGATCGTATCGTGGTGCAGCAAGTCGCCCTGGGGGTCCAGCACCACCAGTTTGCATCCGGTGCGGAAGCCGGGGTCAAGGGCAAGCACGCCCTTGTTGCCCAAAGGAGGAGCCAGCAGGAGCTCCCGCAGGTTGTCTGCAAACACCGTGATGGCCTCGGCGTCCGCCTTGTGCTTCAGCTCCAGTCTCAATTCGGTTTCGATGGCGAGGGACAGGAGTCGCCGGTAGCCATCGGTCACGGCCTGGGTGACCTGCTGCGCCGCCGGCGAATGGTTCTTCACCCAGCGGGGAAGCAGGATCGCCAGGGCCTTGTCCTGGTCCGGGGCGATCTTCATCACCAGCACTTTTTCCTTTTCGCCGCGTCGGATGGCGAGGATGCGGTGACCGGCAATCCTGTTTGCCGGTTCACGGAAGGCGAAGTAGTCCCGGAACTTGGCTCCGACCTCCTCCTTGCCCCGCATCAGATGGGATTCAACCAGGCCCTCGGTGTGGAAGAGGCGGCGTATGGCGTCGCGGGCGGTCTGGTTCTCGTTCACCGATTCGGCGATGATGTCCCGGGCTCCGTCCAGGGCCTGTGCAGATGTTGCCACGGTGCCCGTGGGGTCCGTGAAGCGCGCGGCAAAGATCACCGGATCCTGACCCGAGCACCGCTCCTGCGGCAAGGCCGCCTCGGTCAGCAACCATTGGGCCAGGGGTTCCAGGCCCAGCTGGCGGGCATTCTCGGCCCGGGTTTTTCGCTTGGGCCGGTAAGGGAGATAGATATCCTCCAGAGCGGTCAAGGTTGACGTCGCATGGATCCGTTGCTGGAGCTCGGCAGTAATAAGCTCCTGTTCCGTCAACGACTTCAAGATTGCTGCGCGGCGCTTTTCAAGTTCGTCCAGCTGGAGGCGTCGGTCGCGGATGGCCATGACGGCCACTTCGTCCAGGGAACCCGTGGCTTCCTTGCGATAGCGGCTGATGAAAGGGACGGTGCCGCCTTCATCAAGGAGCGCGACGGTCGCGGTGACCTGCGCCGGGGAAATGCCGAGTTCGGTGGCGATGATATGGACGGACGACAAGGCCATGCGTTCTCCTTGAGGGAGGCGGTCACGGGGATCAGCAGCGGGGCTACTGGTATTCCATGCCCAGGAAGATGATGCTGAAGATGATGGCGCCCACGGCCACCGGGGCGACGAACCGGATCAGGAAATGCCATACGTCGTAAAGCGAGCGGCTGCCTTCGCTGCCCTGACGCAACTCGTCCCAGGTATCGCGCGAGGACATGATCCAGCCCGTGAAGATGGCGATGAACAGGCCGCCGACCGGCAGCATCCAGTTGGATGCCAGGTAATCCAGGGTGTTGAACATGCCGACGTGGGTCTTGCCCAGTGGCGTCAGCGAGGACAAGACGCTGTTGGCGCCCAGGCTCAGGGCGTTGAGAATCCCGAAGATGAAGATCGCCAGCCCCATGGTCAAGGTGGCCTGGTGGCGGGTCCATTTCAGCTCATCGATGGCATAGCTGGAGACCACTTCGAGCAGGCTGATGGTGCTGGTCAGGGCGGCAAACGCGACCAGGATGTAGAAACTGGCGGCGATCCAGCCGCCCCCGGTCAGCTGGTAAAAAACCGCCGGTACGGTCGTGAACAGGATCCCCGCGCTTTTGGTGACGTCCATGTCGAAGGTGAAGATGATGG
>CAZJGK010000058.1:6448-21874 GCA_964545545.1 uncultured Fibrobacteraceae bacterium | reverse complement strand
TAACAGGATGAGGGAGGCCACGGCTCCGATAAGGAAAAAAACCAGGGTGGCTGCAAAATTGACCAGCGCGGTCATCATGCCGTCGGCCACCGAGGCGCCGGCACGCCACAGGACATAGATCTGGGCCGGGCCGCCCCCGGTCTGCGCAGGCGTGACCATGCCCATGAACAGATTCGCCCAGTTTGACCGCATGCAATCCCACAAGGAGATCCGCGGCAATATTATTCCGTTGAAAAGTACGCTGTAGCGCAGGCCGCCGAGTACGTGATCGAGGGCGATCATCGGCAACGTCAAAGCCAGCAGCCACCAATTGGCCGCCGCGAAAATTTCGCCGAGTCCGGAGGGCCGTTTCCACCAGAACATGACCAGATTCCCGATGAGGGTCGCAATCAGGAAAAAGGCCAAACCCGATTTTATCTTGTGCCCATGGGGTTTTCCGGGAACGTCTTCAATTGAGGAGTCGGCCATCAGTGTTCTCCAGGGGTTTCCGGTCGGCCCATTTCAAAATGGTGTTGAAAAGATCGGTCGTCCTCATCGGGCCTTCCCGCCACCCCTGCTGATTGTAGATGACCGGCACCAACATATGATCCCTGTGCAACGAGCCATGCGAACCATGGTGTTCCGGCCATTCGAAAGACGTGCGTAAATCGTAGCCATTGTGGGCAATCGCCACCAGATCACCGCACCGCGAGCACGAAAAACAATTGTCGACCTGGACCAGGATGTCCGGGTAATCCGAAGTGAAGGTGGCGGCCAACGCCTCCTGGTCATTCATGGGATTCAGCAGGGGGCCGAGTCCCAAGGGGTCTTCCCCTTTCGGGCGGTAAACCAGACCGGCCGCCGTACGTTCGATCACACCCGTCCCCCGCTTGCCCATGACGGCATAGGCCTGTTTGCCGCGGCGGGCGATCAAGAGATCGATTTCCTCACGGGCCAACAATTCATCCCAAACAGGTCCCAGCATCGTCTTGATCTCATCGTCACCGGGAGGGATTTCCGGATACCGCCCACCATTCATGCCATGCAGGAAATAGGTCATGCCATAGGAATTACCGGAAATCATGACCGCGGCTCGGGGCCGCAACTTCCAGATGCCGGGGTAGGTCAGCGTATCAATGCCCCGTTTCTGGAAGAATTGCCCGAGGTCAAAATGGGTATGGGTGGCGGTCAACCCGTGGTCGGCCGTCAAGACCAGCAGCGTGTGCTGCCACCGGCCCGTTTTCTTCAGCTTGGCGACAACTTCCCCGACGCTGAAGTCGACATGGCGATAGGCCTTCAACGTTTCCCGGTGGTGCGGATGATGAAGGTGGGAATTGGAGTCCACCGCCGGGAAAACCGCATAGATGTAATCGGGATCCCGATCCAGACAATTCATCAAACGTCGATGGGCCAACGCATCCACCGGATGCCAGTTGTGGGTCAGATGTGAGCGCAGGTAGTACAGCGGTTTAGACCACTTGGTAAGATTGTGTCCGCGCGGCAGCCCCCGCGTGATCAAGGACAAGATGTTGAAGGGGCGATCAAAAATCTCATACAGGGTGGGATGCTCTCCGGGCATGTCGGTGTCGAAAAATGGAGCCTCCACACCGTTGTAGCTGCGGTGCCGATATTTCCCGAACCCATTGGTCAAATACTCACGCCGGTCCAGCCAGCGCAGGCCGGGGATGTTGAGGGTCCCCGGGAAACACCCGGTCATGAAGGGCAGATACGCCGGCCCGGTGGCCGAAGGCATCACCGTGGTCGCCGTACGGAACGTTCCCTCCCGCACCACATATCGTTCGATATTGGGCAATTGTCCCTCGGACAACAACCGGCCCATGACATCGGCGCGGGCTCCATCAATGAGATATGTGATCACGAGTTTCCGGGGCATGGCAGAAGAGTTCCTCGGGTTGAAGTCTGCGACATACCGTTTCCGGGGAACCCATCAAACGCCGCCGACAGCGGCCCGCCCGGATCGGAAAAAAGTGTCAGCGCTCGCCACCGGCACCGCTGGTTGACCCTTTTCCCACATCAATACTCCTGTGCGCAGTATTCGGGATTTTGATTTTATTCACCAGCAATATTTCGGCACACATTCTGCATTTGGATGGTCGACATGCGGCCTCCCCCACGAAGATCCGGGGGTACCATCACATCATCTTGTTTAACGACAACGGGTTTCATGAACACCACACCAAACAATCAATACCGACACCTGCTCACCCTGGCCATGATCGTCAAAGATGCTGGTCAATTCCTGGCCCCCCTGTTGGAGTCAGCCTCGCCTTGGTTGGACGAGATGGTGATCGCCGATACCGGCAGCAGCGACAATACCCGCGAGATCATACGCGACGCGGGAGCCACGCTCCTGGAAATCCCCTGGCAGAACGATTTCTCAGCGGCTCGCAACGCCGTCCTGGAACAGGTCCGGGGACATTGGATTCTATGCCTGGACGCCGATGAACTGCTGGCTCCCCGGGACTGGCAGGCACTGCGGAACTGGGTGCTGGAGCAGCGGGAGCCTGTCGCAGCTCAATTGGTCACCCGCAACTATCTCAAGGGACTTTACGGACGCCGGGGTTGGCAACCTGTGCCCCGACCCGATCCTCATGCCATGCCGGGTCCGTGGCCGCCGGCCTCCGGATTCACGCCCACGGCCAAGGTCCGACTTTTCCCCTGCCGTGAGGATATTCGCTTCAGTGGAATCCTGCACGAAACGGTCGAGGCCTCGGTGGCGGCAGCCGGATTGCCCGTGGTGGATCTCGGGATTCCCGTCCACCACTTCGGAACCCTGGAGCAGGCGCCCGGCAAGGCCGCCTTCTATCTGGAGCTGGCCCGGCTCAAGACCGCCCATGAACCCCGGAATGCCGCGGCCTGGGCCGAACTGGCAGACTGCGCCATCGGCAACGGGCGGCTGGACGAAGCCCTGATGGCCATCGACCGGGCCCTGATTCTCGAACCGGCCAATCCCGACCGCAGGCTCACCGCGGGCTGGCTGCTGCTGGAATGCGATCGCCTCAATCAGGCCGACGCCCAACTGGCCGGTGTCGCCGGCAGCGGTTGTGCCGACGACAAGCAATTGGCGGCCTCATGCCACCTGAGGGCACAGATCGCCCTGCGTCAGCATAAACACGATGTGGCGGGAAGATTGCTCGCCGTCGCCCTGCATCTGTTCCCGGATAACGGAAATTTCCACAATACGCTCGGAGTCTGGCACCTGACGGCCGCCCGGGGGGACCGGGCGCGCGTGGCCCTGGAGCGGGCCTGCAAATTGCTGCCTGGGGTTGCCGAACCCTGGTTGAACCTCGGCAAGATGTACGCGGCAGCCCACCAACGTACAGCCGCCGCCAACCATCTGCGTCAGGCCCTGGCCATCGACCCACAATGCAGCGCAGCCCATACTGCCTTATGCGAACTGGACTGCGGGACCGTTCCCACCAGGACAGGAACAGGCGCTTAGCCCGCCGCCTGCGGGCGTCAGGGAGCCAGGAGCTTTTCCACATCCGCCACGGTCTGATCAGCCTCGGTGACGATCTCCGTCAGGATTTCCCGCAAGGGCTGCACCTTGCGCAACATTCCCACCGATTGGCCCGCCATGAGCGACCCGTGTTCCATGTCCCCGTCCACCGTGGCTTTGCGCAGGGATCCGATCCAGTACTCCTCTACCTTGAACTGGGCTTCCTGCTTGGAGATTTGGCCCTCACGCAACTTTTCCAGCAGTTCGAACTGGAGATCCCCGAAGTGGCTCATGGCATGGTTGTTGAGCGCGCGCACCGAAACCACGGGCAGCTTGGCGCTGTATTGCGGGGTGGAGACGGCTTCCCGGGACCGGGAACGTATGAAGATCTGCTTGAACTTGTCGTGCACGTTGCATTCGGCGGCCATCACGAAACGCGTACCCATCTGGGCGCCCGCAGCCCCCATCAGGGACAGGTGAGCGATCATGCGTCCGGTGGCGATGCCCCCGGCCACAAAAATCGGCACCTGGGCGAAATGGAACAGGATCTCCTGGAGCAGCACCACGGTCGAGACATGGCCGATGTGGCCTCCGGCCTCGCTGCCTTCGAGAATCAGGGCGTCCGCGCCGTAATCGATCATGCGCTTGGCGATGCTCGCTGTCGAGGCGAAGCACAGGACCCGGGCGCCGCTGTCCTTGGCCTGACGCACCTCGTCCCCACGGGGAATGGAGCCGGCAAAAACAATATGGCCGACCTTTTTCTCGCACAGGATATCCAGATGGTCCCGGTAGTTGGGCGCGATGGTGATGCAGTTCCCCGCAAACGGCCTGTCGGTCAGTGTGCGTGTTTCGTCGATGTAATCAGCCCACATCTGCGGAGGCATGTTGCCGGCGGCCAACACGCCGAACGCTCCCAGGTTGCTCATCCGGGCCACCAGTTGGGGATCGCTGACCCAGGTCATGGCCCCGCACATGATCGGCAACTCACTGCCGAGAAATTTTTTGCCCCGCCCCCAGATGCGATCAAGACGTTCGGTGGCCAGGACAGGTTCGTGGGCGCTCATGGCATCCTCCTGAAATCAATACTCCGGGGCTGGGAACGAGGGATAACAAGAATGATCCCGGCCAAACTTTCCTGCAATTGTGGAAAGACATAACAGAAATGGTCTTTATTGGCAACCCGTCCCCAATTTGACCAAGCACCCGTGATTCCCTAAATCATAATTGCGCATCAGTGCCTCAATCATTTGCCCATTGCCCGTATCACCAGGTTCGCCAGCAAGGAAGTTGATATGATGCCCTTGAGACTGGTTGCCGTTCTATTGCTGACTATTGCCCTCGCCGGTTGCGGCGGCGGGCCCGGCGTCCGCACCGAGGTCCTCTCTCTGGATCAGGGCGCCGTGGCCGATTCCATGGCTTTTGCCGGCACCCTTGCCGCCTTCGCGTCCCAACCGGATTCGGCGCGGGTGGCCGCACGTGACGGAGCCGAAAAAATAGCAAAATCCTGGCACAAATTCGAAGCCGAAGCCAAGGACGTGGCCAGAAGCGAACTGGATCATTGGTTCTACAGGGACGACCCCCCCCAGTATGGCTCCCTGGGATTTGGGCTGGGCAATACCATCCTCGCGTTGAAGGAAGCCACCGATCTGGACCCCTCTTTCGCCGAGGGCTGGGCGGCCATGGGAGCTTTGAGCTCCCAGATTGGTGATCTGCTCAGCGCGGAAAAATATCTGAGCCACGCCCAAGCGGCAGCCCTAGCAGCCGAGAAGCCCCTGGACTCCAATATCCTCCTGCAAATCTACCGCGACCGCGCCTGGGCCCTGCGCGACCTAACCCGCTGGGGCGAGGGGCTGGAAATTGTCCGGCAGGGTCTTGAGCAGTATCCCGGCGACCCGGACCTGTTGCTGGTCAAGGGGCTGCTGCTGGCCGACGCGGGGCGCTACAGCGAAGCGGTATCCCTGGCCGTGCGCATGAAACCCCAGGAATACCCCCGGTACGATTTCATCTACCGGGGCCTGAAGATGCAGAAATCCGCCTATGCCAACAACTGGATAAGGGCCATGGCTCTGTTCGCCGTCGGCGACGTGGACCTGGCCTATCACAAGCTCGGCGACCTCGACCTTTACGCCTACCGGGCCAGGGTTCCCCACAGCGCACGGTTCTGGCGGGACGCAGCCCTCCTGGCGGAACTTGTGGACGACCCCAAGGCGCCCCTGTACTACGCCGTGGGCTTCGTGACCCGGCCGTACAAGAATTTCTATCCTGCGGGTGCCAACAACGTTTCTCCCCAGGTGCTGGACATCCCCAGTGCCAGGCTTCCTGTCTTTACCAGCTTTGGACCCCGCTTCTATATCGGGGGATCTCCCTTTGCCTATGTCGGCCTGCAGATCAACCTGATGGTGGACGCCATGGGGAGCCAGCAAGGCGCCCAGGCCGCCGGCCGCGCCCTGCAGATGCTCGACTTGATGGAAAAACGGCACATCCGGCCGGATGTCTGCCATGCTCTGCGGGGACGCATCTACTTCGCCAATGATGATTTCGCCCTGGCCCGCAGGGAAATGGTCCTGGCCCAAACGTCATTCATGAAATCAGGCCGTACCGACGCGGTCACCGCGCTGCTCCAGGGCCTCCTTGACCTGCGGGACAAGCATTACCCCGCTGCGGAAACCCACTTCAGGCAATCGGTCGCCGCCGACAGCACCAGCGCCCTGACCTGGCGTTCCCTGGCCGTGGCCTGTGTGAAGCAGGATAAAAAATCCAGTGCCGAGCAAGCCATGGACCGGGCCGTGACTCTGGATCCCTGGAATATCTCTGGTCTTTACAATCGCGGGTTGTTCCGCCTGCAGAGCGGAAAGCTGGGTCCCGCGACGGCCGATCTCCAACGAGCCCTGAGCCTGGATCCGGAAAACCGGGAGGTGCAGCGCCTGCGCGACATGGTCCTGGCCGCAGCCCACCAGGCGGGAGCCGACTCGGCCACCATCCAGGCGGTCACCATGGGCACCCCTCTGGATGATGCGATGAGCCCAGCCCAAAGCCTGGACCGGCTCCAGGCTGAAGTCGACGCCATGTTCACCCTCCCCGATTCCTTGCGCGTGAGCGACGCGGAAGCGGACAGAAGGATCGAAATCCTGATGAGCCGCTACGTCCGCGACCGGGATCCGGTCACCCGCGCTGTCCTGGCCCTGGCCCTGATCGACCACCGCAAATTCGTGGAAGCCCAGAGCCTGCTGGCGCCCGGATGGGGGATCGACCTGAATTCCGATGAAGAGCTCATGCTGTTGTATGTCGATCACCAGATCGGGGAAAGGAACCGTGTCGAGCAGGTTATTCACGAGGTCATCGGCAGTGGCCCGGGGCATGAGAACCCTTACCATGCCATCATGGCGGCCAATGAGATGAGATCCAGCACCAACCCCCAGGCGTTCGATGTCAGGGACCGCAAAACACATGGTTTCTTTGGTTTCACGAGCGAGGCCCGGCAGGTCGTTCCGACCATCAAGGTTCGGCCCCAGGTTATCCTGGATATTGAACTCTATCGTCTTTATGCCAGCGATCCCATGATGGACCAAGCCGTCTGGGGTATGAGCCAGACGCCGGTCACGGGCACCAGTTACGGGCCAGGAACAGGCTCGGCAGGAGGAAAGTAGGCATGCGCGGCGGGAGAACCCTACCCGGCGGTCAGCCCATATTTTCCAGCAGAACTTCAGCGATGTCGCGCGCCCTCAACTGTTCTTCCCGCCCGGTTTCGTTGATCGCATCCCCCAGCATGGTCAGGCAGAAGGGGCAGGCCGTGCAGACTTCCGCGGCGCCCGTCGCCGCCGCTTCCTCGATGCGGTTGTGGTTGATGCGTGTGCCGAGATCTTCTTCCATGAACATGCGCCCGCCACCGCCGCCACAGCAGAACCCTTCGCGGTGGCTGCGCGGCATCTCGACCTGCTTGAGGCCTTCAACAGCGCCGAGCACCTGGCGCGGAGCGTCATAGATCCCGGTGTGCCGACCGAGATAGCAGGAGTCGTGGTAGGTCACCGTGGCGGCGACGCCCGGTTTCGTGTTGAGCTCGCCTTGGGCAACCAGATCAGCGAGCAGTTCGCTGTGGTGGACCACCTCCACATCCTGCAGACCGAAGTCGGGGTATTCGTTGGCGATGGCGTTGAAGCAATGGGGACAAGCCGTGACCACCTTGCGCACCTTGTACTTCGCAAAGGCGGCGATGTTGGCCGGCGCCTGCATCTGGAAAAGGTATTCCTGGCCCACCTTGCGGGTGGGATCCCCGCAGCAGCCTTCCTCGGTGCCCAGCACGGCGTAATCAACTCCCGCCTTGTTCAGCAGGGTACACAGGGCCCGCATCACATCCTGGTTGCGGCTGTCGAAACTGCCGGCGCAACCGACGAACAACAGGTACTCCGCCTCGCCTTTTTCGCGCATCAGGGGCACGTCCAGCTCCCCGATCCAGTCTTCCCGGGCTGCAGACCCCATGTTCCAGGGATTGCTGTTGTTCTCCAGGCCCTTCAAGGCTGTCTGCAGGGCCGCGGGCACCCTGGCCTCCATCATCGTCAGGTACCGCCGCTGATCGATGATGTTGGGTATGTGGTCGATGACCACCGGACAGGAGCTGACACACCAACCGCACGTCGTGCAGGCCCAGAGGGCATCCTCGCTGTTGATCTCCCCGATCAGGGCCGGCCGCTCACAGGCTTCCACCAAAGCCGCGGCTTCCTGGGAATTTCCTTTGGATTTGAGCTTGCCGACGGCCGCCAGATGCCCGGCCAGGGCGTAAGCCTGGTCACGTTCTCCGGTAATGACTTCCCGCGGGCTCAGCGGCTTGCCGGTCACGTTGGTGGGACACATGTCGTTGCAACGCCCGCACTCGGTGCAGGAGTACATGTCCAGGAAACGCCGCCAGCTGAAATCTTCCAGACGGCCGACCCCGAAGACCTCGCGGCCCTCGAACTCCATTTTTTCCAGGGCGGCGCTGGGAGTCAAACGCCCCATGAACACCGACGGCAGAGCCGTCAACACATGGAAATGCTTTCCGAAGGGCAGGACGTTCAGGAAGGCCAGCACCAGGGTCACGTGGCCCCAGTACATGGCGTTGAACCAGAGCCGGACCGTCCCCGGATCCCGGCCGTTGAACAAGCCCGTCAACAGTCCTGCCATCCAGGCCCCCGTGCGCTCGGGGCTAGCGGGATGGAGATGGAACAAGGCGGCATCTCCCAGCAGGTCGCTGATCATCAGGACAGCGATCCAGACCAGTATCAGGACCGCTTCGCCGCTCAGGTGCAGCCGGGCCGGCTTGAGAATCAGGCGCCGATACAAGGCATACAGGACGGCGAGCACGACAATGATCGCGAACGTATCCTTCAAAAAGTTGAAGAGGATTCCCACGGGCCCACTCAGCAGCGGCAAGTGGAACTCCGGATCGAAGCCGCGACCGATGAGCGTCACGGTACGCAGCGCAGCCACCAGAAAGCCGGTGAAAATAGCCACGTGCATGCGCCCGGCGGCTCTTTCGTACAGCAGACGTTTCTGACCGAAACCAATGGTGACCAGATTGCGCAGGCGGCGACGCCAATGATCCAGACGCCACTCGGGCTCCCCGGCGCGCAACAACCAGTACCGATCCGCGATGGTTCCGGCAAACATGGCCAGAAACAGGAAAAGCAGCAGGGACATCAGCAACGGGTTCACAGCCACTCCTTCGGACTCGGCCACAGCATCAAGGGGGAAATTTCGCCCTGGCTCCGGCTACTACAATCATTAATGAATGGTCATTCATTTATTCTAGTGCACGTCACGTTCTTTAGAAAGCAAAAATCGAACCTACCCGCCCAGTTGACCCCCGGCCCGGGTTGCTATATTTTCGGTTCTTGTTTCCCCGACCCCCATTTGCCGACCCGTTGCCGTTAAAGAGAGGCCGCCCATGAACGAACGCGAGGGTATCATCAACCCGCCTGACGATCGGATAAGGGAAGTCCTGTCCTCCATGCGCCGCATTGTCGTGGTGGGCATATCCCCCAAGGAAGAGCGGGCCAGCCACGGCATTGCGCGTTTCCTCCTCGGACGCGGCCTGGAGGTCCTGGGCGTCAACCCGGTGCTGCATGAGCCCGTCCTCGGCGCGCCCATGTTTCCCACGGTCCGGGATGTGCCCGGTCCCATCGACCTGGTGGACATTTTCCGGCGCAGCGAGTCCGTCCCGCCCATCGTCGACGATGCCATCGCCGCGGGAGCCGGGTTCATCTGGATGCAGGAAGGAATTTCCCACCCGGCCGCGGCGGCCAAAGCCGCCGCAGCGGGAATCGACGTGATCATGGAACGCTGCATCTACAAGGAATGGCTGCGGCTGATGAACGGATAACGCCTGTGACGTCTCGTCTGGAAAACAATCCCTTGCCGTGGACCCTGGTTACCGGGGCCCTCGGGTTTGTCGGCCGTCATCTGGTGACCAGCCTGCTTGAAGCCGGGTTGCCTGTCATAGGCCTGGGCAAACAACCCCCGCACACGGCCATGCCCAAGGTCTGCGGGGACCTGGTCTTGACCGGCCCCGACCTCGCGCTCGAGGGCGCCGTCAGCTACCGGGGGCGCGCCGGCGTCTTGACCTATCTGGACCTGGACCTGGAGGACGGTCCGGCGGTCGCCGCTTTTATGGACCGCATCCGGCCGGCCACCGTGTACCACCTGGCGGCCCAGAGTTCCGCCGCGGCATCCTTTGTCGATCCTGGCGCAACCCTGCGCACCAACCTCCTGGGCACCTTGAATCTGCTGGAGGCAGCCCGCAGCCTGCCGGTCAACAAACGCCCCGCCATGCTCGTGATCGGCTCTGCCGAAGAGTACGGAACCCTGCCTGCGGACGCACCCCCGGTGCGGGAAGACACCCCCCTCAATCCCATCTCCCCCTACGGGGTCAGCAAGGCCGCCCAATCCCTGCTGTGCCGGCAATACACCCGCACCTGGGATCTGCCGGTGATCCTCACCCGTTCCTTCAGCCACACCGGGCCCGGGCAGGACGCCCGGTTTGTCTTCCCGAGTTTCGCGCGGCAAATCGCCGCCGCTGAAGCTGGCACCGGCCCGACGGTCATTCGGGTCGGGAACCTCGAAGCGGTTCGCGACTTCCTGGATGTCCGTGACGTGGTGGCGGCCTATCGCGCCCTGATCAAGGAAGGAACACCGGGCGAGGTGTATCATGTGTGTTCAGGAACATCCTTGAGCATTCGGCAGGGATTGGACATCCTGTTGGCAGCGGCCGCATGTCCCGTGTCCATTGTTCCGGACCCGGAGCGCTCGCGCCCCTCGGACATACCCGTCCTGGTGGGCAACAATGAAAAGCTGAAGAACTGCACAGGGTGGCTGCCCGCTTGGGACATTGCCGATACCCTGGCGGCATTGCTGGCCGAGGCCAGAAAGGAATCGACATGATTCGCATCTGCATGGTGGGCACAGGCTACGTGGGTCTGGTTTCGGGAGCTTGCATGGCCGATTTCGGTCACAAGGTCACGTGCGTCGACATCAATGAAAAGCGTATCGACAGCCTGCGCCAGGGGGGGATTCCCTTCTACGAGCCCGGGCTCGATCGGCTGGTCCTGAAAAACGTGGCCGAGGAACGTCTGTTCTTCACGACTTCCCTGGCCACAGGGATGAGCGAGGCCGACGTGGTCTTCATCGCCGTCCAGACCCCCATGTCCGAATCGGGCGAAGCGGACCTGCAGTACGTCATGAAGGTCGGTGAACAGATCGGCGCCCTGATGGGCTCCCCCAAGGTCATCGTCACCAAGAGCACAGTGCCGGTGGGCACCAACCGGCGGCTGCGCGAGGTCATCCAGGCCCAGCTGAAGAGCGATGTCACCTTCGCCATGGCGAGCAATCCCGAGTTCTTGCGGGAAGGTTCCAGCATCGAGGACTTCATGCGCCCGGACAGGGTGGTCATCGGGGTCGAGGATGAAAAGGCAGAGGAACTGCTGCGCGAACTCTACCGCCCGCTTTTCCTGCTGGACACGCCCATCGTCAAGACCGGAATCGAAACCGCCGAGCTCATCAAGTACGCTTCGAACAGCTTCCTGGCCGTGAAGATCTCGTTCATCAACGAAATGGCCACCCTGGCCGAAGCCGTCGGCGCCGACGTTTCCCATGTTGCCAAGGCCATGGGACTCGACAAGCGCATCGGCCCCAAGTTCCTGCATGCCGGACTGGGCTTTGGCGGGAGTTGCCTGCCCAAGGACACCAACGCCATTGTCCACATCGCCCGAAGCGCGGGTACGGACATGAGCGTTGTCCGCTCCGCCATCGCCGTGAACGCCAAGCTTCCGGGCCGAGCCATTGCGAAGGCCGAACGCATGACCGGTGATCTGCAAGGAAAGACCGTGGCCCTGCTGGGCCTGGCCTTCAAACCCAACACGGACGATATCCGTTCCAGCCCGACCTTGCCCCTGGTGGAGGGGCTCAAGGCCAAAAATTGCGTCATCAAGGTCCACGATCCGGCGGCCATGGATAACTTTAAGCTCTTCCATCCGGACCTTGTCTACACCGACTCGCCCTACGAAGCCTGCAGCGGCGCCGACATTGCCATCCTGGTCACCGAGTGGAATCAGTACCGCCAATTGGATTTCAACTGGCTCCAGGAAGCCATGGCAGGAAATGCTTTTCTCGACTGCCGGAACGTGTATGATCGCCCCTATCTGGAGCGCTACGGATTCAAGTATGACTGCTTCGGCAGGGCACAGCACACATCCGATGCATCCTAAACGGTCCGCCTCGCGGGGTGGGCCGGATTTGATTGAGAGGAAACCATGAGCAGCCCTGAGCCCAAATTTATTGAGCGCTACGACCTGATCACTCCCATGCTGCCCTGCAAGGACGAGATCCTGGCCGGTTTCGAACGGTTTCTGATGTCCGGCCAGTACATCCTGGGCCAGGAAGTGAGCCGGCTCGAAGAGGAACTCTCCGCCGACTGCGGTGTGCCGGCCGCCGTAGGCGTGGCCTCGGGTTCATCGGCCCTATTCGTCGCCCTTTCGGTGGCCGGAGTGCGGCCCGGCGACGAGGTCATCACGACCCCCTACACTTTCGATGCCACCATGGAAGCGATCATCCTGCTCGATGCCGTGCCCGTATTCGTGGACATCAAGCCCCAGGACCTGAATCTCGATCCGGACCGCCTCGCCGCCGCCATAACCCCACGCACGCGGGCCATTTTGCCGGTGCCCATTTTCGGCGCCCCCTGCGACATGAATCCCATCCTTGCCATCGCCGAGGCCAACGGGCTTCAGGTCGTCACCGACATGGCCCAGGCCTGGGGCACCTATTACGACGGCCGGCCAATCGGAGCCTGCGCCCGTATGAGCACCTTGAGTTTCTATCCCACCAAGAACCTGCCGGGCATCGGTGACGGCGGCATGGTGTTCTGTCGCGACGAGCAGGACGCGGAGTTGATCCGCAAGGTCCGCGGCCACCAGCCTGTGCGCATGAACGGACACCTCTACACCGGCTGGAACAGCCGCCTGGACGAGGTGCAGGCCATGGTGATCAGGATTCGTCGGGCCCGCTTTGCCGCAGAGCAACACGACCGGGACCAGATTGCCTCCATCTACGACAGCTACATTCCCGACGCCAACCGTCTGCGGACTCCCAACGGTGGCACAGGCATGAAGGCGACCTACCATCAGTACTGGGTCCGGACCGGGAATCGTGATGCCTTGCGGAAAAGACTGACCGCCGAGGGCATCAGCACCGGCATCTATTACGATCCACCCTTGAACCACCACGAGCTTGCGGAGTATTGTCGCACGAGCGGCTCCCTGGCCGAAGCGGAACGGGCCGGTCGGGAAATCCTGACCCTGCCCATCCACACCGCCCTGCCCTTCGCCGACGCGCACCGCATCGGCGCGATGGTCGGGGAATTCCTTGGCCGGGAAATCGTGTCCACTCCAACTTGAGGTTGTCATCGTGAAAACCCGGGTTATGAGTTTCGGCAGCCTTTCCTCCCCTCTGGCTCGCAACCAGACCCAGGCCGTGCTGGACAAACTGCAGCAATCCGTCCCCCGGCTGAGTTGCCAGCTGAACCTCATGGCCTCGCCCGTCAAAACCAAGGCCAAGCATACCGAACCTTTTTTGGCGACGTCCCGGGCCGAGGTTGAATTTCTGGAACGCATGCTCCTGGACGACCAGGCCCGCCTGGTGGTCATGGAGGCCGACGACATGGTTCTCCCTTTGCCCGACGGGCTGGAAATCCTGTGTGTTCCGGACCGGGGCAACCCCTTCGACGCCTTTTTGAACCGGCAGGGCCGGCTCATGGATGAAATGGATCGCGGCAGCACGATCGGCGTCCTGTCCCTGCGCGCCCGGGCCCGGCTTTCGGCGCTGTGGCCGGATCTGAAGTTCGTGATCCTGAAGGGTGGCGTGGATCTCGCCATGGAAACCCACCTGCGCCGCAGCGAAATCGACGGTCTTGTGCTGCCTGCGGCCGTCACCGAACACCTGGGCATCCAGGGCATCGTGGCCGAGATTTTTTCCCCGGAATTCGTCTTGCCCGGGCCCGGACAAGGTCTACTGGTGGTCATCGGCCGCAGTGACGACAAGGAGGCGCGGGATCTGCTGGAGGTATTGCACTCACCGGCAAGCGCCACCGAACTCCGGGCCGAGCTGGCCTTTTGCTCCCGCATGATTTCCGATCAGGATCTTCCCGTGGGCGCCCTGGCCAAGGTGGAGCAGACCCAGGTGATCATTACCGGCACCACCGGATCGGGAATCAACCGCCTGACGGCCCACGGCCCAATTGACCGGGCCGAGGACGTCGGGAATGAGCTGGCCACCATGATACTCTCCCGCATCGACACCTTCGCCGACCTTCTGGAAGCTGATTTTCCCGATGGAATCCCCGAAGACTCCTGAGGGACGGACTTAATCACTGGGGATCCTGCGCCTGTGCGGCTGCGCGCAACTCGCGGGCAATGACCGCGGCGGTAAAAGGATCCCGCATCTGGGCCGTGCCCACCTGCACGGCGACCACCCCCAGCGCAAAGTATTTCAAGGCATCCGCAGCCGTGGCAATGCCACCGACGCCGACCACGGGGATCCCGGTTTTGCGGATGATTTCATCCACCTTGGCCAGGGCCATGGGCTGGATGGCCGGCCCCGAATAGCCGCCGAACCTGCGCGGCAGGATCGGCTCCCCCCTCACCGGATCGACCTCCATGCCCACAAAGGTATTGACGGCGCTGACGGCATCTGCCCCGCCGCTGGCCGCCGCGGCAGCCAGGGCGGCCACATCGCCCACGTTGGGGGTCAGCTTGGCCAGCAGGGCGCGGTCGGTCAAGGGCGACCGCGCCGCGGCCACACACGCGGCAACGGTGCGGGGATCCTTGCCGAAATCGTGTCCGCCTTCGGCCACATTGGGGCAGCTGAGGTTGAGTTCGACCCCGTGCCAGCAGCCGAGATCCCGGCCGGCTTCCCGGAGCATCCCGACCATCTCGCCGAACTGTGCGGGACACGTGGCCGCAACGCTGGCAATAAAGGGCACGCCCCGGGTCTCCAGTTGCGGCATCACTTCGGCGCAAAAAGCCTTCAGGCCGACGTTTTCCAAACCAATGCTGTTGAGGGCGCCATGGGGGGTTTCCACCAGACGGGGCATGGGGTTGCCGCAGCGCGGTTCAGGGGTGACGGTCTTGGTCACCACCACGCCCACCCCTTCATAGGGCGAGGAAAAACCGGGCGCCGTCATCTCATGGCCGGTCAATCCGTAGGCAAAACACCCCGACGCCGTCCAGATGCGGCCGGGAAGCACGCGGGGCCCGATTGTAAAGGGTTCCTGCGGGTCGATATGCCACCACTTTGGCTTCACACGGATCCTTTCGTCTGGCCCCATTCCATTCCAGGACAGGGCGACCAACGGTTGATCCTCAGGGTAATCGGGACCAGACCAGGGCTTCAGCGGGAAAAACCGGACCCTCGGCACAGCAGGTGGCCGGACGCCAATCCTCCGGACCGGATCCCGGTTCGGC